>JAILMN010000004.1 GCA_024692565.1 Paludibacteraceae bacterium
GATTGAGAAGATTCATCCGGAATTCTCCACCCGCGTTACTGTCCTTGGCCATTTACAACGCGGCGGAAGTCCTTCCGCCTATGACCGTATATTGGCATCCCGCATGGGGGTGGCTGCAGTGCAAGCTTTGCTGGACGGGCAGCGTAATGTTATGGTCGGTATCCAGAATGATGATATTGTCCTCATTCCACTGAGTAAAGCCATTCATCAGAAAAAGGATGTCAAAGAAGACTCCTGGCAGGCACTTCTCACCCTTAGTATATAATTACAAACATTAAACTTCAAACATTATCATTATGATTTCCAAACGTTTAGAGGACGCTATTAACGCCCAAATCAATGCCGAGATGTGGTCGGCATATTTATACCTCAGTATGTCAGCTTATTGTCAAGACAAAGGTTTAGCGGGCATGGCTAACTGGTTTGCTATCCAATTCAAGGAGGAGCAAGACCACGCGCAGATTTTCTACAACTACCTCATCAGCCGTGGTGGCCGTGTGCTGCTGAAGGCGATTGATGCGGTGGAAACAGAATGGGCATCTCCGCTTGCTGCTTTTGAGCATACTTACAAGCATGAGCAACATGTAACTTCGCTCATCAACAATCTTATGCAGATTGCCGTAGATGAGAAAGATTTTGCCGCTCAGAGCCGTCTCCAATGGTTCATCGACGAGCAGGTAGAGGAAGAAGAGAATGCCGTGGATATCATCAACAAACTGAAGATGCTGGACGGCAATTCCTACGGGCTTTATGTCCTTGACCAGGAACTCGCTGCACGCGTATATGCAACCCCATCGCCTTTGGCAGCAAAAGCATAACACATGGATATATTGCTTCTTGTCATAGCATTTGTTTTGATGCTGATAGGTATTATCGGTTGCATAGTGCCGGGTCTTCCCGGCACGCCGATAGCCTATGCCGGTCTGTGGGTCGCACAAGCTACAGAACGCGTGGATTTCAGTTGGAAATTCCTGCTTATCTGGGGCATCGTCGTGATTGTTGTCTCGGCGCTGGATTATATCGTTCCGGCGTGGGGAACCAAGCAATTCGGCGGCACTAAGTGGGGCGCGTGGGGCTCAACCATCGGCGTTTTTGTAGGACTTTTCTTCGGCGCAATAGGGGTCATCATTGGTCCGCTGGTAGGCGCAATCATAGGCGAACTCTTTGCCGGCAAACAACTGGAGCAAGCCATCAAAGCAGGTTGGGGTAGTTTTATCGGAATCCTCTTCGGAACAATTATCAAACTCGTTGCTTGCGGACTGATGACGGTTGCCCTGATACAGGCTATCTGGTAAAATGGCACAGTATTTGCAGATACCCACCAAACAGATTGTTTAACGCTTAAAATATACGGCCTTATGAAACGGTTTTATCTCTTTTTGTTGGCGCTGACGGCTTGCATGACTACGCAAGCGCAGTATGTAGTAAATGACAAGTATGACCTGTGGTTTGAGGACTCCGGTCATGAAGTAACCACGCGCAAGGCCGTTTTCTGCACGGATAATTACCAAGATCTGTGGAACGGCTGTTATGTAAAGAAATCCGGTCGCACGACGTATGTCTATCGCGGTTCGTCATCGATCCTCTACGGCGATGAGATCAACCTGCTGTACAACGGCTACTACCGCGTAAAACGCAGCGGCACATGGTATATGGCGGACGAGAATGGCGACCTTGTAAGCGGCATCTACGGCAAAGATATATACTATTTCCCCTTCGGCTATGTGACCTTACAGCGCGGCTCCGGGTATTGGGATATATACCATTGTTCCGGTCGGAAAGTAGAGTGTTATTCCCAAGAAAGCCCGTATATGTTCTGGAACGGCTGTTTCCTGATCAAGCAAGGCAAGTACTGGTATGCCTGCAACCAAGACGGCGATAAGCTCGACGGCGTTTATGGCGACGATGTTTCGCTTCTCAACGACGGTCGTTGGAAATGTGTCCGCGGCAGCTATGTAACGTATATAGACTAAAAATCGCTTCTTAACTCAAAAATCTGCATCAAAAGTGCAGATTTTTTTTGCATATGTCAATTTTTTTTTGTACCTTTGCAGCCGCAAAGGTATTTAACATATGTCAAAGCAACTGCAAATACGTAATTCAACGGCAGAGTTTCTAATATTCCAAGCCGAAGATAAAGCCGAAGGCGTTCAAGTCTTTTACAAAGACGAGTCTATTTGGGCAACACAAAAAGCGATGTCCATGCTTTTTGATTGCTCAACGGATAATATTGGCGTACACCTGAAAAATATTTACGAAAGCGGAGAATTACAACAAGAAGCAACTACCGAGAAAATTTCGGTAGTTCAAAATGAAGGCAATAGACAAGTCACGCGCCAAGTTCAGTTCTACAAATTAGATGCCATCATCTCTGTCGGCTACCGCGTTAATTCGCGTCGTGCGACACAATTCCGTCAATGGTGTACTGCCGTGCTGCGTCAATTTGCTATTCGGGGCTATGTTATCGACCGCAAGCGCATGGAGAACGGAGCGTTTATTAGCGAGGATTACTTCGAGCACCTGCTGGCTGAGATTCGTGAGATTCGGCTCTCCGAACGACGATTCTATCAAAAACTCACGGATATATACGCAACGGCAATCGATTACAACCGAGACGCACCTACCACGCGCGAGTTCTTTGCTAAAGTGCAGAACAAGATGCACTATGCTGTCCATGGACAAACGGCTGCAGAACTGATTGTCTCGCGTGCTAATGCGGAGAAAGAACACATGGGGCTGACCACATGGGAAAATGCGCCACACGGAAAGATTGTCAAACCGGACGTCAGCATAGCGAAAAACTACCTCAACGAAGAGGAGTTGGAAGACATGGGACGGCTGGTCAACTCCGTCTTGGATGCCGCGGAACGTATGGCGAAACGGCACATCCCGATGACAATGGAAGATTGGGCGAAGCGTATCGACATCATCCTTGAAGCAAGTGACGACCGGATATTGACAGACGCAGGTTCTGTCTCACACGAGTTCGCACAATCGTTTGCCGAATCAGAGTTTGAGAAATATCGCGTCATCCAAGATCGCCTTTTCGAATCCGACTTCGACCGCTTCGAATTACCGGCCTTGCCTCTTGAAAATGATAAATAATCCGCTATACTCTACAAAAAAAATACAATACCAATGACAAAACAATCTCCTGAAATAGTATCTCTGCGCGCTGATATAGAGCGTCTTATGGGGCGTACGATGCGCACACCGGCTGACTTCGATTGGCTCAATCTGCGCATCTGGGAGGTGTGTCATGAGTATCTCTCTCCTACCACGTTAAAGCGTTTATGGGGCTATATTGACGGCGCGCAAACACCGCGTCATACAACACTTACCATCCTTTGCCGTGTATTGGGCTACGCTTCTTGGGAAGAGTATATAGAGTCGATTGCGGATCGTCAAGATATAGAGAGCGAAACATTCTCCGGTGAAGGAATACGTGCTGATGAACTACAAACAGGCGATTCTATCGAAGTAGCCTGGCGACCGAATAGAAGGGCTGTTTTGCGCAATGACGGAAACAATCGCTTCACGATTATTGAAGCAGAGAATAGTAAATTGCATGTAGGCGATACATGTAGCGCGGTTTGTTTTCTCGTCAACCGTCCTATGTACTTGGACAACTTAATTCAAATGGGTCAATCCCCTAAAACTTACGTAGCCGGCAAACGTCACGGTCTTACTTATGTCCGCAGAATATAGCAGTCCAAGCTCGTCAGGTTTCATTTCTTCCGACACATGGAATACTGAATGGTCCGATCTTACACTTCTGCAGGAGCGGAAGACCTGCCTTATTTATAGCGGAGTGCGCTACGATAGGCGTTTTTTGATAAAAGCTTTACGTCCCGAACATCGTGAACTCACGGAGTACCGCCAAATGCTGCAACGCGAGTTTCGTATAGGCATCGCTTTGTCTCATCCAAACATAGCAACCACTTATTCTTTGGAACCCGTTGATGGGTTAGGGGAGTGCATCATTCAGGAATATATCGAAGGTCAAACGCTCACTCAATGGCTCTCTACTAAACCTTCGTGGAAAAAGCGTGAACGCGTTGCCCAACAACTCCGGGAAGCTGTGGATTACCTGCATGCTCACCAACTAACGCATCGCGATCTTAAGGGAGATAATATTCTAATCACCAATAATGGAAACAATGTCAAACTCATTGATTTCGGTCTGAGCGAGACAGATGATAGCATACACGCTTCCATTGATGATATTATTAAGGAGAACGCGCGCGCGAAAGAACTGAGACAGAAGATTTACCCGCATCGGTATGCAATATTTCGCAGAATTCTTCGAGTAATCCCTATTTTGTTATCTGTCTGTTTATTAGGAATAGCCTCCTGGATCTTCTATTCCGCTTATAGCGAACGTCAAGCTACAGAACAAGAAGAGCAATTATTCCAAGATCGCTTGCAGACTGCCCTAACCAAACACCACGCGGACTTACAAGTAGCAGCAGATGCAAATCCGTCTGTTATAGATAGGATAGGAGCGGTATCAACTA
This sequence comes from Paludibacteraceae bacterium, assembly GCA_024692565.1. Taxonomy (GTDB): domain Bacteria; phylum Bacteroidota; class Bacteroidia; order Bacteroidales; family Paludibacteraceae; genus Colicola. The sequence goes on from JAILMN010000004.1 coordinate 4,518, forward strand.
TAGCACAAGATGGATGGCAAGTCCGCGACTCGTTGATGAACCTATACCCGGATGATGAACTTCGACGTACCCAAATATACACCATTTGGACTACAGAAACGACCGAATTTATCAATAAACTGCTTTCAGAACCATAAAAAACGCGAATAATTCATAAATTATTTGCGTATATCAGAAATTTTTCCTACCTTTGCACCCGCAAAGGTTTAAACCCGCGCATAGACATATATTAATAGCGTTTGCTATTTGTTCGACACGCCTTGAAACTTAGGAAACTTCAAACCGTGTAAGTACTTAGAACAAATAAAGCAAGCGTCCTTGCATAGCACGGGCGTTTCTTGTCGGTATTTACAGGTATTCCTAAGACCTCAAGGCATGGACAAAAAATCGTTCGTGCTTTTTTGTGCGTGGACACTTGCTAAAAAGTGCTGCAAAAGTACTACAAAACGCGGACATATGCAAACCCTATACACAAAAAGGACCAAAAAGGACTTTGCGTTATTGCACAAAAAGCTGTACCTTTGTGCCCGAAAACGGAGTTGTTAAAACAAAATAATATTAACCTTTAAAATCATTTATCATTATGGGACTTTTAAACAACATTAAGGACCACTTCACCAACACTGAGTTCTCAGTGGCTCCAAACAAAAAAGTTAAAACCATCTGTGCCGATTTCAAAAAGACTTTCGGTGCAACATTGTGCATTTACAAAGGCACTCAACTCGCTGATCCGGAGATGACTCTTGCTGCATTGAACAAGAAGACCACTAAGGATGTAACAACTAAGAGTTACGACGAACTGAAGATCAAAGCTTCGATGAAGGTGGGTGAGGCGGAGAAACTGTTTGACCAGATGTTCGGTTTGACTGTTCAAATCAAGGATCCTAAAGGAAAAGAATGCGTAGATAACAAGCTGACTATCGGTCAGGCTGCACGCGGAGAAAGTAAGTAATAATCCTCAAATTATAGAAATTATGCCAAATAAAGTTCGCGTTTACGGTAAAGCGCAAAACCGCACCGTATTAGGCATCGTTAATGCCTATTTAGTAATGTACCCGCACGCCACGAAAGCCGACTTGGAGAAAGCTTTCCCGTTGGAGTTGCAAGATGGAGGATCCTGGAATTCGTTATTCTGCACGCCTGCTGAGTGGAAAAAGAAAAACGAGAGCAACCAAGGCCTTTGGTTCGCGGAGAAAGACGAGATTCTCCATCTGCAAGATGGTACTGAGCTCATTCTTCTTAAGTTATGGCCGAAGGAGAACTTCGACAAAATCGTAAGCCATGCTAAGATGTATGACATCGAGATCGCTAAGTTTGAAGCAGCTGATAAAGGCTTTGGCGCAAAAGGCGGTTATCGTCTGGAGTACCTGAACGGCTATGTGCCTCCTAAACCCGGCAAGAAATCCAACAAATGGTTGTGGATCCTGTTAGCAGCCTTGCTGATTATCGCTATTCTGATTATTCTGCTGCTTATGCGTGGCTGCAACAAGCAGGAACCGCAGATCGTAGAGGTAGAGAAAGTGGTTGTCGTTCACGATACCCTTTATATTCAGGAGATTGAAGAGATCGAGAAGAACTTCAACGCTGCTGAGTTCGTGCAAGGCAAGGCTGACTTGAGTGAAAGTGCCAAGTTTGTGCTGCATGATCTGGCTAAGGTAATGCAAAAGAACCCTGAGGTTCGTTTGTTGCTCGAAGGTCACACATCTGCAGAAGGTGATGCGGCTTTCAATCAAAAGTTGAGCGAAGCTCGCGCACAAGCCGCTGTCGCTTTTCTCATAGAGCATGAAGGTATTGATGCTTCACGTTTGGAGGCTGTTGGTAAAGGTTCCTCGGAATTAAAGAATCCGGAAAACCCAATGGCTCCAGAAAACCGCCGCACAGAATTCATTGTATTGGAATAATAATACATTAAATTATACTATTATGGCAACAAAAGTAAAGAAGAATGCCGACGGAACAGTCGACAAACGTACCAAAGAAGGCAAAGCTATCGCTGAGCGCATGGCAAAAGCCCGCAAAGCAAAAGGTAGCGTGTGGACAAAGATCAAGAAGGCGTTCTCCGGAAAATAACAGGACACCGCTCGCAGTCCTTAAGTTGCGGGCAATAAATGATCATTTATTAACTTTAAATTTTTACTGTTATGGCAGAAATTGCATTAAAAGGCAACATGAAGGTTAAAACCTTGAAGGCTGATTTCAAGAAAGCATTCGGCGCAACGCTGCGCGTGTACAAAAGTGCTACCTGCAAAGGTGCTTTTGCTGATGAAGAAGCTACATTGGCTTCTATCCGTGCTGAAGGCGCAAAAGGTGGTGAACTGAAAGTAGTAGGTAACATGCAGGTAGGTAACTTCGAGAAGAAGATTGCTGAGATGTATGGTATCGGCGTTCAGGTTGCTAATGCAAAGGACACCGAGCTCGCTGACAACAGCATCACTATTGCTGCTGCTGGTCGTTAATCGGTCTCCAAACAGGGCAGGGGAGTTTGATCGCTCCCTTGCTTACCAACATACAGATAATATCATGGTTAACTTTTGTCAGGAAATAGTGAGGTGCTTGAATAATGTGCACAACACAAACAACAAGGAGCAAAACTTTCAAGGCAGATTATATGCCCATTTTTTGCCGTTTGAGAAAGAAGGATATGTCGTAGAAATGGAGACAAGTGTTAATGATGAGCACTTGAAGCCTATTCTTAAGAAACGGATGAAGGCTACGGACTCAAATGATTTTAAGAAGACCGATTTCAAGAAAATAGAAATAGACCTGCTGATATACAAAAAGGATTATTCTGAAATGTATGCAGCGGAATTGAAGTGGATATATAACCGCACAACAGGTTGGAATGTGGTTGACCATTTGGAGGAATTCAAAGCTGATGCTGTTTTCTGTCACCAGTTAGTTGAGAAGGCTCACTTCAATGAAACATGTAGTGTCGTAGTATATGACTTTGATCCTGATAAGCAAGTTAAGCGATACAGCCCGAGGAACTCTGATACAGAGCAAGAGAAGTTGGATTTCTTGGGTGGCTCGTATCCTGCTCACGATAGAGGACAAATCGTTTGCGATGAGCGAGGCGAGAAAGCAGAGTTTAAATGGATCGACTTGAAGGATTATACTGATGGGCAGGACTATAAGTATTATTTGCTAAAATTCTCAAAACCATAAATTCGAGTAACGAATGCATGTCTAACTATCATAATCTTTAACCAATTAAATTAATACTATCATGGCAGTAAAGAAAAATGCTGATGGTACGGTTGATAAACGTACCAAAGAAGGCAAAGCAATCGCTGAACGCATGGCAAAAGCTCGCAAAGCAGCTGCGAAAAAGGCTGCTGCAGCAAAGAAAGCCGCGGCAAAAACTGCAGCAAAGAAAACAACCGCTAAAGCGACTCCAAAGAAGGCGACAGCCAAGCCTGTTGCTAAAGTGGCAGCAAAACCGGTAGCCAAGAAAACGGCTCCAGCAAAGACCACAGCAGCCGAATTATCCGTAACTGGTAACAAGAAAATTGGTACGCTGATGAAGGAATTCAACAAGAAATTCCCATATTTGCGTCTAAAGATCTGTTATAGCTATGCGCGCCAGGCAGTTGCTAAAGGCGAGCGTATCTCTGGTATTGATCCTGACAAGACTTTAGCTTCTGTACGTCGTGCAGATTCAGGAGGCGATATCTCCATCAGCGGTAACAAGAAAATCAAGAGCCTGGAGAAAGAATTCGATACCGTTTTCGGCCTTTATGCACAAGTTTGCTATACGGAAAAAGACGGTAGTCGCTATTATACCAGCAGTTCCAGTGATGAAAAGACACTTGCGTCCTTTAACGCCGAGTGCGAGAAGAGCGGTTGTAAGAAAGGTGTTTGGAAATAAAGGACAACGCCTGCGGTTCTTAAGTCGTGGGCATAAATAACTAACAATAAATTTAGTATTATGGAAATTAAAGTAGATGGCCGTCTTTTGGTATCGACGCTTTGCGAGCGATTCAAAGAGGAGTTCGGAGGCACATTGCGTGTTTACCAAGGTAACAAACGTCTGAAAGGTTCAGAGAAAGTAGCTGACATCGCTAAGGAAACCGGTTCGTATGAGTGCAAAGGCATGAAGACCGTTGGCGGTTTTGAGAAGGAGATGATGGAGCGTTTTGGCTTGAAAGTACAGGTCGCTTCTATCGATGATTGGGTTCTCGCATTGGACGAGATGACTTTGGCTAAGCTGAAAGACATTCCAAAGCAGGCTACAAAGGCCGATATGGAGAGCCTCAAAGCAAAGTACGGCAAGTAATTGCTACCAAGGCAGGCGGGTTTGATCATCCACCTGATTACTAAAATGAAAAATCAGACGTCATATAAACAGTTATTGACTGAGCAATGTTCAAATATCGTTCGGCATGTCATAAATGAAATGCTACCGAATCGGTTTCATGTCGGTTCTGCAAAGCCAAGTGTTGTTCCGCATGAAGCTATTCTCTACCGCTGGTGGTTTCCTGAGAACTCGCCTGTCCTGAAAATTATTCGTGATTTTGCCAAGCAGGATGAAAAACTCGCAGTCTTGCTCAAGCAGGTAGACAAGTGTGTGATAGACGGCAAAACCTATTGCGCGCTCTATTTCGGGAAGAGTAATAATGGTCGCCATCGGTATAGTCAGCACACTACCGGCAATGTGCACATTTCTACCATTCGCCACACTATCTATGGACTATGCATTGGAGAAAAATACGATAAAGCCAAAGAAGAGCAAGTATCAGAAATCCTGCGGCAATGTTATTACGAGTGGATATCGTTTGCCGACGAACCGTTATTGGTTGAATGTATCGAAGGAATCTGTATTGCACTCGGCAAATATCCGTTGAATGTGGACGGGAACTCTGCTATCAGCGACAAATGGCGGGAACATGTAATGAATAAACGAAAACTGAAATAATTAACCCTAAAATTTTAATTATTATGGCAACTGTAACACGTAGAGTCACGACTGTGCGCAAAAGTGGCAACACAACTACTAAAACAACGCGTACAATCTCCGGAGGTAAAACAACAAGAATCACTCGTACTGTCACACGTAAGAAATGACAGTTATGGGCAAGGGAACTTGGCTGCTCCCTTGCTTACAAAAATAATTTTAGCACTATGAAAAAAGGAAATCTATTCATAGCCATTTTACTGGTTGTACTATTTACGTTATTTGTATCATGTGGTTCTAAGTCCGACGGTCAACGACAAGTCGTTAGTGATAGTATCGTATTAATCAGCACTCAAAATCAAGAAGTTGCTGCGGTTGCAGATGAGGGAGCAGAAAACAATTATGTTGTAGCACAGCATCACACAGACAGGAATCCGTTCTATCTCTTACAGCAGGCATTCTCCAAGACCAAAAGCCAACTCCTGGTGACATTCGAATTGATGCTTGTATTATTGTTGGTGCTGTCGTTTATACTGTATCTTGCTGAACATTTTGCCCAGCCAACCGTCTATCGGCATTTCCCGACATCTATGTTGTGGACATTTGTAAAATGTATCCAAGATCCGGGAGAAATGGCTCCACCTAAACCTATAACGTTTTTGGGACGAGTAATAGCGAATGTGATTGGTTTGCTGGGTGTGGCTATATTCGCTATTCCTGCTGGTATTATATCCAGCGGATTTATTGGCGCGATGGAAGAAGAACAACAAGCTATTCAAATCCAACAAAATATCGAAACGCTCCATTTGGCTTTTGAAAGGAAATTAGATAGGCCTACCGGTTTCCAAATAGCTCCTAAGTTTGTAAGTGTTGCAGAAATTCAATCAAGATTAGGATTAAAAGAAGACGAAATTTTTGATGCCGTAAGACATGATGCTCATTGTCGCATGACGAATACAGCAATTATGCAACAAATAAATGAACATCCTCAAGATAGATTAGCTGTCGAATATTATACATTAAATACAGTCTACGGACAATGTATTGATAGAGGTAGTAAAGTGACTATTTTCTCCCCAAGTAATATCGTAGATCCAGTAATGGGGTGGTGGAGTTATTATTTAGCTATGATAGGCGGATTCAACTATATCTCTCGCGAATTGGGGCAAACACGTCCGTATTTGTCTTATTATTCATATAAACCAGAATTGAATATTCCCGGTAATGAGGAATTTATGGCAGATATGAACCGTTTGGCAGATTCCGAAGATAGTTGGGTATTTACTTTACTCCCATCTCAGGGGCATCAAGAACCAATCTGTCCTACTCAATTTCATTTTCATTTCGGTCTTAAGAAAGGTAATTGTTCTTATAGCGACCCTGATGTTGTATTAAATGACACTACTACATATAAAGTGTTTTATCAATCAATCTCTGATATGCTGCGCCATCAATATTCCTTGTATACCGATAATCAAGTGTATTATGGAAGCAATAACCCCGCTTTCTTTGCAAGACACCTAAATAAAAAAGTGAATGCACCATCTCTTCGCGTTGCATGGAGCGTTACATGTTGGGACATGAGAGCTATAAAGATAGCACGTGACGTAGCAGAAGTTATTAACAGAGAAATCTTAGGCTTGGAAGGTAACCCTGATGTCCCCGAATTAAAGATAAAGGATATCGGCTACGAAGGATATACTAATTAAAATCATATTTTTATGAGTACTCTTCTTGATAAAGTAAAAAAAGCAGCCTCTAAGGTAGGAAACTCCATTGTTGATGCTGCAGCAAAGACTGCTGAATCCGTAGTAGATACTGCCAAAGGCGCTGCTGAACAAGCCGCCAAACGATCTGCAGAACGCGCAGTAGAGAAGGCTGCGAAATTAGCGGAAAAGCAAGAACTACAGCGTCAAAAAGAAGCTGAAGAGTCCGGCTATTTCATCCGTGATGCCAAGTTGGTTGTCAGCACTATGGAAGGCATGAAAACATGGCTTACAGAACTTGGAAAAGACACGACACCGGCTCTGATGCAGACTTTGCAGTCGCAACTGCAGATGCTCAAATATGTTCAATCACCTTCCATGACAGGCATGGCATTGGATAATATGATCCTTTGTCTGGATAAGGCGGCAAAGACTTCCACAAATTCTCAAGAATTAGCGAATATCAAAGAGGCATTTGCATCAATGATACAAAACTACTTCTTTATGTTGGAAGCCAACCTGAAGTGTGCTCAGAAAAAGAGTCAACAGGAGTCAGTCAAACTCCTCACACAAGCCGGAGAAATGTTGTCTGATGCTGTTACCAAAACAGCAATGGCTTTATCCAGCGCAGGTACAGCAAGTGTAGCTGATGTTGTGGTAAAGAATGTTTTTGAGTCGCCTGAAATGCAAAAAGGATACCTTAAGAAACTCTTTACATGGCTCGGAGACAAGAAGGTATTAAGCCAAAAGGAAGATGAATTCTATAAGACGATAGAGATGCTCTTTGAGACCTTCGATGAGAACGCAGAATTATTAGGTAAATCCATTCTTTATAACGGTATGCTCTCGCGTTATCGCTCTCAACTTATAGATCGATATAAGGAGCAGAAGATGAAGATGTACCTTGCTCGCGGGTATAAGATTGATACGGATAAGCTCAATGAACTCTCAAATGGTCTGAAGTCCGCGGCAAAGTCCGCAGTCGGCATCAATAAATTAAATGCCCTGACGGGACTTACACAATCTCTGACATCTGCCGCGGGACTATTGGCGGATTGGATAAATCATAGCAATAAACTTTGTGATATTGCGGCGTACTGCGATATGCAAGATGCATTGGACAACGAATGCAAGCGCTTGCAGGAACAGTTTGATGAGGAAGATGCTCTATTAACCAAACTGAAAGCAGAACAGAAAGACGCAGGGTTCTTTAATTTCTCGGAGAAAAAAGCGCTCCAAGAGAAGATAGACCGCAAGAAAGGAGAACGCGATGCAGTTTATGAAGTGCTGTGTCTGACCAAAGAGCAAATCAACAAAATGCGACAGATGTTCCCGGATTCCTATGCTATGAAGGCCGACATTGAGAAATACGAAGCTAATCTTCGCCGAATAGAGCAGAAATTTTAATACATATTAGCATGAAAACAAAACTCTTTATTTTATCTCTCTGCGCTTTTGCGCTGGTAAGTTGTGGGGGCAACAAGGAGCAATCTTCCGAAGAGCAATCTGCTCCGCAGGAGGACTATTCCTTCCGTGCAGAATGTCAAAAGACAATCCAACAAGTGGAGGTGTTGCAACGAAAATTGGAAGACCCGCAGCAATACGCTACGCAACAAGGTGTGGAAGAACTGCAGCGTTTGTCTGAAGAGCTATCTCTCAATTACAACGCAAAAGAACTTGATTCTGCGGAATACGCCACTGCACGTCAAGTGGATTCGCTTATTCGCGATGTACGCAAGGCCATCCCTTATGCCATTCAGCAGAACGTGTGCAACGCACCTCATGCCTTGATCCAAAAACCGGAAGAACTGCTCTCTGAAGCCCAGGAATATCCGGTATATCTTGAGCGAGGCGATAAAATGATGTTGCAGATTGAAGCCGAGAGGCCGATTGATGTCCGTATATATAATACCAATAGCCATCAACTTCTTAAATCGTATGCGGGAAAGAAACTCATAAAAGACTCCGTTTCTATCCAATTTGCCGCAGTTTATTTAGTGGAGATTAACCCGAAAGGCCGCCAATATGCGAACATCAACATCTCTTTCAAACCCAACTCCATCAACCGTGCATTTGAAACAAAAACCGTTGAGACCAAAGAAGTCGAAGGACAGAAAGGAGATTTCCGCGTAAAAGCCATCCCCGGTATTAAGATGCAAAACCTCTTTGAGGAACCGCGCAAATTCACGCTTCGCAGTCAACTCAAGGCTACTTTCTCCAGCACATCAAATTCTGACCGCGCGATAGTTGCCATACAAGTTCCCGCAGGCGCTAAAGATGTGATGTATTCGCTGCGTATTTCTACGAACGAGGGAAGCCGCTCGTCGGATGGCCATTTTAGCGATAATCTGGCGAAATCGTACAAGAAAGTGAAGTTCCTTGGAATCCCTCTTTATGAGCGGAATTCTTCGCACGGATCCAGCCTCTTTGAATTACTCTTGGGAGAGAACCAACCGCCTCGCGAGGAAGAAGCATACATCAATATGTATGTATTCTATAGCGCAGCTCAAGCAAAGAAATTCCAAGACGGAGCCAATCCCGCCAAATTGCAGTATAGCATTGATTATTCGACGATGGGCACGCAGTCTTGTAACGGGCGTATTCCGACCAAAGGCAACCGCACGATTTATATGGGCTATCAAAACGAACGCGTACGCTACAACAACTATGTTTGGTTAGAGGCTGTCAGCGCTGTGCCGAATACGGAATATCTCAAAAAAGAATATACGGTTCGTTAAAAGGAAGACTATGAAAGGACTATCATTTTCGCTTAAACGTGCAGTCGGTATAAGTGGCTTGAAGGCTAAGGTAGCCCAAAAGACCGGCATCCCGACTACGAAGCAAGGCCTTGAACGCAAAGTAGGGAAGTCCGTCCTATCCCTTTTTACCGGCGGAAAGAGAAAATAACGTAGAAGATTGTTCTGCGCTGACGCAAACGCTATCGTCAGTCTGCTGAACAACTAACATAGAGTAGGGCATATCCCTTCTATTCCATCAAGGCGGGGCACTAAGCCTCGCCTTTTTGGTTACCCGAAGGGGAGCACAGTCGTAAAACTGAGCGGGATATCTTCCGGCTCTTTTACCAAGTAAATCTTCATCGCTACAGAGGACGGAAATTGGGCGAAATAGGGGTCGTCTGACAAGTACCACTCAATCCGCTCAATCGAGAAACGGCGAGGCGCCATCTTGTTCCAATAGCGTATATGCTTTTCCTGTTTCGGCACGACTTTAATGCCTGTCTTTCCATCGGTAAAATGCACGACAGCCACCACACGTTGCTTATGAACGCGTGCTTGCGCGCGTTGTTCTTCGTTCAGACGATGCGAAATAGTGATGTGCCGATGTCCCTCCGCGTTGATACGCGCCATCTCGGCACGGAATAGACGACCGTGCGTGGAAGTGTCGCGGAGTTGATTGACGGCGATATAATAGTGAATCATCTCGTGCAGAATGGTGTCCTGTACCAGCTCTTCCGGCAGGTCTATCCGCACATTGATGCGCAGTACGAAATCTTCGTTCCTGTATCCGCCGAACCAGCCCTGACGCTTACGCACAAACGTCACCTTGCCTAAAAATCCCTTGGCGTGGCTCAGTTTGATCGGCAGGGTAGGTAAAGCCCCGCCGAAAAACTGCCGGTTATAGGCGTCAAAATGTGTCTGGATATATTCCACAGTCGGTTTCATGCCTTATTTCTGCAGTTTAGTCAGCCCCACATACGCCAACAAAATCAGATTCATCATCAGGGCGTAGATGATGGCCGGGATGGCAATAACTTCGTTATTGAAAATCAACGGGCTGCAAGCAATCGTAATGGCTTGTGCCGCGTTCTGCATGCCGATTTCGATGACTAACGTGCGGCGTTCTTTGGCGGTCAGACGCAGCAACCAAGAGAGTAGGGCTCCGCAGCCTGTACACGCCAGAATAAGTATAGTCATCGTCAGGCCTAACGATGCAAACTCCTCAACAATAGTCTGTTTGTGCTGAAAGAAGAAAACCGTCACCAAGAGAACAAGTGCCGGCAGGGCGATGCGTTTGAGCACATTATGGATCTTTTCTGCCGCTTTCTCGCGGAACATATTCACTGTAAAACCAACCGCAATAGGGATTACCATCAGAACTATGTTCTGAATCAGCAAGTTTCCGATCGGTAATTGAATGCTGACATCCGACATCTGCACGCTTTGCGTCACCCAAGCCATGATCAGCGGTAAGGTGAAAAGCGTGATCAGGCTGCTGCAGGCGGTCAAAGTGACAGACAGCGCCACATCGCCTTTCGCCAGCATTGAGAACACATTGCTCGAGCTGCCGCCGGGACTGCACGCAACCAGCATAATGCCGATAATAAACAGCGCCGATAACTGACTATGGAAAACGGGCAACTGCACAATGCCCCAAGCAATCAGCGGCAACAGCACAATCTGCCCGAAAAGACCGACCAGAACGGGCTTCGGACGTTGCGCAATAAGCTTGAAATCTGCCGGCTTGAGCGTCAATCCCAAGTCGAACATCAGCAGCGTCAGTATAGGCAGCACAATAAAAATAGCATTCATAAACCTGCGATTTCGATATTGGCTGCAAAAGTACTGCTTTTTTGGCAAAAAAACAAGAAAAATGTCATTTTTATGCAGTTTTTGAGGCAAAAAATTTGCATAATTCAAAAATTTGTTGTATCTTTGCAGTCGAATTGATAGAAGGATAGGTAATTGGGACGAGAGAGGGGAAAGGATACACCGACGTAAGCCGAATAACAGGCTAAGAACGCGGAAAGAACCCGCAAAGAACGCGCTAATAACGCGCTTTTTTATGCTTTTAACCAGGAAACAATGTTGACGGAGGATGAGTTGGCAGCGATGTCAGAGGAAGAACGTGCACATGTGATGGAACTGCGTGAGGCATATGCGGATTTTCGTCAGCGATTTTATGCGCAGTTCAAAAAACCGGATCCAGAAGCACCGTACGAGAAGACCTTGCGTCCGGGTTCGATGGTCTATAGAAAAAAGCAGTATTTGAAGATAGATACATTTATACAGGCAATTCTACGAGAACGAATCAGACGGTCGCAAAACTGACATAATGGCAGAGTTTTATAAATGGTACAATTATTGTATAAATATGTATGTAAAGAAATATACGTTTGTAAACCTAATCGTGATTATGTAAAATAGCGTATTTAGAAGAAAGCCCTATTTTATATAGGAGGAGAAAAAAAGAAGAAGAAAACAAACGAAAAAAGAACCGGAGGAACCCTATTAAGATTATGGAAGATAATTATCAGATAGATCAGACGAACTATGAGGAGACGGCGAAACGGTACTACGACGTGCTGCCTATCCGAAACAAAGTTTTGTTTCCGGGTGTGCTGCTGCCGATTGCGGTTTCGAAGAAAAACAGCCTCAAGTTAATTAAAGCTGCCAACAAAGACAATCGGCAGTTGCTTTTGCTGACGCAGAAAGACAACAAAGCTGCCGACCCTACTGCCAAGGATCTGTACACGACCGGCGTGTTGGCACATGTGCTGCAAATCATCCCCGTTCCGGAGATGGGTAAAGACACGATGATGACCATTTTTGAGAGTTTTAATCGTGTGCAGGCCTCCGATTTCATCGAACAAGACGGTCAGTTGAAGGCTCAGGCTTTCATGATGGAGGAACATGCTCCGCTCAAGAACGACAAGCAGTTCAAGGCTGTTGCGGAGAGTATCCGTGAGACGGTTGTGAAGATCTTGAACGAGCGCGAAGAGTCGCCTGCCGGGCTTCAGATGTCCATCAAGAACCTCAATAACGACCCGACGATGGTTAATTATGTATGCTCTATCTACCCTATGCCGACCGATGCTGCGCAAGGATTATTGGAGATACACTCGATGATGGAGCGTGCCGAAGCGTTGCTGACGCTGCTGCAGAAAGACCTGCAGGAGTTGACCATCAAAGCCGATGTGCGTCGTCGTACGGCCGAGAAAATCGACCAGCGGCAACGCGAGTATTTCTTGCAGCAAGAGATGGAGACCATCAAGAAAGACTTAGGCACCAACGATGACAACGAGAAAACCGTTCAGGAACTGCGTGAGCGCGCCAAAGAGAAGAAATGGTCTGCCGCCGTTGGTGAGCAGTTTGAGAAGGAGTTGAAACGGCTCGAACATATGCATATGTACTCGCCGGACTACTCCAACCAACTGGACTATCTGAACACGATGCTGGAGTTGCCGTGGGGCATTTATTCGGAGGATAATTACGACATGCCGCACGCCCAGGAGATTCTGAACCGCGATCACTATGGTTTGGACAAAGTGAAGGAAAGAATCGTCGAATACTTGGCTGTGCAGCGTCAGTTGGCGCTTCGCAGCAAAAAAGAGAAGGAATTGAATCCGGTTAAGTCCCCTATCCTATGCTTGTATGGCCCTCCGGGTGTGGGTAAGACGAGTCTGGGAAAGAGTGTCGCCGAGGCGTTGGGACGCAAGTACGCACGTGTGTCGTTGGGCGGTTTGCACGACGAAGCGGAGATACGCGGACACCGCAGAACGTACGTGAGTGCCCTACCCGGTCGCATCATCGACAGCATCAAGAAATGTGGCACTTCGAATCCGGTGTTTGTGCTGGACGAGGTCGATAAGATCGGCGCGGATTATAAAGGCGATCCTACCGCAGCATTGCTGGAAGTACTTGATCCTGAGCAAAATAGCAGTTTCCATGATAATTATCTGGACGTTGATTTTGACTTGAGCAAAGTGCTGTTTATCGCGACGGCCAACAGTTTGGAGACTGTTCCAAGACCGCTTCTTGACCGAATGGAGTTGATCGAGATGACCGGTTATCTGCAGGAAGAGAAAGAAGAGATTGCCAAACGGCACTTAATTCCTAAGGAATTAAAGAATCACGGTCTGAAGAGCACTCAGCTGAAGTTCAAGAAGGATATCCTCGCGCATATTATTGATGATTACACGCGTGAGTCGGGTGTTCGTTCGCTCGAGCGTCAGATTGCTACGATCTGCCGCAAAGTGGATACAAAATTGGCGTTGGGTGAGGAATATAACGTGACGGTGACGCTGGACGACCTGCGCAGTTACCTGGGACAAGCGCGTTTCAGCCGCGATTCATGGGAGACGAATAAGTATGTAGGCGTGGTGACCGGCCTGGCCTGGACACAGGTGGGCGGTGAGATCCTGTTCATCGAGACGAGTCTTTCTACGGCCAAAGCTCCTACCCTTACCCTTACGGGTAACTTAGGCGATGTGATGAAGGAATCGGCAACCTTAGCGCTGGGTTACGTGAAGGCGCACGCCAAGGAATTAGGCATCAAGCCGGAGGTATTCGAGAAAACCGCGGTACATATACATGTACCGGAAGGCGCTATTCCTAAGGATGGCCCGAGTGCGGGAATCACGATGACTACGGCACTGGTGAGCGCGTTTACCAAGCGTTTAGTGAAGCCGCGCATCGCTATGACAGGCGAGATGACGCTGCGCGGAAAAGTGCTGCCTATCGGCGGAGTGAAAGAAAAACTGCTCGCGGCGAAACGAGCAGGTATTACGGATATTGTGCTTTGTGAGGACAATAAAAAGGATGTAGCAGAGATAGCGCCTCTTTACCTCAAAGGCCTGAAACTACACTACGTGCGCGATATAAGCGAGGTGCTCGCTATCGCGCTGGTGTAACAATTAACGAGTTAACGAGAATTCCTCGTACGTGCCATCCGTGTAGTACACGACGATATTCTTGATCGTTTTAGAAGGAGTTGCAATGATTTGCGGCTCTTCTTTTTGTGCTGCGCGCACCGTTTTTTCCTTGGGATCAGGCGGTAATTCGTCAAACAGCCCCGCTTCTTGACCCGGCACAGTACGCCACATGTCGCCTCTGCCGGCAATCAGCCATTCCGGATTCAGCGTAGGATAGCGCTCCATGATACGTTTCATCACTTCGAGGCTGGGATTATTGCGTCCGGCCATCATATTACTGATGGTTCCGGGTTGCACACGAATCTCCGCAGCAAATTGTCGTGCAGTTAATCCTAAGGTGTCTTTCACCTTTTCTATACGTTCACGTTCGTTCATGGGAAGTTTTCAGTTGTCAGTAGTCAGTTTTCAGTAATCAGTTCTAAAATCGGGTGCAAAGGTACAAAAAAAATGTGAAATACACAAATATATACAAACATTTTTGTAAAATATTTTTGTATTTTGTGAAATAGCACACCAATTTAAGGAATTCACAATTGTGAATACTCTGGGCGTGGAACAATTTGAGTACTACTATAGCGTCTGAAGGCATATACACAGGATAAATAGGTTAAAATAGGACGTTATAGCATTATAGGTATATTGTATAATATGCAGATTTACAGCGATTTATATATTTTGTATGCAGTAAATATGCTGTATATTGCCCCCTATAGAGCTAATACGCTAAAACGTGGCCTTGATTTATTTCAAGTAAAACGTATAACTATTGAAATACAACGAGTTATGAAAGTTAATTGTACGTAAATAGGCTGTATTTGCCGGATGGCTCACTTGTGGAGATATACGACATTTCGTAAAATTAGTACTACTCTACTCTATGCAGATCCAGAATGTGAATATACAGAGATGTGCTGAACTTTTATGTGGTTTGTGAACAATATATTTGTGAATACTTATATATCTGCCAGGTGTTCACACTTATTGCACATAAAATTCACACTTTTTTCTTGCACAGTTCACAAAAATGTACTACCTTTGCACCGGATTTGAAAACATCAGTAACTATTACCATTAAACTCTAACCTATTTATGAAAACAAATGTTTTTACTTGGAAACAGCAAGCGCAGGATTTTGTCCTGCGTTTGTTTGTTGAGTACGGTTCATCAAACTCTACTCCATCTTCTGATTACTGCACGTGTCTGCACGTAGGTACGCACACGCGCCTGTATCATTAATATTTTACGATTTTTTTTGCGTATATCAAAAAAAAGCAGTACCTTTGCACCCGAAATGATACTCTATCCTAACTGTAAAATCAATTTGGGTCTGCGCGTGGTACGCAAGCGCGAGGATGGTTACCATGATCTGGAGACCATCTTTGTGCCTGTTTACGGGCTGCACGATGAACTTGAGGTAGAAAGAATTCAGAATCCAGAATTCAGGAATCAGATTTCTTTTAGCCAGGAAGGGATTGCGGTAGATTGTGCGGCGGAGGATAATTTGATTATCAAGTGTTACCGCAGGATGGCAGCCAAATACCCGCAGATCGGTGCTGTAGCGGTGCGCTTCAAGAAGAATATACCTTTCGGCGCGGGTTTAGGCGGCGGCAGTAGTGATGCGGCACATATGGCGCTTGCGCTGAATGAGTTGTTTGAGTTGGGGCTGAGTAAGGCGCAGTTGGCGGAAGAAGTGAAACCTTTAGGTGCGGATTGTCCGTTTTTCATCTATAACACGCCTTGTTATGCCGAAGGCATAGGCGATATTCTGACTCCGATAGATTTGGATCTGAAAGGCACACGAATCGTGCTGATTAAGCCGGAGGAAGGCGTGAGTACGAAGGAAGCGTATAACGGGATCAAGCCTAATCCAAAGCCTTTTGACCGTAAGACGAATGATTTCGAGGCGACGGTTTTTCCGAAGCATCCTATTATTGCGCAAATAAAAAAGCGTCTGCTGGACGCAGGCGCCTTTTATGCGAGTATGTCAGGTAGCGGTTCAACCGTTTTCGGGTTTTTTAAGAACGATCCGGAAGGTCGTACCGACGCCCACTTGGCTATGCTTAAGGATGAGTTTGCCTCCATGGTACTGCTCGACGATACGTTTGGCGAGTGGAAGTCCTAATCCCCACCCTCTATCTTTGGATGTAAAGCCCGGCTCGAAGATGCGACGCTGGGCTTTTGCATCGATACCTTTGCCAGTGTCGGTTATATCCAGCATAACGTCATGTTCGTTCTCATGCAGTTGGAATGTGATCGAACCTTTGCCCGAGATGGCATCTACGGCGTTTTTCAGCAGGTTTTCGATGACCCACTGCATAAGCGGAGCGTTGAGCTGCACCGTGCGGTTGACGCCGTTGAGGCATTTATCATCGATGAGGATGCGGCTGGACGTCCGCGCACGCATGTAGTTGACGGCGTTTTGTATAACTGGGATGAGGTTCTCGGGTTGCAAGGCAGGTTCCGAACCGATTTTCTGGAAGCGGTCGGCGATCATCTGCAGGCGCTCGATGTCGCGCTTCATCTGCGGCACATATTCATCTGCGGGATACGTCTCTGCCAGCAGTTGTTGCCAAGCATTGAGGGATGAGATAGGTGTGCCGAGTTGGTGTGCCGTTTCTTTGGACAAGCCTACCCACAGACGATTTTGTTCGCTACGTTGGGCAGTCAGCATGACGATGACCGCGATAGCGATGAAGATGAAGATGAGCGCAAACTGTGCGTAAGGCACATAGCGCAGACTCGTCAGCAAACGGCTGTCGTCCCAATAAATATATTGGGACACTTCGTCGTTGATTTTCAGTTCGATAGGTCCATGATGGCGCGTAAGCAACTTATTGTCGTTCGCTTCCAACTGTTTCTTGTCCACATTACGGCTGGCAAGGATATTTCCTTCTTCATCGCATATATAGACGGGGATCGTGGTGTTCTTCTCGATGACCGAACTGATGAAGTCTATATCGGCATCCACGTCCGCATCAATGAGTTGCTGCGTCGCTTCTGCCCATATATCCATGTTCTTCTGCTCTTCCGCCTGCAGTTCCCTGGACAGATTATTAGTAAATAGTACTGAAACAACCACGATGATCATGGCTATTATCAGTACTATTGTTCCGATTTGTCGATTGCTCATATGTTATCAGCCAAGCATGGTTAACAGCACACCTGCAGCAACCGCCGAGCCGATGACGCCGGCTACGTTCGGTCCCATGGCATGCATGAGCAGGAAGTTAGAGGGGTTCTCCTCCTGTCCGACAGTCTGACTGACACGCGCAGCCATAGGTACAGCGGACACGCCTGCCGAACCGATGAGCGGGTTGATTTTCTCTTTGAGGAAGAGATTCATGAGTTTCGCCAGTAGTACGCCGCCTGCGCTACCGAGTCCGAAAGCTACGATACCCATCGCGAGGATCATCAGCGTTTGCCAGTTGAGGAAACTTCCGGCAGTAGCCGTTGCACCTACGGAGAGACCGAGGAAGATGACAACGATGTTCATCAGTTCATTCTGCGCGGTCTTCGACAGACGATCCACTACTCCGCACTCTTTCATCAGGTTACCCAGCATTAGACATCCGATCAGCGGCGCTGCGTCCGGCAGGATGAGCGCTACGATAGCGGTGATGATAATCGGGAAAACGATTTTCTCGGTCTTGGAGACAGGACGCAGTTGACCCATTTTGATCGCGCGTTCTTTCTTAGTCGTGAGCGCACGCATAATAGGCGGTTGGATGACCGGCACGAGCGCCATGTAACTATATGCCGCGATAGCGATCGGTCCCAAGAGATGCGGAGCCAACTTGGATGTCAAGAAGATAGACGTCGGTCCATCCGCGCCGCCGATGATACCGATCGAACCGGCTTCGGAAGGCGTGAAGCCCATCGCGTTTGCACAAAGGAAGGTAACGAAGATACCTATCTGCGCTGCAGCTCCGAGGATGAGGGATTTCGGGTTAGCAATCAGCGGTCCGAAATCGGTCATTGCCCCTACTCCAATGAAGATGAGGCAAGGATAAACGCCGGCTTTGACACCTATATAGAGCACATCCAGCAGGCCTCCTTCTTTGAGAATAGCACCATAGGAGTGGTAAGCAGGACTCGACGGATCGAGGAAAGCCGACCACAATTCGCTATGGAACATCCCCGCGCCGGGCAAGTTGGTAAGCAACATACCAAAGGCGATAGGAAGCAGCAACAGCGGCTCGTATTTCTTATGAATGGCAAGGAAAAGCAGGAAGAAACTGATCAACAGCATAATCGCCTGTTGCCAGCTCATCTGCATAAAGCCCATGCCTTGGAAAAAATCGAGAATATTCATATTAGCCAAGAACTATGAGTAAATCATCTTGCATGACGTTCTGACCGGCAGAAACAGCGATCTGCTTTACCGTTCCGTCCTGCTCAGCCATGATGGCATTCTCCATCTTCATGGACTCGAGGGTCAGCAGCGTGTCGCCTTTCTTGACCGCCTGTCCTTCGGAAACGAGCACTTTGATGACCGATCCGGGCAGCGGACTCTTCACCTGAAGGCCTGCAGCGGGTGCAGCCGCAGGTTTCGGAGCTTCTGCTTTAGGAGCAGGTGCAGCTGCGGGCTTCGGTGCAGGAGCCGCGGCAGGTTTGGGAGCCGATGCAGCTTTCGGTGCCTCAGTCTCAACAGTATATACTTTGCCGTTAACAGTTACATTCGTTTTGCCGGCTTCGATTTCTTCTACAGCGCATTTGTACTCAGCGCCGTTGATTTTGAATGTGAATTCTTTCATTGTTGCACGATTATTTATGGGTTAGAAACCCGCGTTATTCATACCAATAGACTTCTCATTCCAAGCGGTCTCGTGTTTGCGAAGCGAGATCATAGGCGTGGGAAGATCATGTTTTTTGTTTTGCGCGAGATAAAGCGCATAAGCGATAGCGGCGATATCTTCGTCACCCGCTTTTGTCAGAGCCATGGCTATCGCGGCTTTGGTTCCCTCATCGGTAGGCTCTGCGGATTTGGCAGAAGCCTTCTCTGCGGGCTTTTCGGTCTTCGGAGCCTTAGGCGCTTCGATCTTCTGCATGGTCCATCCGAAGAATTGCAGGATGTATACGAGGCAGAAAAGGAGCACGAGGACGATACCGAAGCCTAAGCCGGTTACAATCCATGTATCTGCTGTTACTGCTAAAAGTACCATAGAAATTGACTGTTTACGATTTACAATGGTATATTCGAGTGCTTCTTGAGCGGGTTCGTCAGACGTTTGGTCTGCAGCATCTCGAACGCACGAATGATGCGTGCGCGGGTGTTGCGCGGTTCAATAACGTCATCGATGTATCCGCGGTTAGCAGCCTGGTACGGAGACGCAAAAAGATCTTTGTATTCCGCTTCTTTCTCGGCAATGAATTTCTTCTTCTCTTCCGGATCTTCGATGGCCTTGATAGCTTTCGCCTGCAGCACACCTACTGCTCCACTCGCACCCATGACTGCGATTTCTGCGTTCGGCCAAGCGTAACACATATCGCCGCGAAGTTGCTTACAACTCATCACAATGTGCGAGCCGCCGTAACTCTTGCGAATGGTGATAGTTACCTTAGGCACGGTTGCTTCGCCATATGCGAACATCAGTTTTGCACCATGATCGATGATGCCTGCGTACTCTTGTCCGGTTCCGCAAAGGAAGCCCGGAACATCGACAAGCGTCAGGATTTGGATGTTGAAAGCGTCGCAGAAACGAACGAAACGTGCAGCCTTACGGGACGCGTCACAGTCAAGCACACCTGCCAGCCAAGACGGTTGGTTAGCGATGATACCGGTAGAGCGACCGTTGAAACGTGCGAAACCGCAGATGACGTTTTTTGCGTAGTCTTTGTGTACCTCCATGAAGTCACCGTTATCGACGATAGTATTGATGATCTCATGCATGTCGTACGGTTTGTTCGGGTCTGCAGGCACCAAGTCGTTGAGGTTGTCATCCACGCGAGCGATATCGTCCGTGCACTCCACAAGCGGAGCCTCTTCCATATTGTTCTGCGGGATGAAAGAGACGAGACGACGTACTTCGGCAAGCGCCTCTTCTTCGGTAGCTGCCACGAAATGGGTCACGCCGGATTTGGTAGCGTGAATACGTGCGCCGCCGAGTTGCTCAACAGTCACATCTTCACCTGTTACGGACTTCACTACTTTCGGACCGGTGATGAACATATAACTGTTCTGCTCGGTCATCATGATGAAGTCTGTGAGCGCCGGGCTATACACAGCTCCTCCGGCACACGGACCGAAGATAACCGATATCTGCGGTACTACACCAGAAGCGAGGATATTACGCTCGAATATCTCTGCGTATCCGGCAAGCGCGCATGCACCTTCCTGAATACGTGCCCCACCCGAGTCGTTCAGACCGATAATCGGAGCACCGAGTTTCATCGCTTGGTCCATGACGTTGCAAATCTTGAGCGCCATCGTCTCGGAAAGCGAACCACCGATGACGGTTGCGTCTTGCGCAAAAACGAAGACCAGACGGCCGTCGATGGTACCCGATCCTACTGCAACACCGTCACCCAAGAATACTTTTTTCTCCATGCCGAAGTCATGACAGCGGTGCGTGAGGAACATATCTATTTCCTCGAACGAACCCTCGTCGAGCAGCATGTTGATGCGCTCGCGGCAGGTATAACTGCCTTTTGCATGGTGTTTCTCTATAGCTGCTTCACCGCCTCCGGCCATCGCCTTCTCGCGGTTCTCAACCAGTTTATCTAATTTTGCTTGATCCATGATTTTTCATTATTATTCGAGATCCCGAGATGTCGAGACTTCGAGATTTCGACATTTATTTGGGCTGTTGACACAATTCAGTTAATACGCCCTTCGTGCTCTTCGGGTGTAGGAAAGCGATCATCAGGTTCTCCGCACCTTTACGCGGCGCTTTGTCGATGAGTTGGATACCTGCAGCCTCGCATTCTGCCAGCGCGTCTGCTACGTTCTCTACATTGAAAGCAACGTGATGAACGCCGCCGCGACCGCCGTTTTTCTCGATGAACTTAGCAATCGTGGACTCAGGGCTCGTCGGCTCAAGAAGCTCAATCTTCACTTCGCCTACCTTAAAGAACGCCGTGCGTACTTTCTGATCAGCGACCTCTTCGATAGAATAACACTTGTTTCCGGAAAGGAACTCAAAGAAAGGTGCAGCCTCTTCTATGGAGGTAACTGCAATTCCCAAATGCTCAATGTGTGTGGGTTTCATAATAGAAATATTTATGTTAGTTAAACGAAATTCGAAAAATCCGTGCAAATGTACAACTTTTTTTTTGAATACACAAGTGTATGTGCAATAATTTGTATAAAAAAATAAAATTATTTTTTCTTTTTGCGTAAAAAAGCAATAAAAATGCACACGCGCTTGCGCATATAGAATATTTTTCGTACCTTTGCACCCAAATTGCAAAAAATGCGTTAAAATGAATATTTCATACAAATGGCTTAAACGCTACATTTCGCTGCAGGATGATGCGGAGACGGTAGCTAAAATTCTTACATCCATCGGCCTCGAAGTGGGCACTGTGGAAACCATAGAGACAATTCGCGGAGGATTGAAGGGGTTGGTTGTAGGCGAAGTGCTGACTTGTGAACCCCACCCTAATTCCGACCACTTACACATTACGAAGGTGAATATCGGTGAAGGAGAACCTTTGCCGATCGTGTGCGGTGCGCCGAACGTAGCAGCGGGACAGAAGGTGATCGTAGCGACTATCGGTACGGTGCTATACGACGGCGATGAGTCGTTCACCATAAAGAAAGGTAAATTACGCGGCGAGGACTCGTGGGGTATGATCTGTGCGGAGGACGAGATAGGCGTTGGTACGGACCACGCAGGTATTATCGTGCTGCCGGCTGACACGCCGGTAGGTTTGCCTGCTGCGGAGTACTACCACGTAGAGAACGATACAATCATTGAGGTCGATATCACGCCGAACCGCTCGGACGCAGCTTCGCACTATGGCGTAGCACGCGACCTTTATGCGTACTACAAAGCGCACGGACAGAATATCGCTTTGACCAAGCCTAGTGTGGAGGCCTTTAAGGTCAATAACAACGAGATGCCGGTAAAGGTGACTGTTGATGCACCGGAGGCGTGTCCCCGTTATTCGGGTGTGAGCATCAAAGGTGTGAGTGTCAAAGAGTCGCCGGAATGGTTGAAAAACAGCTTGTTGGCGATTGGTTTGAGACCGATTAACAATATCGTGGATGTAACGAACTTCGTGCTGCACGAGTGCGGTCAGGCTTTGCATGCCTTCGATGCCGATAAGATCAAAGGAAACGAGATTCATGTGCGTTTTGCGAAAGCCGGCGAAAAATTTGTGACGCTGGATGGCGTGGAGCGCGAGATGAACGAGCGCGACCTGATGATTGCCAATAAGGACGAAGCGATGTGCATCGCCGGTGTGTTCGGTGGTCTGCATAGCGGCGTGACAGAGAACACGAAGAATGTGTTCTTAGAGTCCGCCTATTTCGATCCTGTGACGATTCGTAAGACCAGCCGCAGACATCAGTTGCAGACCGATGCTTCGTTCCGATACGAGCGTGGTTGCGACCCCAATAATACATTATATGTATTAAAACGCGCGGCATTGCTCATCCAAGAAGTAGCAGGCGGCGAAGTAGCGATGGATGTAACAGACATCGTCAACGGCGATTTCAAGCCGTGGGATGTAACGATTGATATCAACCGCGTGAACTCGCTGATCGGCAAAGCAATCGGCGAGGAGACCATCGAAACGATATTAAAAGCGTTAGAGATTGAGATAAAGAGCAAGAACGGAGCCCCGAATGGATGTCCGTCTCCGGCGACTCGCCGGTGGCAACTCGGTGTGCCTCGCTACCGCGTAGATGTGCAGCGTGAGTGCGATGTGGTAGAAGATATACTCCGTATATACGGTTACGATAATGTGGAGTTTCCTGAGAAACTGAACACGAGTCTGGCCTATGGCGTCAAACCCGACCCGGAGAAATTGCGTCGTAAGATTGCCGAGCAGTTGTCGGCACAAGGATTCAATGAGATATTGAATAACTCGTTGACCAAGGTTTCTTATTACGAACCGCTGGAACAACTGCCTTTAGCGAAATGCGTGAAAATCATGAATCCGCTGAGTAGTGACTTGGGTGTGATGCGTCAAACCCTACTCTTCGGCGGTCTGGAGTCAATTGCCCGCAATGCCAACCGCAAGAACAGCGACCTCAAATTCTATGAATTTGGTAATTGCTATTATTATAACGCAGCGGTACGTGAAGGCAACGATGCCGATCCGCTGCGCGCTTACTCAGAAGAACCGCACCTCGGTCTTTGGTTAACGGGTAACAAAGCTGCGCAGAGTTGGGTTCGCAAGGACGAGAAGACAACTTTCTATCAATTACATGCCTTCGTGAACAATATCCTCGTTCGTCTGGGTGTGGACATCGAGAAAGTGAGTGTAGAGCGTCTGGAGCACGAGTTATTCGCGGACGGCTTAGTACTTAAAGCAGTGAACGGCAAGGCTTTAGGTTTCATCGGTATCGTCAATCGCAAGCAGTTGAAGGCATTCGATATCGACCAGGAAGTATTCTATGCCGACCTTGATTGGAATGCGCTGATTAAGCAGAATAAGCAGTACAAAGCACAGATCGTGGATCTGCCGAAATATCCGGAAGTGAAGCGTGACTTTGCGCTATTAGTCGATAAGAGCGTTGAGTTCGCAGACCTTGCGCGTGCGGCTTTCAGCACGGAGAAGAAACTGCTGAAGAATGTATTCCTATTCGATGTGTATGAAGGTAAGAACCTGGAAGAAGGCAAGAAATCGTACGCCTTGAGTTTTATCCTGCAGGACGCAGAGAACACGCTGAAAGATACGCAGATAGAGAACGTGATGAAGCGTTTGCAACAAACATTTGAGAGCCAATTCCATGCTATCCTCCGCTGATCAGAACGAGATATTAAGACGCCGCACGTTTGCGATCATCTCGCACCCGGATGCCGGCAAGACGACGTTGACGGAGAAACTGCTGTTGTACGGCGGTGCTATCCATGTAGCAGGTGCCGTGAAGAGCAATAAGATCCGCAAAACGGCTACCTCCGATTGGATGGAGATTGAGAAGCAACGTGGTATCTCTGTAGCAACATCCGTGATGGGTTTTGACTATGCCGGGTATCATATCAATATCTTGGATACTCCGGGTCACCAGGACTTTGCGGAAGACACGTTCCGTACCTTAACCGCTGTGGACTCTGCAATCGTAGTAATCGACTCCGCGAAAGGTGTGGAGACGCAGACGAGACGCCTCATGGAGGTATGCCGAATGCGCAAGACGCCGGTCATGGTATTCATGAATAAGATGGACCGCGAGGGCAAAGATCCGTTCGATTTGATGGACGAAGTGGAGCGCGAGTTGCAGATTAAAGCAACACCCGTATCGTGGGCAAACGGTCAAGGTCTGAAATTTGAGTCGGTCTTCGCACTCAACAAACGTCCGCAGGACGTTAGCGGCAAGTTGGCGGATGACCTTGAGATGGTGGACGGTGTGTACCCGGAATTTGATAAGGAAGCATACCTGCGCGGCGAGTTGGCACCGGTATTTTTCGGTTCGGCATACAAGACAGTGGGTGTGCAGGAGTTGTTGGATTTTTTTGTGGAGAATGCACCGAGTCCTCGTCCCGTAACAGCCGAAGAACGTACGGTTGAACCGATGGAAGACAAGTTTACGGCGTTCTGCTTCAAGATCCACGCGAACATGGATCCAAATCACCGCAGTTGCATAGCATTCTTTAAGATTTGCAGCGGTAAATTCTTGCGCAACACCTATTATTACCATGTGCGCAAAGACCAGCAGATGCGTTTTGCTGCGCCTACGTGCTTCATGGCCCAGAAGAAAGAGACGGTCGATGAAGCGTTCGCAGGTGATATAGTGGGTCTGCCGGACACCGGAAACTTCAAGATCGGCGACACGCTTACTGCCAGTGAGAAGTTGCATTTCAAAGGCCTACCCTCTTTCTCGCCGGAGATGTTCAAATATATCGACAACGCCGACCCGATGAAGCAGAAACAGCTCGAGAAAGGTGTAGCGCAGTTGATGGACGAAGGTGTAGCACAGTTGTTTGTGAGTCAGATGAACGGTCGTAAGATCATCGGTACAGTAGGACAATTGCAGTTTGAAGTGATCCAATATCGTCTGGAACACGAGTATCAGGCCAAATGTAAATGGCAACCGCTGCAGATGTACAAAGCATGCTGGATTGAGAGTGACGACGATGCGGAGTTGGACACATTCAAAAAGCGCAAAGCGCAATATATGGCGTACGACAAAGAAGGTCGGGATGTTTTCATGGCCGACAGCGCGTATGTCTTAAGTATGGCACAGCAAGATTATAAACATATTAAATTTCATTTTACTTCAGAATTTTAATTATTATGAAAAACTTAAAGTTTCGACTGATTGTCATGAACTTCCTGCAGTACGCTGTATGGGGAGCTTATTTGATTTGTATGAGTCGCTATCTGGCCGATCACGGCATGGGCACTCATATCGGCATTTTCTACTCTGTGCAGGGTATTGTGTCTATTTTTATGCCTGCGTTGATGGGTATCGTAGCCGACCGTTGGATTCCTGCACAGAAATTATTGGGTATCTGTCACGGTATCGCCGGTTTGCTGATGTTAGGCGCCGGTTTCTATGGCGTGAATGCCGGTGAAGCGGTTCAGTTCGGTCCGTTATTCACCATGTACGCGCTGTCTGTAGCCTTCTACATGCCGACGATTGCGTTGAGTAACTCTGTTGCTTTCAATGCGTTAGTAAAAGGCGGTTATGACACAGTAAAAGATTTCCCGCCGATTCGTGTATTCGGTACGGTTGGTTTCATCGCTTTGGAGATCTGCGTGGATGCAGTAGGTATCTACACCACGGCTTGGCAGTTTGTGGTCAGCGGTGCGCTGAGTGCTGTATTAGCTACTTACTCGTTCACGCTGCCGAACTGCGACATCAAGAAAGTGGAAGGCAAAGTGGATCTGGTAGAAGCACTTGGTCTAAAGGCCTTTACGCTCTTCAAACAGAAGAAAATGGCGCTGTTCTTCATCTTCTGTATGTTCCTCGGTGTCAGCCTGCAGATCACCAATGGTTTCGCGAATCCGTTCCTCGGCAGCTTTGCTTCTGAGCCCAGTTTCGCAGAGGCGTTTGCCGTTAAGCACAGTAACATTCTGATTTCTATCAGCCAGGCTTGTGAAGCTATCTGTATCCTCGCTATTCCGTTCTTCTTGAAGAAATTCGGTATCAAAAACGTGATGCTCATGGCCATGTTCGCTTGGGTACTGCGTTTCGCATTCTTCGGTCTTGGTAATCCCAATATGCCGGGCGTGCTGCTGTTCGTGCTCAGTTGCGTTGTTTACGGCTTTGCATTTGATTTCTTCAATATCTCCGGTGCACTCTATGTGGATCAAGAGACAGACGAGTCGATGCGTTCGAGTGCACAGGGCTTGTTCATGGTGATGACCAATGGTGTCGGCGCTACTATCGGTACGCTGGCCGCTCAGGCTGTTGTCAACAAATTCGTGTTCCACTTGCCGGAAACCGTTCAATTCGCTGAAGTATGGGCTGGATGGAGAGCATCTTGGTACACTTTCGCTGCCTACGCGTTGGTAGTAGCAATTGCTTTCTGGGTATTCTTCCCGAAAACTCCGGTGAACAAGAACATCGAAGTAAAGCACTAATTGGTGTAAATGTATAAAAAAGAGCTAAGATATTATTTCTCGACGCCGATAGCGTACATCGTAATCGGATTGTATCTGTTGGCGATCAGTCTTTTCCTTTGGGTGATCCCGGGTCAATGGAATATCATTGACTCGGGCTATGCCCAAGTGGACGGGCTGTTTCAGTTGAGTCCGTGGCTCTTTATGCTGCTCTGCCCTGCCCTGACGATGCGTTTGTTCTCAGAAGAACGCCAAACGGGTATTTGGGATTTGATTCGAACGAAACCTGTTTCGCTGACGCGTATCGTGCTCGGTAAGTATTTCGCGGCATGGACATTAGTTCTTATCGGTCTGCTGCCTTGCTTCGTGCACTATTTTGTAGTGGCCTATATGGCAGAACCGATGGGTAACCTCGATAGCGGTGCTTTCTTGGGTTCGTTCATCGGATTGATCTTGTTAAGCGGTACGTTCATGGCGATAGGTCTGCTGTGCGCTACATTCAGCAAAAGCCAAATTGTATGCTTTATCACGGGAGCACTCACGTGCTTTGTGCTATACTGGGTGCTGCTGCAAGACCACTACTCTTCCCTTTCGCGTGGTGTGCTCGACCTGCGCGACCTTATTTTCTTTGCTACGATAGCTATTGTGGCGATCGTGGCAGCTATGTTCACTATCGATAAACTGACTCGCAAATGACCCGCATCGGTGTTTTAAGCGATACGCACGGCTTGTTAGACCGCCGCGTCTTGGAGCATTTCAAAGATGTGGATGAGATTTGGCATGCCGGAGATATCGGTAGCGAGGACGTGTTACGGCGTTTGCGGGAATTCAAACCTACTCGCGCTGTGTATGGTAATATGGACAGCGGCGATGTGCGTTATTCGCTGGATGAATTCTATCGTTTTCGGGTTGAAGATGTGAATATACTGATGACGCATATAGGAGGATATCCGGGTCATTATAACCCATGGTTGATACCTATGTTCCAAAAAGCGCTTGAAAATTATGATGATCCGAACCATCGTATTGATCTTTTTGTTTGCGGTCATAGTCACATCTTAAAAGTGCAGTATGACAGTCAATTCAAGTTCCTGACGATGAACCCCGGAGCCGCCGGAAAACAAGGCTGGCAGCCGTGTCAGACCTTATTGAGGTTCACTATAGATGGTAGCAAAATTGACAACTTAGAGGTCATCGAATTAGAGCGAATATAGTCGTTTTGCAAAGTTGACTTTACAAAATATGCTGTAAAACATATAAAAAAATTTGCACATATCAAAAAAAAGCAGTACTTTTGCACCGGATTTAAGAAACAAAGGCCCTTCGGGGCAAGAAGACCAATCTTTTTTGTACCTTAAATAAACAGACTAATACCTTAGAAAAACAGGCGTCGCGAGGACGGCTGTTTTCGCTTTTTTCTAAGGAACCTCTTAACTATATAAATCCCGCCTACTCGATTTGAGCAAGCGGGATTTAACTTTGTCCAAATGCAGATTGGTTATTTTATCTCCTGCACTTTGATACCGTCTCGTTCGAGAAGCGCGTTGATCGTCGGTTCGCCGCCGCGGAAACGTTTGTACAGATCCATTGCTTTCTCCGTACCGCCTTTCTCCAAGATATTCTCGCGGAAACGTTTAGCGGCTTTCTTATCGAAGATCGTGCCGCTCTTCTTTTGTGCCGCTTTGAAAACCGAGAATGCATCCGCGTCTAACAGTTCAGACCATTTATAGCTGTAATAACCTGCAGCGTAGCCGCCGGAGAAGATATGCGTGAACGAGCAGCACATCTGCGTGCCCGGTACATTCGGCAGCACTCTAACCTGCTCCATTGCGTCGTCGCTGAAACGGGTTACGGACTCAATGGTACCTATCGTCTCATTGACCTCAAACGGTTGCTCCAGACTATGCCATGCCATATCGAGATATCCGAAACTGAGTTGACGGACACAGCCATATGCCGCCATGTAAGTCTGCGAAGCATGCATCTTGTCAATCAAGTCCTGCGGAAGCGCTTCGCCGGTCTTATAATGTTTAGCGAAAGTATCCAGAAACTCTTTCTCGTCCAAGAAATTCTCGTTGAACTGAGAAGGCAATTCCACAAAGTCGCGAGGTACGTTTGTGCCGCTCTGCGATGCGTATTGACAACGCGTCAACATACCGTGCAAACCATGACCGAACTCATGCAGGAAGGTGCGTACTTCATTATAACCGAACAACGCCGGTTTATCTGCGGTAGGTCGAGTGAAATTCATCACATTCACGATATGCGGACGATGATCCTTGCCGTTCTTTATAAACTGCGGTTGGAAATCATTCATCCAAGCTCCGCCGCGTTTACCGTCCCGCGGATGGAAATCAGCATAGTAAACCGCTAAGAATTTGCCCTTCTCGTCAAATACCTCATATGCCGTTACTTCCGGATGATATACTTGAATCTTCTTATTCTCCTTAAATTTGATGCCATAAAGACGCTCCGCAAGGTCAAACACACCTTTTTTGACGTTCTCCAACTCGAAATAGGGCTTCAGATCATCATCCGAAATGTCATATTTCTCTTTTTTGAGTTTCTTGCTGTAATAGCTAAAGTCCCATGGTTCGATATGTGCCGCATACAAGCCATGTGCGTGCGCATAATCCTCTACTTCTTGCACCTCTGCTTGTGCTGCAGGCATATACGCATCACGCAGTTGATCAAGCAGTTTGTACACGTTCTCCGGCGTCTCTGCCATCGTCTTATAGAGCGACTTGTCTGCAAAAGTCTTCTTACCGAATAGTTGTGCAATTGCGAGACGTGTATTAACAATCTCCACAATGATACCGGTGTTGTCAAACTCGCCGCCTACGCATTTCGTGGCACTTGCCATATAGAGTTCACGACGGATGTCGCGGTTATCCAAGTCCTGCATCACGGGGATTGTGGTCGTCGGCTTAAGATTCAGCAACCAACCGTCCAATCCTTTTTTCTTTGCATTCTCGCGCAGCACGGATTTCGTGTCTTCGTTCAGACCAGCCAAGAGAGCCTCGTCTGTCAGTAACATCGACCACGCGTTAGTCGCTTTGAGTACGTTCTGACCATACTGAAGCGTCAGTTGGCTTAACTTGGCGGTCAGCTGGCGGTATTTCTCTTTGTCCTCCTCACTAAGGTTAGCACCATTATTGGCAAACGACTCGTATATATCTTCGAGCAACTTATATTGCGCTTTGTTCAATTTGAGTTTGTCGCGCTGCTCATACACCGCTTTGATGCGTTTGAAGAGTCCCTCGTTCAGACGAATGGTCGAAGAATACTCCGACATCTTCGGGCTCAGTTCCAGTTCGATCTGCTGGATGGTGTCGTTCGTCTCCGCGTGCGAGAGGTTATAAAAACATCCGGCTACAACGGAAAGCAACTCTCCGGAAGCCTCATATGCCTCGATAGTGTTAGCAAAAGTCGGAGCTTCAGGATTATTGACGATGTCATCAATCTCCTTCAGTCCTTGCTTGAAAGCTTCTTCGAAAGCCGGCATGTAATGCTCTGCATAAATCTCATTGAACGGATATGTACCATGCGGCGTCTTCCAATTTTTGTAGTCTAACAACGGATTGTTTGCAGCACTCGCTGCCAATAAAGATGTGGCTAATGCCATAGTCAGTACTAATTTTCTCATTATAATTGATGTTTGTGAGTTATTGCTTGCCTCTTAACAGATTGATATCTCCGGACAATTGGTATATACCTACCGCTCCCGCATTGTTTTTCTGCTTTTTATATGATGCTTTCAACCCGATATACTGCGCATTTTTAGCGGCATCGGTTCCCATCGCTCGTATTACGTAGTAATACGCACCTTCTGCCGCAGGTCTTCCGTTAATCGTTCCATCCCAACCTTTGGCCGGATCGTCCCATTCATATACTAATTTTCCCCAACGGTTATATACCCAGCAATGGAACTCGCGCAACGAGCGATAGGCGACACGAAACTCATCGTTCTTGCCGTCTCCGTTAGGTGTGAACACGTTCGGTACTGCCAGATAAGACTCGGAAACAGCTACCGTCATGTCCATAGAATCAGACGTGCAGTATGCGTTGTTTACTGCGCACACTACCCTATACGTAGCCGGTTCATTGAAAGTATAACGGATATCCTTGTCAAAACGTGTGACGATGCGTTCTCCGGCTTTATAAATAGTCCACCGGTAGAACTGTGCCCCGGGAGTCGGATTGCTATAGAAAGCGACCTCCAGAGGTCCGCTATATTCGGTTCCTGTGATCAGTTTCTGACTTGTCGGACGATTTCGTTCATTCGATTTTTCGCCTTCTGTGCCTCGCGCCGTAGCCAAAGAGGTCAATTCCATCTTCACGGCTTGCACCTCATCTTCCGCAAAATTGACATGCACACAGGCGGAGTCCAAACCCAACTGCGCACGGATATCCGCATCATAGCAAAGCGTGATCGGCGTAGCGCCATACAACGGCGGAAGAGACAACGTGTGCGCTAAAGTGCCGGACTGTTGCGCCGCCGAATCAACCCACTCTTCCGTATTCCATGCCAAAGCATCGTAGGACAGCGAGTACGTACGCGCCAACGAACCAAAATCACCCGTTACACGCAATAATGTGCCTTCACAGGAAGGCTCAACGGTAAAAGCAATGTCCTCTATATCCGTATAGAGTTTGGCGCAGAACGAACACCCGTTAGCGCGGTAACAACCTTCATCCGGATAAATCTCATCCACACCGGAGGCGTATAACGAACCATCTGCTTTATACCATTCGGTAGCACCGAGCGTTGAACGCAGATGAATCTCATCCTTAAAAATGAAAGTGGTATCCGATCCTTTGACCACTTGTGTTGCCGTACCCACACACTCAATGTTTGCTGCATGGGACACAGCAACAACAAGTACCAAAAGCACTATGGAAAACAGTCTTCTCACTTATTTACCTGGAAGCGTGTATTACCGTTTTGAATAAAGTCCACAATCTGTTTAGCAGCTGCAATTCCTGCATTGATGTTTGCTTCTGCAGTCTGTGCACCCATCTTCTTTGGTGTTGCGAAGTAGCGTCCTTCGAAAAGTGTGCGGAACTTCGCATCGGCAACCGGCATAATATCGGTCATGTACTTCAAGTCCGGACGCTCTTGCATCAACGCGATCAGACCTTCCTCATCGATCACTTCTTTACGTGCCGTGTTAACGAGCACACCACCTTTCGGCATGAGGTTCACGAGATCATGGTTGATGCTGTTTTTGGTCTCTGCCGTAGCAGGGATATGCAGACTCACGATGTCGCAGATCTTGTATAACTCCTCTGCGCTGTGTACAGGCTTCACGTTAGCGGCAATCATCGCCTCGTCCGGGCAGTACGCATCATAAGCGAACACGTCCATGCCGAAGCCCTGTGCGATGCGCGCCACATTACGTCCTACGTTTCCGAAAGCATGAATACCCAGTTTCTTGCCTTTGAGCTCCGTACCCGACGCGCCGTTGTATAAGTTACGCACGGCAAAAACCATCAAACCGAGTGCCAACTCTGCTACTGCATTACTATTTTGACCCGGTGTGTTCATCGCTACCACCTTATGTGCCGTGGCAGCATCCAAATCTATATTGTCGTAGCCTGCTCCTGCACGAACAACGATCTTCAATTGCTTAGCCGCGTCCAATACCGCTGCGTCCACAATATCCGAACGAATGATCAGTGCGTCAGCATCTGCTACCGCCTCTAATAACTGTGCTTTGTCTGTATATTTCTCGAGCAGCGCCAACTCATAGCCTGCGCCCTCTACCACCTCACGAATGCCGTCCACAGCTACTTTCGCAAAGGGTTTTTCTGTAGCAACAAGAACTTTCATATTGTGTAATGTTGAATGTGTAATGTTTTAATGAAGTGCCTCGTACTCTTTGATACAATCTACCAAAGCCTGTACGCCTTCTATGTCCATTGCGTTATAGCAGGAAGCACGGAAACCGCCCACCAGACGGTGACCCTTGATACCTACCATACCTTTGGCGGTAGCGAACTTGAAGAAGTCGTCTTGCAGATCCTCGAAGCCTGGCTTGAAGACAAAGCATATATTCATACGACTGCGATCCTCTTTCTTGGAGATCGTCGGCATGAACAACTTCGACTCATCCAGACACTTGTACAGCAAGTCTGCTTTGGCTTTATTACGTGCTTCAATCCATTTCACACCGCCGTTTGCTTTGAGCCAACGAAGCGTCAGCACGGCCGTGTAAACCGGCAGAACAGGAGGCGTATTGAACATCGAACCGCCTTCGATATGCGTCTGGTAGTTCAGCATCGTCGGGATGTAACGACTTACTTTACCCAGGCAGCTCTCTTTGATGATCACGAAGGTCACACCTGCCGGCGCCAAATTCTTCTGCGCTCCACCGTAGATGATATCGTACTGGCTCACATCAATCGGACGACTCAAGATATCCGAGCTCATGTCGGCTACCAAAGGTACATTACCTTTCTTACGGTAAATCTCAGCGAGTTTGTCATCGTTGATCTCGGTACCGAAAATCGTGTTATTGGTCGTGATGTGGAAATAATCGGCATCCTGCGGAATCTCAAAGTCCATAGGAATACTATCCGTGCTCGCCGCTACTTCGACCGCCTCACCGAAGCCTTTGGCTTCCTTGAGTGCTTTCTTGCTCCAAACACCGGTATTCAGGTACGCGGCTTTCTTCTCTAATAGGTTAAACGGCACCATGCAGAACTGCAGACTTGCACCGCCGCCAAGAAAGAGTACACGATAGCCTTCCGGTACATTTAAGAGCTCCTTCACCAAAGCTTCCGCCTCATCCATGATGGGTTGGAAATACTTCGCACGGTGCGAAATCTCCAAAACAGAAAGACCTTCACCTTGGAAATCGATAACGGCTTCTGCCGTTTGTTTGATCACTTCTTGCGGGAGAATACTTGGGCCCGCGTTAAAATTGTACTTTTTCATGTTATTAAAGTGTATAATGTTTATGATTCCATGCTGTTGAATGAATAATCGGCAATGTTGCCGCAGGAGCTACCGTCGGCTTGGATGCCAAATGCAAAGCCATCGCGACAGCTGCCAACTCGTCTTCAGACGTCTCTTGTTTAGGCAATAGATTCTCCGGTATCGGCTTGCCGGCTTTGCGCATGCGTTCCACTAAGTCTTGATTAAACTGTTCTTTAGCCAGACCGCTCTTATACTCGCGATACTGTTTGTCGTGCATAGCGAACTCAAACAACTCTTCGTCGTCTTGTCCCCTATCCCAACCGAGTTCTTTCATCTCTTTGATATACTGCGGCAGTACGTTCGGATATAGTTTCTGCGGATCGTCCGTGTAGAACTCAAATCCTTTCTCTTTCGCGAGTTCGATGATCTCAGGAGCCAATTTACCGGGCAACTTACCGCTCTTACCGAGTATCATGCCCCACATAGCGGGATCCATGCGCGTGAAGTCTTTCTCGCCCATCGAACGGCTGAAGAGGTTCATCAGCGCAGCATTCTTCACGTACTGACTGAACGGCGTTACCAGACACGGTGTACCCAACATCGGCCAGATACGCTGTACTTCATCGAAGAGCTGCACGAGCAGTTCGTCTTCACTCAACTCTTTCTCGCCTTTCTTCTTGAGATTAGCGTTAATAGCCGCGTGCATGCCTTTGAGGTCGGCCATTAGACTTCCCATCATACCTCCCGGCAGACCGCAACCTACAAGCAACGAGGTCATG
Organism: Paludibacteraceae bacterium; assembly: GCA_024692565.1. Lineage (GTDB taxonomy): Bacteria > Bacteroidota > Bacteroidia > Bacteroidales > Paludibacteraceae > Colicola. The sequence continues at coordinate 39,166 of JAILMN010000004.1, forward strand.
AGGCTGTTCTTCGGATCAATCCAGTAACCCAGGAAATCATCAATAAACTCCTGCGTTAGGCTTCGTGCCTCCATGTACGCTTTCATATTGATATCCTTGACGCGGAAACCGGCATCCTTCAACATCGCCTGGATAGTGATCACGTCCGGGTGCACTTTCCCCCAACTGAGCGGCTCCATTGCTACGTCCAACACGTCACCGCCGGCTTTGGCTACTTCGAGCATCGAAGCTACACTGAAACCAGGTCCACAGTGTCCGTGATACTGGATGATGATATCGGGATGTTTCTCTTTGATAGCCGCTACGATGACGCCTAACATATGCGGACGACCGATACCGGCCATATCTTTGAGACAAATCTCTTGCGCACCGCCTTCAATCAGCTGCTCCGCAAGGTTGATGTAGTACTCCGCCGTGTGTACCTTCGAATACGTGATACACATCGTTGCCTGCGCAGTCATGCCGGCCTCTTTCGCCCATTTAATCGACGGAATAATATTACGCGGGTCGTTCAGTCCGCAGAAGATACGGGTGATATCCGTGCCCTGTGCGTGTTTCACTTTATACATCAACTGCCGCACATCTGCCGGCACAGGGTTCATACGCAGCGCGTTAAGTCCGCGATCCAACATATGGGTCTTGATACCCGCTTCGTTAAAGGGTTTGCAGAATGTACGAACGGCTTGATTCGGGTTCTCTCCGTACAGCAGGTTTACCTGCTCACTCGCACCGCCGTTAGTCTCCACGCGGTCGAAACAACCCATGTCGATGATCACCGGTGCGATACGCGCCAACTGGTCTTTACGCGGCACATATTTACCGCTACTCTGCCACATGTCGCGATACACCAGGCTAAATTGAATTTCTTTCTTCATGTTATATAAAAACCTTTGCGGCTGCAAAGGTACTGCTTTTTTTTCAAATATGCAAATATCTACGCTATTTTTTATAAAAAAGCAACTCAACGAGTTGCTGTAAGCGTTATTTCCACACGTCGGTTGAGGGCTCTGCCCTCTTCCGTATCATTAGTTGCTACGGGTTTGGTGTCGCCATAACCGAAGGCTTTTATTTGTTCAGGCTTGCAACCATACTCTATCAACTGCTTCCTAACCGCTTCTGCACGGGCTTGCGAAAGGTTTTTGTTGTCTTCCGGCTTTCCCACATTATCCGTATGTCCGGCCAAACGAACCGTATATCCGTACGTACTGACGTACTGCGCAATGCGTTTCAGTTCCGGAAGGGAAGCCGGCATGATGATGTCTTTCCCCGTTTCGAAAAGTAAGTTATTGATAGCCACGGCTTCATTGGTCTTAAGCACCGTGATAGTCTCCGGTCGTTTATCTGCCGGCACCGAAACAGTATAAATATCGTGCATACGGCCGTTTTTCTGCGCGTAATAAGCCGTTTGTCCGTCAGCCGAGATCTTATACCAACAATCTCTACCTGTCGTATTTATCGTTGAACCCAGGTTCTCCGGCTCAGACCAACAGTTCCAGCAAGTATCACTCAAACGCCGGCTTATCCACACGTCAAGTTCACCGAGCGTGCCGGGACGATCCGAAGAGAAGTAAAGGGTCTTCATATCCGGATGTAAGAACGGCGAACGCTCCATGCCGGTAGTATTGATAACCGAACCAATGGAGTACGGTTGTCCCCAAACGTTGGCAGTACGCTCGGAAACGAAGATATTAAGACTCGCTTTTTCTTCACCTTCTGCCGGATAATTAGCGGCAAAGAGCAATGCCGAACCGTCAGCCGTTATCATCGCGTCCGCTTGCCAGTTACCCAACTGAAGATAGCGCGGCAAAGGATGGGGCTCTGTCCAACCTTGAGGCCCGCGTACCGAATAACACATACGCCCTTCCACGAATACTAACATCGTTCGCCCGTCACCGGAGATAGAGGTCGGTGCTTCGTTGCGGTAAGGGTTGCTCAAACCGGGCACAATACGCGCAGCACTCCACTCGCCGGTCTTCTTATCCCGATACGAGACGAAGATATCTTCCGTCATGTTCGCGTCCATGCGGTTAAGTCCCACGAAATAAAGCGTATTGTCATCTATCGTCAGGGTTGCCCCATATTCCTCGCCTGTCGACGTATTGATAGTATTTGGTAGCGGTTGCGGAGCGATAGTGTCCGGTGCGGTGAACGAGCAGAAAATAAGCACAATCAGCTGTCCTGCCATAACACGCAAGAACGTCGTGAACGGCGCCAGCGTAGCGTAACAAACTGCTGCCTGGTTGTTCTCGCTCGAAAGGGACTGCGCGTACGGAAGCGTCATCGCACAGGTCATCGAACCTACCATCAATCCGATCACGTTGAAATAATTCATGTGCAAGCATTTATAAGCGATACTACCGATGATCAGCAGCGGTATCATCGTGATAAGGAAACCGTATCCGATCCACAGATAACCGCCGTTTACCAGCGTCGGCACGAAATTCTCTCCTACGGAGAGACCGAGCGCTGCAAGGAATAAGGTAAGACCTATCTGACGCATCATCATATTCGCCGACGTAGTGGAGAACGTGACCATGTTATAATAAGGCCCGTAGTGCCCGATGAGAATAGCTACAATGAGCGAACCGCCTACCAAACCTAATTTGAACGAAGCATCTATGCCGGGGATAGGAATCGGCAGCAGTCCTACACAGATACCTAAGACGATACCGAAGAAAACAGGCAACAGATGCGGCACATCGAGTCGTTTGAGCTCGTTACCTAAGGTATCTGCCACTTTGCTTACATCGTCTTGGTCGCCTACAACCATGATGCGGTCACCGAGTTGGATGATTAAGTCCGGTGTCGCCAAAAGGTCTATACCTGCACGGCTGACACGGGTGATAGTCGCGTGATATTGTTGCCGCAGGTTGAACGAACGAATCCGTTTACCGTTACATTCCGGTCGGGTGACAGCGATACGACGCGAGATAAGATGGTTGGATTTCTCACTCTGCACACGCAGGTCATAATCCTTCATCTGTCCCAACAAACGCAGTCCGTCAATGTGCTTTTTGTCGGTCAATACACGTAGTGTATCGCCGTTACGGAAAGTCGTTTGTTCGTTCACCAGCTCATCCGAACCGTCGGGGCGAATGACACGACTGACCACGATCTCTTTGACCGGACAAATACGCAACAATTCGCGCATCGTCAACTCGCCTAACTGCGGATTATTCAATGTGATATCTACGCAAATCGGCTCTTCCGCTGTCTCTTCTGCCGCCTCACGCAAGCGCTTTTCTTCTTCCGGCAGGCTCACTTTGAAAGCCTTACGTACCAGTTCGAATGCCAAGATAATACCTACTATACTCAACGGATAAGCCACAGCATATCCGGTAGCAATATCCGGGTTCGACGTGCCCGTAAGGTCGTAATACGCCTGTTGCGCAGCGGCAAGAGAAGGTGTCGAGGTTGTAGCACCGGACATAACACCGGCTAACGTGGACATATCGATGCCCGTGACATAATGTAGCACGATCGTACATACGCAACCCAGCAAAACCACCGCCGCGGCCAACATATTGAGTTGTAGCACGCTTTTCCGGAAAGGCGAAAAAGAAGGCCCTACCTGCAAACCAATGGAATAAACGAACAAAATCAGACCGAAATCCTTGGCAAACTGCGCTACCGAATGGTCGATCTTAACGCCTAACGAAGCCAAGGCGATACCGACGAACAGTACCCATGTAACATCCAACGAGAAGTTCTTTATCTTCGCTTTCTCGCCCAACCACAGGCCTATCGTCATCACAATCGTCAGCCAAAGCAAGGACTGCGTGATGGAGGGCTCAAACAAAAAGGTTTCTATTGTTGACATAATTGAATCATCTTAACTAAAGCTTTCGTACACGCCCTGTCGGACACCTGTTCGCGCAGTTTGCCTAAATGGAAACACTCGGCAGTAGTGCCTTGAGGTGTAGCCCAGGCCATCCAAACGGTGCCAACCGGCTTCTCCAACGAACCGCCTGAAGGCCCACAGATACCACTGATTGCAATACTGAAATCAGTATTGAGTTGTTTGCGAACGGACTCTGCCATTATGCGCACCACTTCTTCGCTTACCACTCCGTGCGCTTTTATCATTTCGGCAGGAACGCCTAACAAGTGCTCTTTGACCGAGTTGTCGTAACTAATGACCGAACCGTAATAAAAGGCAGAAGAACCGGCATGTTTGCTCAGTAACGACGCTAATTTACCGCCGGTACAGGACTCGGCGGTAGAGATCGTCTGCCCTTTTTGCTTGAGCAACTTACCCAAAATCACCTCTAACGGTTCGTCCGTATCGGCGATGAGGTAGTCTTTGACCAAGCGTTTCAATTCCTCAAACCACTGCGTCATCTCCGCTTCAGTCATCTCTCCATATGAGGACAAACGCAGACGAATAATACCGTCCTTAGGCAAGTACGCCAAGTGCAAAGAAGCAGGCATGGAAGCCTCATAGTCTTCCAGCATGATTGCTAAAGCCGATTCGGGTATTCCGTTGACTTGTAGTGTTTTATGAAGAATACTTGCAGTAGAATGACCGATGTACGGAAGTATTTGTTCCTCCATTGCGATCTTCATCTCATAGGGCACACCGGGCATCGAAGCAAGCAGTTGTTGACCGTGATGGAAGATCATCAACGGCGCAGACCCTACCCTGTTCTCGAGTATCTCTGCGCCTTGCGGTACCAGCCACTGCGTAGCTGTCAGTTTATTCAGCACATCCGGACGATCTTTATACAGCGTCTCTATGTGCGCTCGCACACGTTGATCTTCTATAAGGTGCGTATCGAAATACTCGCACAGCACATGCTTGGTGATGTCATCGTTCGTAGGGCCAAGGCCGCCTGTAGTCAGCACTATATCGGCTCTACTGAAGGCTTCGTCCAAGGCTGCGATGATATGCTCGCGGCTGTCATGAACGGAAGTAATCTGGTATAGTTCTATACCGTATTCATTGAGTTTCTCTGCGATCCAAGCGGAATTGGTGTCCACTACTTGACCGATGAGCAGTTCGTCTCCTATGGTGATTATTTCTGCGCGCATTGTTTATGCCATTCTGTGGCGGTTAGTTCCAATTCATTATACCAATCTTGTCCGAAACGTCGTATGAGCGGTTCTTTCAGGAACCGATACAAGGGAATATGCTGTTTTTTGCCCAATATACGTGCACAATGACAGATGTCCCAACGATGGTACTCTACGCCGGTCATGTCCCCTATTTTGGTCAGACGTATCGGATACAAATGACAGGAAATCGGTTTCTTAAAATCAATCTTTCCGGCGTTGTACGCTTTCTCGATCAGGCAATAACACCAGCCGTTATGGTCGGTACGGGCAAAAACGCAGTCTTTATCGTTCACGATAGACGTCACGCGTTCGCCGGAAGGGTCATTATAGGCGATCCCTTGTGCTTCGACCACAGCTTTGGCTTCTTTGGTCATATCCGGAAGAAGCGTAGGCAAGATACTTTGTATCTTCTCTTCCTCTTCCGCCGTCAACGGAGCACCGGCATCCCCTTCTATGCAGCAGCAACCGCGACACTTGTCGAGGTCGCAGCAGAACTCTTTCTCCAAGACGTCCAACGATACTAATGTGTTATCGCCGATTACAAACATAAGAACCCTTCTGCCCAGATTTTAAGGCCTAAGGCAATCAAAACCAAGCCTCCGACCAATTCCATGTTTATCTTCAGTTTGCCCACGTAAACGCCTAAAAGATAGCCTCCTAAGGAGAACAAAGCCGTGATGCCGCCTATCGTTATGACGGAAGGAACCAGCCAATCGGGGTACGGCACAAAGAGCAGTCCGGTAGCCAAGACATCAACGCTGGTAGCTACAGCCAGCAGCAAGAGGTTCGTTACGTGCCAATTAGCACGCTTCTCTGCCTCTTTGTCTGCATGGAACGATTCGATGATCATCTTGATACCTAAGAAGCCCAGCAGCGCCAGCGCTATCCACGGTGCGTATCGCTGCATGAAGCTCACGAATAACGTACCGGCGAAGTAACCGATGATAGGCATCGTCATATGGAAAAAGCCGAAGATAGCGGCCATGAGCAATGCCCGCGGATGCCACGAGTGCTGGTTGAGACCTTGCACCGCCGACACGGCGCAGCAGTCCATCGCCAGACCAATACCCATTATGATGACGTTAATCCAATCCATCCTTTAATTCCGTCTGTACTTATATTTGGCACCGGTTTTGCCTTTGGCAATCGCCAGCAGTTTGTTGCGCACGAAGGTCTTACGAATCGGCGAGATGCGATCGGTGAACACATGTCCCTCCAAGTGGTCATATTCGTGCTGTACGATACGCGCACAGAAGCCCGCGAACGCTTCCTCATGCTCATTGAAATCTTCGTCCAAATAACGCAAAACGATGCTTTTCGGACGCACAACGTTCTCGCTGATACCCGGCAGAGAGAGACATCCCTCGGAATAGGAGCACGTTTCTTCGGATTCTTCGATTAGTTCCGGATTGATGAACGCCCGTTTGAAGTCTTTGCACTCCGGATAGTCTTCCGCCAACTCCGAACCGTCCACGATGAACAGTCGCCAAGGCTTGCCTACTTGCGGCGCCGCCAAACCGCAGCCTTCCGCTTGCGTCAGCGTCTCGTACATATCGGCGATAAACTGCTTCAGCTCCGGGGTGTTTTCTATTTCTTCAGCCTCTTTTCTCAGTACGGGCTGACCATACAAATATATCGGTAGTATCATAATTCTATTTACGAATTAACGATTTACGATTTACGATTTTGAGTCGAGGTAGCCCTCGAGGATGATGCACGCGGCGATTTTATCGACCACGGCTTTGTTTTGCCGGTCTTTTTTCTTCATGCCTCCGGCGAGCATAGCTTGGTGCGCCAAAACGGATGTAAAGCGCTCGTCATACATAGTTATCGGTTTGTCGGGGAAGGTTTTCTTGAAGTTCCCCATGAACGGCCGTATATAGTTCATACTCTCCGAATCCTCGCCGTTCATCTGTGTCGGGTGACCGATGACCACTTCGTCCACTTGCTCTTTGGCAAAGTAGTCCTTAAGCCAGCCCATCAGTTCTTGGGTCTCGATCGTAAGCAGCGGATTAGCCGTTATGCGGAGAACATCCGTAACGGCTAATCCTGTGCGTTTACGACCGTAGTCTATTGCTAAGATACGACCCATTAGAGATTATTGATTTTCTCTACGACAGCGTCGTATTTGTCTTGCATACCGGGTTCGCTGCGGAAGCGGTAGTACAGACCTTTCAGTGTCTGCAGATACGTGCGGTCTTCGGGAGCCAACTCATGTGCTTGCTCGAAGAACGGCAGCGATTTGCGGAATATGGCGTTCATCTCCTCCAGCGCTTTCTTGTAGGCCTTGTTATCGGAGATCATCGCAGCCTCCTCGTTGAGCTTCACAGCTTGGTTGTAATATACTCTACCCTTGCCTGCCATAGCGTCTGCCAACTTCGGATCGCAGCGAAGAGCCTCGTCAAAGTCTTTGAGTGCCTCCTCGTAGTTACCCAAGTTCTCATCGAGGTTACCCTTGATGTGATGGTACTGTGCTACGTTCGGCTCGCGCTCGATAGCCTGTGCCAGGTAATCAACGGCGGTCTTCTCCTGACCGGAGAAGATGTAGTAGTTGATCAGGTTCTGCAGGAACCACGGCTCAGCCGGGAAGCGAACGATAGCGTTCTGCAGCGTCTCTAAGAACTTAGCGGTGTCCTTAACGGCTACATACTCCTGATACAGGAATTGGTTAACTGCCACAGCCTCGCGGTCACCGTCCTTGAGTTCCTCCAACAGCTTGATTGCGTCCTCGTGCATCTCTGCCTGAACAGCGAAGATCGCAGCGTAGTACTTATACTGCTGATACGTCGTATCACGCGGCATCTCTTTCTGAATCTTCTCGGTTTGCATCATCGGCAGGTCGGGAATCGACACGTGCAGTTTGAATGCGTTGTACGCGCCGGCATAGTCCTTCTGATCGTTCAGATAGATACCGTACTTCACGAACTCCTGGTTCTTGTAGTACTCCGACATTTTCTTGACGATGTTGTTGCGGGTCTTCTGATCCACCACTTCACGTCCTTTCTTGTCGAGCTTCGGGATCATCGCCAACTCGTCTGCTTTGAGCCAGTAGTTGTAACTCTCCTCAGCAGCCGCACCGGCTTTAGCCTGGTCAGCGCCTTGTCCCATCATCTGGTTGTAGTTCTCGTTCGTTACCTCCTGATAACCGATCATACCAGCCCAGTAGTAGTTCTCGGCGGTAGGCTCAGCCTGCAGCGCTTCTTCGATAGCCACACGGGCAGCGGAGAAATCGGGTTTCTCGGAATTGATGTAACTCTTCGCTTTCTTAACCAGCGGGTTCTTTTGTGCGTAGCAGCCTGCGCTCATGAGCACGATAGCTGCCAAAATCAATGTCTTTTTCATATTACTCTTGATTTTCGTTGTTGTTTTCACCATTCTCATCATTTTCACCATTCAGCGAAGCGTCACCATTTCCCTCTTCCTCCTCTTCTTTCGGAACGATGCAACCGCTCATGAGCGTGTCGTTACGTTTCTGGAGTTCGATCAGTTTGACGCCTTGTGCCGCACGTCCGGTCTGACGGATAGTCGAGATATCCATACGGATTGCGGTACCAGCCTTGGTGATGAGCATCAGGTCGTCTTCGTCGGTTACAGCTTCGATACCTACCAGGTGACCGGTCTTCTCCGTGATCTCGATGGTCTTGACACCCTTACCGCCACGGTTCGTCACACGATAGATCGCATTGCCTTCTTCGTCGTCGAGCGCGGTACGCTTACCGAAGCCGTTCTCCGAAATGACGAGAATAGTCTTCTCAGTACCTTTCTCTACACAAACCGTGCCAATCACGCGATCTTGGCCATCTTCTTCCAAAGTTATTGCTTTCACACCGGTTGCCGAACGACCCATCGGACGAACGCCTGCCTCGTTGAAACGGCATACTTTACCGTTGTACGAAGCTACGAGCATTTCGCTCTGGCCATCAGTCAGCGTTACGCCAATCAGTTCATCACCGTCACGCAGACCGAGCGCGATGATACCGTTCGCACGCGGACGGCTGTAAGCCTCGAGCGTCGTCTTCTTCATCAGTCCGTTCTTGGTCACGAAGATAAGGAAGTGGTTCTGCGTGTACTCCGGATCGTTCAGACCCTTGACGTTGATACAGGTACGAACCTTATCGCCCGTCTGCAGGTTAATCATATTCTGGATTGCGCGACCCTTCGACTGCTTGTTGCCTTCCGGCAACTCGTAAACCTTGAGCCAGTACAGACGTCCCATTTCGGTGAAGAACATCATCGTGGAGTGCATCGAAGCCTGGTGCACGTACTCGATGAAGTCCTGATCACGAGCCGAACCGGCTTTCGAACCGATACCGCCGCGCGTCTGCTGACGGAAGTCTGCCAGCGGCGTACGTTTGATGTAGCCGAGGTGCGAGATGGTGATTACCATATCGTCGTCCGCATACATATCCTCCGGGTTGAACTCGGTAGCCATCTTCACAATCTGCGTCCTGCGTTCGTCGCCGTATTTCTCTTTGATCTCGATGAGCTCGGCGTTGATCACGTCGTAACGCATCTCTTCGCTGGCGAGCAGTTCGTTCAAATGTGCGATCAGTTTCTCGATCTCTTCATATTCAGCCTTCAATTCGTCGATACGCAGGCCGGTGAGGGCACTCAGACGCATATCTACGATTGCTTTGGACTGCAGGTTATCGAGATTGAATCGCTTCTCGAGATTCAGCTGAGCATCTGCCGGAGTACGGCTTGCGCGGATGATCTTAACCACCTCGTCGATGTTATCAACGGCGATGATCAAGCCTTCCAATATATGTGCTTTCTCCTCGGCTTTCTTCAGCTCGAAGCGCGTACGGCGGGTTACCACCTCCATACGGTGCTCGATGAAGTTACCCAGCAACTGCTTGAGGTTCAGCAGCATCGGACGACCTTTCACAAGGGCGATGTTATTCACCGCAAAGCTCGACTGCAGCGCCGTGAACTTATACAACTTGTTGAGAACGACCTGTGCGTTGGCGTCGCGCTTCACGTCGATGACGATGCGGATATCGCGCTTCGAGTGGTCGTTGATATCAGCGATGCCCTCGATCTTCTTGTCGTTAACGAGCTCGGCAATATACTTCACAAGGTCTGATTTCACCACGCCGTACGGCAGTTCGGTGATCACGATGCGCTCACGACCGTTGTCGTCTGCCTCGATATCGGCATTCGAGCGGATGATGATACGTCCGCGACCCGTTTCGAAAGCTTCACGCACACCCTGGTAACCGTAGATCGTACCGCCGGTCGGAAAATCCGGAGCCTTGATATACTCCATCAGGTTCTCCACCGTGATCTCCTCAACGCTCGCGTCGTGCATGCGCGCCTTAATATTATTGATATACGCGCAGCATCCGTCAATCACCTCACTCAGGTTATGCGTCGGCATGTTCGTCGCCATACCTACGGCGATACCGCTGGCTCCGTTCACGAGCAAGTTCGGGAAACGGCAAGGCAGCACAACCGGCTCTTTGAGCGAGTCGTCGAAGTTATTCTGCATATCTACGGTGTCCTTCTCGATGTCACGCAGCATCTCTTCTGCGAGTTTCGACAGACGTGCCTCCGTATAACGCATAGCGGCTGCGCCGTCACCATCGACCGAACCGAAGTTACCTTGGCCGTCAACGAGACAATAACGCATCGCCCACGGTTGCGCCATACGCACGAGCGTACCGTAGATAGATGAATCACCGTGCGGGTGATACTTACCCATTACCTCACCGACGATACGTGCACTTTTCTTGGTCGGCTTGTCGCTCGTGTTTCCGAGCTCGTTCATTCCGAACAGCACACGACGGTGAACAGGTTTGAAACCGTCGCGCACATCCGGCAGCGCACGGCTCACGATCACAGACATCGAGTAGTCGATATACGAGGACTTCATTTCCTCGTCAATCTTCACCGGAATAATGTGATCATTCTGAATCAATTCGTTGTTTTCTTCCATTGTTATGATTGTTTATAGTATTGTTGTTTGCTTTTTTATTGGGCTTTATAGAGCCCCCTTTCCTAAATCGCGTGCAAAATTACTGCTTTTTTTTGAATTGTGCAAATTTTTTTGCGTTTTTTTGCATTTTTATTTCATTTTCGACAACCTCCCGACAGATTTCGCTCATGCGCTCAAATCGCAAATAAATGCCCTTTCTGCCAATTTTCAACCCCATACGCGCGCGACTGCATGTGCATGTAATCCATAATTTTGCTTCCGACCTATTCCGACCTATTCCTCCCTATTCCGACCTATTCCTCCCTATTCCATCCCATTTTTCCCAAAATTCTCACTTTTATTTGCATATATGGATTTTTTGTTGTACCTTTGCACCCGCAAACACTAATAAATCACTTATCGTATGAAAAAATGCTTATTCTTGGCAGTTGCACTTGTAGCAAGTGTACTGACTTTTACCTCTTGTGACAAAAAGGACAATGCGAATAGCCCGCTGGTAGGCGTATGGAGCTATACCAATGAGCCGAATTCTGACGGTTGGTATAATGTGTTGTATGTTATCTTCAAAGCCGACGGCTCGTTTGAGTTCCAAGACGAAGCCCATGACCCGGCTAATCCGTCTGCGCATGATGTGATGCTCTTTGTAGGCAAATACGAGGTGAAAGGCGATGTGATCACTGCGCATTTTCTGCAGCATGGCTGGATTCATGGTTCCACACGTGAGTATGTAGAGCCGTTCGATACCTTTGACGAGCAGATCCGCTATGTCATCGAAGACAATAAACTGACCCTCACCCGTCAGTACGGCACATCAAGCCCCTACACCGAGGTCTATCTCAAATCCAACGCCACCCTCAATTAAGGCGCTCGTGCGTATTACACCGGAATATATCACAAGTCTCAAGCCGAATGAGATATTCGTCTTTGGCAGCAACCTCGCCGGAATGCATGGCGGAGGTGCGGCGCGTACGGCGCACAAGCTCTTTGGCGCAGAAATGGGCGTCGGTGTCGGTCGCACCGGGCAATGTTATGCCATTCCGACCATGCAAGGCGGTGTTGAGACAATCCGTCCGTACGTGGATGAGTTTATCGCGTACGCCAAGCAGCATCCCGAACTGCTCTTCCGCGTCACCCGTATCGGTTGCGGTATAGCGGGCTTCACCAACGAAGAGATTGCGCCCTTGTTCAAAGCCGCCTATGAGATGGAAAACGTCTCGCTGCCCAACGGCTGGAGAGAGATGTAGCTTGGTACTTTTTGGAACAAAATCAACCCAAAACATACCAAGCTTTTTTTCTGTCTGATAGTCAAACACTTACGAAGAAAGTGCCAGAAAAAGTGCGTAAGATTTGCGCAATTCAAAAAATCTTCGTACCTTTGCAGTCCATTTCGCTAATCGACAAAAAGGATGCACCACTTTCCGCATAGCACATATTACCAAGACCGGCAGACGGAATATCAGCTCTGCCAGGACTTCCCCGGCGATGACGTCCTCATCGACGGACTTCACGCTATGCAACTGCATTTCCAAAACAACAACGTCAACGTCGACATCCCCGTCGTGCGCATCATGAATACCGCCCATTTCCTCGCCGCGTATATGTTCTCCACCGAGTGCTCCGGCGACCAATTGGAGTACGATGCGATTGCTCACGACAGTCTCAGCCGCGATAGACAACTGACCCGCGTCGCGATGATCGTCCTTGCCGCAATGCTTAAACGCACGCAAGGCTTCCGTGCAAACAGTTGCCGCAACCTCATCCTCGAAAATCGTGAACCCGATTTCGACTACGGAGTCACCCTCTACGACCGCTTCCTGCACTCCGCGGAGAAGCGTTTCTCGGAGGAAAACTTCCTCATTGACACCCACGCGCAGATACTCGCCCTCAAATCCGAAAACGAGCAACTTGCCGCCGAAAACACAGAACTTAAAATTAAGTACCACATTATGGAGAATCAGCAGAATATACAGTACAAACAGGACAACAATCAGGGCACAATTTATAACGCACCGGTATATATCACATACACCACTCCTGCGCCTGATGCACAACCTTCCAAAGCACCGCAGAAAGCCGAGACGCAAGACGCTAAGCCGCTGCCTTTCCTTGTGCCGGACAAACTCGCAGAACTGGGCACATATACGATAGAGGAATTTGAGGCTCTGTACCATAAAGCCGTCAAAGCCGGTGCACCACCATTGGCTAAGTTCTTGAAGCTCTATCGAGACCTTGAGGTGCTGGATGTAAAAGGCTTCAACAAGAAACAAACTTTCGAAGAGTTGAAGGCATATTTTGGCGACGAAATAGACTATGGATACCCTAATTTCGCGGCATATTATTGATCGTTTCTATTTGATTTTCATTTGATTCATTTGATTAAAAATCGCCTTCTATTTGATTTATATTTGATTCATTTGATTTCTATTTGATTAAGGGCTCCCGTTTCTGCGGAAGCCCTTTTTTCTATATACCTTTGCACCGGATTTGAGCTGTAGCAACGTCGCTGCACTAAAGATCCGATGCATTATGAACGCTATTCAATTATGGTATGCCGTGGACATACCCGGAAAACCTTATCCACACGCCATCCATCTGGCTGATGGCACCCAACTGCGTCACAACCGCCAAGCGAAAGCCTGCCGCGGCGACGCGCAACTCTATTGTTCGGAAGACGGTGAACGGTACTATGCCCTCAGGCAACAACACCTCACCAAACAGTCCATTACCTACACCCCCAACCGCCCCAGCAAGACCACAGGCGGCAGTCATAACTATAAGTACGTCAGGGGGTTCCATTCCAAAGCTTGTCACATCGCCGTGTACGAAGCGTGGCACGGCGAACGCACACCCGGCATGCAGATTGACCACATCAACGGCAATCCCATCGACAACCGTGCGTCCAACCTGCAAGAGGTCACGCCGGCAGAGAACACACGACGACGCTGGAGACTGAACAAACTGCGTAAAATGGGTATCCGAACCGCCTTTCTGCTGCCCGAAGTGGCGCTTGATTTCTTCCGTCTGACGGACGAACAATTCGAACAATTCTTACAAAAATTCACCATCAAAAAATCCGAAAATTATGAGTATTCCTGATTTACGAAACGCCCTGAACGAAGGCGTAGTACACTTTGAATTCATCAAAAAAGATGGCACGCTCCGTCATGCGCGTGGCACCACTTCTCCCGACCTCGTCCCGGC
>JAILMN010000005.1 GCA_024692565.1 Paludibacteraceae bacterium
GATAAACGAACCCACTTCGATCATATCCGGCAGGAGTTTATGCTGCGCGCCGTGAAGCGATTTCACACCTTCGATGGTGAGGAGGTTAGACCCCACTCCACTAATCTTCGCACCCATCTTATTCAAGAGCCGGCATAGTTGCTGCACGTAGGGTTCGCAGGCAGCGTTATATATAGTTGTCGTGCCTTCGGCCAGGACAGAAGCCATGATAATATTGGCGGTACCCGTGACGGACGCTTCGTCGAGAAGCATGTATGCGCCTTTGAGGTGTTTACCGTTGAAACGGTAGGCAAGCAGTTCCTGGTCGTAGGTGAAGGTAGCGCCGAGATTGACCATACCTTGGAAATGGGTATCGAGACGCCGACGGCCGATCTTGTCTCCTCCGGGCTTGGCGTAGGTCACTTCGCCGAGACGCGCCAAAAGCGGACCGATGAGCATGACAGAGCCACGCAGTTTATTGCATTTCTTGAGGAAATCGGCACTACGGAGATAGGCGGTATCGAGTTCGCGCGCCGTGAAGGCATAAGTACCTTTTGCGAGTTTCTCCACACGCACGCCGATAGACGCGATGAGGTCGATGAGGTTGTTGACATCGAGGATATCCGGCAGATTGTTGATGACTACCGTTTCCTTGGTAAGCAGCACGGCACAAAGCACTTGAAGCGCTTCGTTCTTCGCGCCTTGCGGCGTTATACTGCCATGTAACTTATGACCACCTTCTACAATAAATGAAGCCATTTTTATAATTGATAATTGATAGTTGATAATTGATAATTAAATATAGTTCACCTCGGGGTGAATGTCGATGCCGAATTTGTCTTTGACGCTTTTGCTGACCGCGTCAGCGAGGGCGATGATGTCGTCCGGGGTAGCGTGGTCGGCATTGACGATGACGAGCGGCTGCTTGGGCCATACCTGTGCGCCACCAAGGGTCTTGCCCTTCCATCCGCATTGCTCAATGAGCCAGGCGGCGGGGATTTTGACGCGTTCGGCAACGAGGTTGTGATGTTGATACCGCTCCGCTAAATCAACGGGACAACTCGTGCCTCCGCTTTCCCCATCGCAAACGCTTCGCTGGTTTACGCTGGGGGCCCCAACTGGATAGTGAGGCATATCTGGATAGAGTTTTAGTAATTCATTTACTTTATCTTCAGGCACAAACGGATTCATGAAGAACGAACCGGCAGAGCCTACTTCGCCTACGGTCGGCAGTTTCGCCATGCGCGTTTGGATGATCTCTTCGCGAGTCTTCGTTGCATCGCCCTTTTCCACATGATAAACGACAGAAGTGACGATATATTTGCCTTTGAGTTCGTGCTTGAACGCGCTGTCGCGGTAACCAAAACGGCACTCTTCGTTGGTGAAAACACGCTCTTTGAGCGTATCGACATTAAGTGTGTTGACGCGAAGGATGACATCTTTGGCTTCGCAGCCGTAGGCTCCGACATTCTGCACCGCAGAAGCTCCTACTTCGCCCGGGATAAGGCTCAGTTTCTCCATGCCGCAGTACTGCATGTCGGTCAGTTGGGCAATGAGATCATCGAGTCGAAGTCCGTTCTGCGCTTCTACTGTCTCCTCGTCGAGGAAGCGTGCGCGCGCCATGCCCGAGTGCAAAATTATTCCGTTGAAATCGCGGGTAAAGAGCAAATTGGAACCTTGCCCTATATGCAGAATTTGTTCGCCTTTGTGCTCCTTGAGCACCTGACGCAACTCATCCAACGAGTAGTACTCGATGAATGTTTTTGCTTTGACATCTATGCCGAATGTGTTATACGGCAGCAGGGATATATCAGATACAACTCGCATCGCTCGGCATTCTCCAGTCTCCGCGGGGAGATAATGAAACACTAACTACTTTCGGCCCATCCGGCATACAACTGCGCTTGAACTGCTGCTGGCAGAAACGGCGCATGAAGGTGTTGAGCCATTTGTCAATAGTCTCTTCGTCATATTTGTCTTCGAATGCGCGGCACGCCATGTAACGAATCTTATCGCGCGTGAAGCCATAACGCATGAAGTAATACAGGAAGAAATCATGCAATTCGTACGGACCCACTTTATCTTCGGTTTTTTGTGCGATATTTCCTTCTTCGTCTGTCGGCAAAAGTTCCGGTGAAACCGGCGTTTCTACGACATCAAGCAGGATACTGCGCAGTTCCTCACCGAACAGATTTTCTGCTGCATATTTGACCAGATAGCGTACCAGCGTTTTCGGAATTCCGGCGTTGACACCATACATCGACATCTGATCTCCGCTGTAGGTACACCAACCGAGCGCCAGTTCACTCAGATCGCCGGTTCCAACCACCAGACCGTTCAGTTCGTTCGCCAAGTCCATGAGGATAAGCGTGCGAACACGTGCTTGTGCATTCTCATAGGTAACATCATGATTATCAATATCATGCGCGATGTCGCTCAGGTGTTGCGTAGTGGTCTCGCAGATCGATATCTCGCGATGCGTGATACCCAAGCACTCCATGAGGTTGAGGGCATTCTGATAAGTGCGGTCGCTGGTTCCGAAGCCCGGCATCGTCACGCCTACGATACGCTCTCTGTCGTAACCGAGAATATCTGCAGCTTGCACGCATACCAGCAATGCCAGTGTACTGTCCAGACCACCAGAAATACCCACCTCGAGCGTCTGCGCGTGGGTATGTTCCCAGCGGCGCGCAAGGGCACTCGTCTGGATGGAGAAGACGTCCATGCAGTATTGGTCTTCTTCCTGTTTGGTCGGCAAGAATGGGGTTGTCGAGAAACGGCGATGAAGCGGTTCCGTGAACTCAATCTCGCGCTCGATAGGCGCTACATTGATGGTTCGGTAATGACCGGCCTGATCTTTGGTGAAGTTGGTATTACGTTGCCTATCCGTACGCAAACGTTCAATGTCTAATTCTTGAATGATCATCGAATTGCTGCGTTGGAAGCGCTCGCCTTCCTGTAGCATAGTGCCGTTTTCAGCGATATAGGTACTGCCCGAGAAAACGACATCGGTTGTGGACTCGCCCACACCCGAAGAGGTGTAGATATAACCGCAATGCACACGCGCCGATTGCTGCCTGATCATCTGACGGCGGAAATCATTCTTTCCCACCAAACAGTTACTGCTCGACAGGTTGAAAATCAGTTCTGCTCCTTGAATCGCTAATTGTGTGGAAGGAGGCAGCGGACTCCAGAGGTCTTCGCAAATCTCTATACCAAAGGTATAGTTACGCGTGGAGAACAACAGATCGGTACCAAACGGCACTTCTCCGCTCCAGATCTCTATCTTCGGAATACGCGGTGCGATGCCGCCCGGTGTGAACTCACGCGTAGCTCTACCGGACGTGAACCAGCGTTTCTCGTAGAACTCGCCGGTATTCGGCAGGTTAACCTTTGGTACCACGCCGGTTACTTCACCGTCGGTGATGACAAAGGCGCAGTTGAATAGGTCGTTTCCCACTTTCAACGGCGCTCCGACCAACGCGATGATCGCTTTACCTCGCGTGTAATCGCAGATACTCTCCAACTCGCGCATACTCTTCTGCTGTAGCGCTTGCGTGAAGAACAAATCGGCACAGGTATAACCGGTTAAACTCAGTTCCGGGAAGCAGATCACTTCCACTCCTTCTTGAATCGCTTCGTCGATCTGTTGCTTGATTTGCGAAGCATTGTAGGCGCAGTCTGCTACTCGCAAAGTAGGTACTGCAGCCGCTACACGTACAAAGCCAAAATTGGTTTCCATAGGTGTGTTTTTTCGTTATTTTGCAATTTGGGCACAAAGGTACGGAAAATTTTGCATATATGCAAATTCATACGCATTTTTTTGTAATTTTTGCCTCTATACTTGCGTATGTCAGAAAAAAGTAGTACTTTTGTGGCCGATTTATGATCAAAGACGAAGGATCCATAGAAGTTATCGGTGCGCGGGTGCATAATTTGAAGAATATCAACGTCTCTATTCCCCGTAAACGATTGACGGTAATCACCGGCCTTAGCGGGTCGGGTAAATCGTCGTTGGCTTTCGATACAATTTTTGCGGAAGGACAACGGCGATATATGGAGACTTTTTCATCCTATGCCCGCGGTTTCATCGGACAAATTCAGCGTCCGGATGTGGACAAAATCACCGGTCTTAGTCCTGTTATTTCCATTGATCAGAAGACGACGAGTAAGAATCCCCGTTCTACGGTAGGTACAGTGACGGAAGTGTATGATTTCCTGCGCCTTCTCTATGCTCGTGCGGCCACGGCATACTCCTATCTGTCCGGTAAACCGATGATTAAATTCACGGATGAACAGATTATTGAGTTGCTGTTGCGCGAATATACGGGCAAGAAGATTCTGTTACTTGCGCCGCTGATCAATAACCGGAAGGGACACTACAAAGAGTTGTTCGAGACAATCCGTAAGAAAGGTTTCTTGCACGTGCGTGTCGATGGAGAGGTGCGTGAAGTAGTGCCGGGAATGAAGGTGGACCGTTACAAATCGCACACGATAGAGGTAGTAGTGGACCGCCTCAAACTGCGGACGGATGGGGGAGAAGAAGACCTACGCCGCTTGCGACAGTCGGTTGATAAAGCCATGACGCAAGGTAACGGCATCATGATGGTAGCAGAGGAAAACGGGAAGACGCGGTTCTTTAGTCGTAACCTCATGTGTCCCGATACAGGACTCAGTTACCAGGAACCTGCGCCGCACACTTTCTCATTCAACAGCCCGTCCGGTTGGTGCCCGTGCTGCAAGGGGCTCGGGCGTGTGAAGAGCGGTGAGGTGCAAGTGGATAACGATGAAGTAGATGAGGCGATTCGGGAGGATAACTGGTACGAACAATTATTGGAAATGACTGCTGACACGGAAGAAGAGGGTGAAGAGCAGGACGAGTATATCGAGTGTCCGGAGTGTCATGGTAAGCGTTTGAGTCAAGAGTCGCTGAGTTATCGTTTCGGTAAATATACGATTGCCGATTTGGCCGAAATGGATATTGATGAATTGCTCAAGACGCTATCAAAAGTGTCGGATTCATCGGATATTTCTGATAAGCAGAAAGCGATTGCGGCGCCTATTGTCAAAGAGATCTGTGCGCGTTTGCGCTTCATGCAATCGGTGGGATTGAGTTATCTGAATCTGAATCGAAGCAGTGAGAGTCTTTCCGGCGGAGAAAGTCAACGTATCCGTTTGGCTACGCAGATAGGTTCGCGGTTGGTAAACGTGCTGTATATATTGGATGAACCTTCTATCGGTCTGCATCAACGCGACAATGAACGGCTTATTCACAGCCTCAAGGAGTTGCGTGATATGGGCAATTCCGTCATCGTGGTGGAGCATGATGAGCAGATGATGCGCGAAGCGGATTGGATAGTGGATATCGGTCCTAAAGCCGGTCGTTTGGGAGGAAAAATGCTGTTTAGCGGTACGCCGGCAGACTTGATGAAAACCGACACGCTGACCGCAGAGTATTTGAATGGCAAGAAAACCGTTATGTCGTCAGCTCGTCATGATGTTAAGTTGGATAAGTTCATTACGCTTAGCGGATGCACGGGTAATAATCTGAAGAATGTCACCGCACGTATTCCGTTGGGTTGTATGGTGGGTGTGACCGGAGTGAGCGGTAGCGGTAAATCGAGTCTGATCAACCAAACGCTGTACCCGCTGCTCAGTCAGAAATTCTATCGCAGTAAACAGCAGCCGCTACCCTACAAAAGTATCGATGGAATCGAGCATATTGACAAGGTGATCAACGTCGATCAGTCTCCTATCGGTCGTACGCCGCGTAGTAATCCGGCTACATACACCAATGTATTCAGCGATATCCGTGAGTTGTTCGCTCAACTGCCGGAATCGAAGATACGCGGTTGGAAAGCCGGGCGTTTCTCGTTCAACGCGAAAGGCGGTCGGTGCGAGGAGTGTTTGGGTAACGGCTATAAGACGATTCAGATGCATTTTATGCCGGATGTCTATGTGCCGTGCGAAGTATGCGGTAGTCAGCGTTATAACCGCGAAACACTTGAGGTGCGCTGGAAGGGTAAGTCGATTGCCGATGTGCTCGATATGACGGTTAATCAGGCCGTGGAGTTCTTTGAGTCGCAGCCGAAGATACTGCGTAAGATCAAGACGATTCAGGAAGTGGGACTCGGCTATATCAAATTGGGGCAATCTTCCACGTCGCTTTCAGGTGGTGAGAGTCAACGAATCAAGTTAGCTACTGAACTATCGCGCCCCTCTACCGGTAAGACTTTGTACATTCTGGATGAACCAACCACGGGACTGCATTTTGAGGATATCCGCGTGTTACTCAATGTGTTACAGCGTTTGGTGGAGAAAGGCAACACGGTGGTCATCATCGAGCATAATACAGATGTCATTCGTGCGTGCGATTGGATCATTGACTTGGGACCAGAAGGAGGGCGAGGCGGTGGTACGATTGTGGCCGAAGGGACGGTCGAAACGATACGTAACAACAAAAACAGCATAACAGGTCAATTCATATGATTTCCAATCCGCTTGCCATTATTGCTTTGGTGTTGGCTACCATCTTATTGATACCAATGGTCTGCCGTAAGATCCGCATCCCCAGTATTGTGGGATTTATACTTGTGGGTATTATCGTCGGTCCTTATGGATTGGGTCTGTTTGATAGCGGCACTTCTATTCAGACCTTGGGCAAGATTGGCATGTTGTACATCATGTTGCAGGCGGGTATTGAGGTCGATGTCAATGATTTCCGTCAACAGCGTGGTCGAGCACTTCTCTTTGGTCTGTATTCGTTTATCTTCCCGTTTGCTTTAGGTTTCGGCACCAGTCTCTTGTTAGGTTTTAACGGCGTGACGAGTGCGTTGATGGGTGCCATGTATGGTAGCCACACGCTGATGACGTATCCCATCGTGGACCGTTATGGTGTGCAGAAAAATGCATCGGTGAATATCGCCGTAGGCGGAACGATGTTGTCTATCACGCTGTCGCTGTTGGTATTAGCGATTCTGAAGAGCAATTTCGTCTATATGGATCAATTGAGTGTTTGGGGACTGTTAGGACGCATTCTGCTTACACTTCTCACGATCACGATTGTTTTTCCTTGGTTGGCGCAACGATTCTTCAAGCGCTGGCAGGATGCTACGAACGGATTCCTGATCGTCATGACGATGATGGTGATCTCCGCGCTAATGGCCGATTGGGCAGGGTTGGAAGGAATCCTCGGAGCTTTCATCTGCGGTGTGGCGCTCAATAGATTGGTACCGAACCTCAGTCCGGTGATGCAGCGAATCAATTTCGTGGGAAATAATATCTTCGTGCCCTTGTTCCTATTGGGTGTGGGTATGATGATCGATATGTCGCTCCTTTGGAGCGGGTGGGCTACTATTGTCATTGCTCTGGTGATGATTGCTACCAAATTAGTCGGCAAATGGTTCGCTTCTTGGTTGGCACAGAAGAGTTTTGGTTTGCAGGGCGTTGAGCGACAATTGATGTTCGGTCTTACGCACGCAACAGCCGCCGGTACATTAGCTATCGTCACGATTGGCTATGAGACCGGAATCTTCGATGCTGAGATCTTAAATGCCGCGGTGCTGATGATTTTGGTACTTTGTACGTCGGCTTCATTCGTCACGGAATATGCGGCTAAACAACTGGCGCTGCAAGAAGAGGCGCGCTTGGAGGCGGATAAGAAAGAGGACTCATGGCTGATGATGACTGTGGCGGAGAATAGACACTATGAGTTGCGTGAGTTGAGTGAGTTGGCCGAACTGCCGGCACCGATTTTCACCAACGAAAGTGATTGGACGGAAGCTACCCAATTGGTCAATACCCAGAGTAAAGCAGCTATCATCTATCATCCGGCTCAACCGCTTAATACGATCTCGCGTATATTGGTGGCTGTACCTCGTTATGCGGAGAAAGAACACGATTTCATCTCTTGTTTCGGTCTTATTCGTCGTTTGAGTAGTCAGATCGGTGCGAAAGTAATCTTCTTTACTAATGATGATACGCAGCGTGCGCTACAGGCTTTCTGCCGCCGTAAAGGCAAGTACTTACGTGCGTCGTACCGCGAAATGGAAGATTATGAAGACGTGCTGATGATGGCGAAACAGATGAAACCGGACGATATGATTGTGATGGTGAACGCGCGCCCCAGTACACCTTCCTTCAACCCGCTATTCGAACAAGTACCGAACATGCTGGAGCGGTTCTTTAAAGACCACAGTTACATGGTCGTTTATCCGGAACAAGAGACAGGAAACAGCGTCCCGGATCTGTTAACCGGAGATACTACACAGGCATCCAAAACTTGGAAAATCGTTAGTGCGATGAAGCGTTGGGTCTTATCTTTTCAACAAAGATAACCCATAAGCCGAACAGCATCGCGTAGAAGAGGTATTTGAAGATGTAATCGTGCAGCATGTGGAACCACTCGGGGTGGTGCTCGATGAACAGCGCGATAAGGAATATCCGAAGGATATTAAAGACATAGCAACATACCCAACCGAGCGGTATAAACCATAGTTTCTGTTTCCATCCTCCTTTGACTGTCAATATCAAGCAGAGCCAGATGAAGCTTTGCTTCAATGCCGTGCAACCCCAGATGATGGTGGTACCATGGCCGGATTCAAAACGTATCGTGTGCACATCGGTCATATAGGCGGTGTCGCGTACCAGGCTGACCAACCAATAGACGAACGAAGCTATATGACACGCCATGAACTCAAACGGCGCAGTCACGTCCAGACCGAACCATGTGACGTTGTCGCCATTCTCATCGCCCACCATGGTCCACTTCCAGAAATAGTTCGCAACCAGCAATGTGAGCATGAAGATGATGACGTCTTCATAGGGCTTAATATGTTCCTTTAGGGCTTGTATATTCATATTTGCGTTTTGGCATAAGGCACTTCGTCAATCGCACAGAAGTCGCCGTCTAAGTATTTGAAATAGCCTGCCTGGCAGACCATAGCGGCATTGTCAGTTGTAAATGAGAAAGGCGGAATAAACACGTCCCAGCGATATCTCTTGCCGTGGTCGATGAAGGCTTGTCGCAAGGCACTATTGGCACTTACGCCGCCCGCTACAGCTACTTGCGTGATACCTAAGTCTTTTGCCGCTTTTTTGAGTTTGCGCATGAGAATGTCCACAACGGTTGCTTGCAGGGATGCGCACATATTCTCACGTAAGTGAGGAATGCGTTCTGCCAACTCATCGATGGTATCCACGTTATGTTCCTTCAGCAGGTCTCGCAGCGTGTACAGGAATGATGTCTTGAGTCCAGAGAATGAATAGTCGTAGCCGGCAATATTAGGTTTTGCAAAGGGGTAGGTATTCGGATCGCCTTCTTTGGCTAATTTATCTATCCAAGGTCCACCCGGGTAAGGAAGCCCCAACACTTTCGCGCACTTATCGAATGCTTCTCCTGCGGCATCATCAATGGTTTGACCGATGATCTCCATATTGTTGTATGCGCGCACGAGCACTATCTGACTGTTTCCTCCGCTGACAAGCAGGCAGAGGAAAGGGAACGTAGGGTGCGGCAGACCTGTTCCGTCTTCCACAAAATGCGCCAAGACGTGCCCTTGCAGGTGGTTGACGTCTATTAGCGGCACATTTAAGGACAAGGCAAGACCTTTTGCGAACGAAGTACCTACAAGGAGTGAACCTAAGAGTCCCGGACCGCGGGTGAAGGCAATAGCCGATATATCATCTTTGGTCACACCGGCACGTTTGAGGGCTGTATCTACTACAGGCAGTATGTTCTGCTGATGCGCACGACTTGCCAGTTCCGGTACTACGCCGCCGAACTCCTCATGCACTTTCTGGCTCGCGATGACGTTACTGCGTAATATACCATCTATGATGACCGCCGATGAGGTGTCGTCACAACTGGACTCGATAGCTACTATGACAATAGGTTTATTCATTGATTTTCAATTCTTTAAAAAACGTAACATGCGCCATTCTCCATTCGCTTGCATGTCTTTTAGATGCAGTCCTTCTTGTTCTGCAGCATCCGTTAGGGCAGGGCAGTCGGACTCATAAAAACCACTTAACCACAACTCGCCGTTAGGTGTCAGATTTGCTGCATAAGCAGGCATCGCAGCCAACAATATATTGCGATGAATGTTGGCAAGGATCAAATCGTAGGCTCCGTGCGGCACACTGTCGCCTAAACGCACATCGATGATTTCTCCGTTGAGAGCGGCGTTTTCGCGTGCATTGGTCACACTCTTCTCGTCAATATCTACGGCTATCACATGTGCCGCACCAAGCCGTTTGGCAAAGATTGCCAGTACACCGGTGCCGGTACCATGATCCAACACGTTTTTATTCGATAGATGCGAAGCAACTAACGTGTAGATAATCATCGACGTGGTCTCATGATGCCCTGCACCAAACGCACAATGCGGTACGATTCGGATTCCTAATGGCAGTTCTTGCATCGAATGCTCCGCTTCCCATGCGGAATTCCAGTTCTCATCAGGGCACGCTTCGGCATTCAGTAGTGTCACGCCGTCTGTTTGAGTACATAAACGCTCGATTTCATCGGCATTTTCTGTCCATAGCGCCGAAGGAATATAATAATCTTCGCCGTCTATCGTATCGACACCTAATTCAGCCATCTGTTGGTCGAACACATCGCGTTGCCATTCTTTGGGGAAATCAGTCTTTATGTGAATAACATGATAGCGCATCTGCTACTAAATAATTACTTCCTCCAATAAAAATCGCATCCTCCGGAGCAGCCTGTTGCTTTGCGTAACGAATCGCCTCTTCAGGGTCTTCGATGGCGACTGCGGGTTTGCTCCAAAGCTTAAGCATCTCTTGTGCACTCCGTGCCCGTTGGGTAGTAGGGCGCGTGAAGATATAATGGTATCGTTCGCCGCAAGGCAGTAAAGCCAAGGAGGCAGCGGTATCCTTATCATTTACTTGTCCGAAGACGATGTATATATTCGGGTTCGTCAGTTCGCTCAGTTGCTGCGCTACGAATCGTAAACCGTGACTGTTATGCCCGGTGTCGCAGATTATCAATGGGTGCTCATTCAAAGTCTCCCATCGTCCGCGTAAACCGGTCGTGGCGCACACATGTGCGAAGCCTTCTCGGATGGCATCATTCTTAATCCGTAATTCTCTCAATGCTACAAAGGCTGTCTGCAAGTTATTCTCTTGATAGTTTCCTTGCAGTTCACATTCGGGTGCTACTTTGCGTCGTGTGCGTCGTAAATACTCGCATTCATCGGCAAAATATATCGGTGCATCGCATTCGGAAGCACGGTTTTCGAAGACCGGTCGGGTCTGCTCATCGCTTTCTCCGATGACTACCGGCACATGGGGCTTGATGATGCCTGCTTTCTCACTCGCTATCTGCGATAGCGTGGTACCGAGAAATTCCGTATGGTCAAGACCTATATTGGTGATGACGGATAGGATGGGAGTGAGCACATTGGTGCTGTCTAATCGTCCTCCAAGTCCTACTTCTATCACCGCAATGTCCACTTTCTCACGCACGAAATAAGCGAAGGCGATAGCGGTTATGGTTTCAAAGAACGAAGGTTGCAGTTCATCCAAAAACGTTTTGTTTTGTCCGATGAATGCAGCTATTTCCGCTTCTGCGATTGGTGTGCCGTTGATGCGAATACGTTCGATGAGGGACACGAGATGCGGGCTGGTGAATAGTCCTACTTTGAGTCCCGAGGCCTGCAGTGCAGCTGCGATGAGGTGTGAAGTAGAACCTTTCCCGTTTGTGCCGGCAATATGTATAGCGCGTAAGTGCTCTTGCGGGTTGCCGAAATGCGCCATCAGACGCAAGGTGTTCTCCAAACCCGGTTTATACGCTGCTGCTCCCACTATGTGAAACGGTGGTCGCGCATTGTATAAATATGAGACAGCTTCGCTATAGGTCATGTTATCAGTTCTGCATCACGACATTAAACTCGAGTAGTCCTTCTGCACGTTTGCGCGAAAGCCATTTATACAATGGCGGTGTCACGCGTACCGCGTGATTGCGTGCGGTGAGGCTTATCTGTTGCCTGTTAAGCGGGTTATAGATGCTTACATGCAGACGAGCTTTACCCGGATTGGCTTCTACGATATCGGCCAACTCATCAATAGCTTCAGGCGTGATGGTCTCGAGTTGCAGACGAATGTTCAGTCCTTCAGTACGGGTCTCTTGTGCTTCACTCAACATATCGACGCGTTGCACCATGAACTCGAACTCAGCCTCTTCATCTTTGCCTTCCTTGAACCACTTGGATCCTGCGCCTCGCTGTTGTACCACGCCCGTCACCATGACGAACAGGTCTTTGAGCATGAGGTGCGCGAATTGGGTGTAGGCATTGCCAAACAGCACAAACTGGTAACTGCCGGTGTAGTCTTCAATCGTGTAACGACCATAAGGATTACCTTTCTGACTGCGCAGCTGTTCGGCTTGCGTGATCAGACCACCAAGCAGACACGCTTGGTTCTTATGTGCCGCGATGAACTCGGATGGCAGTAGTAGTTTCTCTTCGGGTTGTTCGGCTTGCTCCAAACGAATCTGTTTCTCTGCTTCGGCACGTGCGTCGGGTTTGCGCCATGCTTCGAACTGCACCAGTTCATTAGCCGTGATGTTACAGAGTTCGCGCACTTCGTATTCGTATTCATCCAACGGGTGCGCGGAGAGGTATATGCCGATCAGTTCTTTCTCTTTATTGAGTCGCTCAATCGTGTCCCAGCGCGGCACTTGCGGCAGTTCCGGATGTTTCACTTCGACAGCTGTATCGAGGTCGCCGAAGAGCGAATTGCTGTTCAGTTCCTTGTCTGCCTGCCATTTGTTTCCGTAGTTCATCAGTAAGTCGAGTCCCGTCTGACCATTGTTGTCGATGCCGAAGAACTGCTCGCGGTATATATCTTCGAAGCATTCGAAAGCACCGGCTTGTGCGAGGTTTTCAATCGTCTTACGGTTGCAACTCTGCAGGTTAACGCGCTCTAAGAAATTGAAGATGTCAGTGTATTTGCCGTTCTTTTCGCGTTCGTTGATGATGGCTTCTGCAGCACCTTCACCCACACCCTTGATACCACCTAAACCAAAGCGGATAGCACCTTCTTTATTCACAATGAAATTCAGTTCCGATTCGTTGACATCGGGTTCCAAGACGCTCAGTCCGAGGGCTTTACATTCGTCCATCAGTTTGGTAACCTCTTTGATGTCATCTTTGTGCACGGTGAGGTTAGCGGCCATGAATTCAGCGGGGTAGTGCGCTTTGAGGTAACCCGTCTGGTATGCCACCCATGAGTAACATGCGGCGTGCGATTTATTGAAGGCGTAGGACGCAAATTTCTTCCAGTCTTCCCATATTTTCTCCAGCACTTTGGGGTCGTGACCGTTCGCTTTACCGCCTTCCATGAACTTCACTTGCAGGGACTCCAGTACCGCCATCTGTTTCTTACCCATGGCTTTACGGAGTTTGTCACTCTCGCCGCGGGAGAAGTTGGCCAGCAGACGACTGAGCAACATGACCTGCTCCTGATAGACCGTGACACCATAGGTGTCCTTGAGGTATTGTTCCATCACGGGGATGTCGTAGGTCACGGCTTCAGTGCCTTGTTTGCGGCGAATGAACTGCGGGATATAATCCATCGGTCCCGGACGGTAGAGGGCATTCATGGCGATGAGGTCGCCAATGACGGTAGGTTTCAGTTCGCGCAGATATTTCTGCATGCCCGCAGATTCGAACTGGAACACAGCTACCGTGCGTCCTTCCTGGAACAGTTTGTAGGTCAGTTCATCATCGATAGGTATATGATCGATGTCGATATCGATGCCGCGGGCTTTCTTGATATTACGCAGACACTCTTTGATAATGGTGAGGGTGATGAGTCCGAGGAAGTCCATCTTGATGAGGCCCACAGACTCTACCACATGCCCGTCGTACTCGGTCACGAGCACACGTTTCTTGCTGTTCTTATCTTCGACGGAGGATAGCGGTGCGAAGTTAGTCAGGTCATCTGCACCGATGATCACACCGCAAGCGTGAACGCCTACTTGCCGAATCGTGCCTTCCAAACGAGCCGCATATTCGAGCATCGAGCGGGTGTTCGGATCACCTTGCTCATACTCGCGCCGCAGTTCCTCGATGTACTTATAGCAGTTCCGCAAATTGACTTTGGGTTTCTTCGCATCTTTGGGCAGATCTTTAAGCACGCTGTCCGGGAACTCGCGGTCAGGGATAAGTCCTTTCAGTTCGTTAACGCGTGGCAGCGGTACTTGTTGTACGCGTCCGACGTCCGCGAGGGCAGACTTGGTTGCCATCTTACCGTAGGTAACAATATGCGCCACGTGCGTCTCACCATATTTGCGGCTGACGTAGTCCAGCACTTTGCCGCGACCGCAATCTTCGAAGTCGGTATCGATATCGGGCAGGGAAATACGGTCTGGATTGAGGAAACGCTCGAACAGTAAGTCGTACTCTAACGGATCCAGATCAGTGATGCGTAGGCAGTAGGCAACGACTGACCCTGCAGCCGAGCCACGACCAGGTCCTACGGACACGTCGAGTTCTTCGCGTGCGGCACGGATGAAGTCCATCACAATCAAGAAATACCCAGGGAAACCCATCGAGATGATGGTGTTAAGCTCATATTCAATTCGCTCTTTGAGCACCTCATCTTTGGCGAGACGCTCTTCACCGTAACGTGCTTTGGCTCCTTCCATCGTCAGGTAACGCAGGTACGCGCTCTCGAATGCCAGACGGCTTTCGTAGTCTTCTTCTTTACCGAACGAAGCGGGGATATCGAACTTAGGCATGATGGCGTCGTGGTCGATATCGTAAATCTCCACTTTGTCCACGATCTCCTGCGTGTTCTCCAGTGCCTCGGGGATGTCGGAGAATATCTCCAGCATCTCTTCGGGTGTCTTAATCCACTCCTGCTTGGTATAGTGCATGCGGTTGACGTCGTTGACATAGTGGTTGGTGCTCAAGCAGATCAATCGGTCATGCGCCTCGGCATCTTCTTCGTTCACGAAGTGCGCATCGTTGGTAGCGATGAGTTTAACATCATATTTGCGTGCGAGTTCGATGAGCACAGGGTTCACCTGTTTCTGCCGCTCATAGACCTCTACATCCGCACCGGGTTTCTGTGTTTCATGACGCTGCAACTCGATATAATAATCGTCGCCAAACAGGTTCTTAAACCATTGTACGGTTTGCTCCGCTTCGCTGAAATCACCGCCTTTAGCAATGCCTTCCAATATTTTCTGCGGCAACTCGCCTCCGAGGCACGCAGAGCAGCAGATGATGCCTTCGTGCCATTGTTCGAGCAGCTCTTTGTCAATACGCGGCGTGTGATAGAACGCGTCGGACATATAGCCGTGCGACACGAGGCGGCATAGGTTGTGGTAACCTGTCATGTTCTTCGCCAGCAGGATCAAGTGCCAGCCGGAGCGGTCGATGACCTGCGTGCGACCTTCAGGCGTGATGACTTTGTCATCTTTCATCGAGTGTCGTCCGCGGCGTGCACAGTATGCCTCGGTACCTACAATCGGTTTGAATGGCACAAACTCCGTTCCGTTTGCCTCTGCCTCCGCTTTCAGTCGTTTATTCACGCCTTTGCAGTAATCGAGCAGGTCTTTGATACCATACATATTACCGTGATCGGTCAGCGCTACAGCGTTCATTCCCGTCATGAGACACTTGTCCACGATCTCCTCCACCTTACTCAATCCGTCCAGCAGCGAGTAGTGACTATGTACATGTAAATGCGTAAAAGCCATATTCATCCAAATTAGCGTGCAAAGATACTACATTTTTTTGACATACGCAAGTGCCCGCGCGTTTTTTATAAAAAAAGTTCTGCATAATTTGTATATATCCGAAAAAAGTAGTACCTTTGCAGCCGCAAACGAAAATAGATTATACAATGAAACAGCAGATTGAGCGCATCAAACACAGCACATGGTGGCAGAATTTTTTGATCGGTGTATTGGCGACAGCAGTAGGTGTCGGATTAACATTTGAAGTCGATCATATTGTGGAGCGACACAAGCAGGAGCAAGCCAAGCGTCAGACAGCGATGATGGCCATCTATGATATCGACGATATCATACATAATTTCATTCGGTATAAAGAGAAGGACGATGCGTTCTATAAAGTTGCGATGTACCTCTTTACGCATCAGGACGAATTGGAGACCGTTTCGATGGACAGTCTCTGGATGGCAGGCGAATATCTGTTTTTTTACAATGCGATAGATGAGTTGGAGTGGGCGGATAACTCGACAGAACTGGTGTTCTCAGGTAGTATGGACGCTATACAGAACCTGGGTGATATCACTTTCTGCGAAAATGTGCAGCAATGCTATCTATCGCGCAGGAATATGGTGCGAGGAATGGAGAACCGCTCGGCTTGTAAAAAACCGCTGCCCGAAGATTTTATCTTCCAATATCGCAAGCAGCTGCCCGAGTCGGAATTGGACTATGCCGGCATGATGAACAAAAAGGCGATGGCAGGCTTGATTAGGTCGGCATTTAAGCAACCGGAGGTCATCCTATATATGCGCAAATATCTCACGCGAGACCGTATTTTCCAAGACTTCATTGATGAGCTGATCAGCCTTAATCAGGAGAATAAATTCCTGATGAACGTCACTGACGAAGACATGAATCGGTACATCACGGATCATGTTAACAAGACGATGAATGCCAAGCCGAAATTGCTGGTTGGCTCATGGGAAACGCGTAAAGATAATCAACTCAAGACTTTCACACTCAATAAGGACCGTTCGGCTGCGCTAACCACAAAGGTGGATTACCGGATTGGTATCTTCGTGGAAGAAGAAAATGTAAACGTGTCGATTATCGCGCCGCTTACTTTCACCATCGACGGACAATGGCAATTAGAGAACGATTCTCTCCGTTTCAATTTCGATCCCCAGACCATTCAGATCTTGGCATTTGATCTTGATTTTAGCAACCTGTCCAAGGCTGCATTGGAGCGTGCAAAAGATAGTCTCGACAGCCGTAAACAGGAGTATAAAGGGGAAATTCAGCGGCAAATACAAAGCAACACTCTGTGGTCGTGGACCGACAAAGTGTCGCTTAGCAAAAGTGGTACTATCATGTTCCTTGAGACCCAATATACACTTCCGTGGGGTCAAACGGAAACCGAAAAGATTCAGCTCCTTAGAGCTAAATAAACGCTTTCTTAGAGTTTGTAACGAACCCAATGCCCAACTTCCAATCGAAGAAGCTGAAGTGCGGAGTTTCGCGAGAGCAACCGTTATTACTTACGGAGCATGGGGAGGAAGCGGATGATGTAGTCGCGCCAATTGGGCCAGGTGTGGCCGCCTTCGCTCTCGTAATAGGTGTAGGGTAGGTGGTTGTCATCCAACCACTTACGATATTCTTTGACGCTCTCGTATAGAAAATCATCCTTGCCGATAGCAATCCAATAGACCTTGGTTGAGGGTGCATACTCATGCACGAAGGTTGCGGGTGAGAACATGCCGACGTAGGCGAACTGACCGTCCAGCACGTGCGCGACACGCATGGTGTGGAATCCACCCATCGACAGGCCTGCTATAGCGCGTGTCTGAGGGTTGCCGTCAATCGGATACTTGCGTTCCGCTTCTGCCATAAAAGCTGCGAACTGCGCTTCCCATTGTCCGTTGGTTGCATTGTCTTTTTCCTCTTCGTACGTGTCGCGATGCGGGCAGTTGTCCGGCATGACGATGACTCGTTCGTCGATGGCGTTCATGGCCAAGAGCGAGTCGAGGATATGCAGCAGATGGCCTTGCTCCATCCAATCATGCTCATTACCCCACATGCCGTGCTGCAGGTAGAGTACGGGGAAGCGCCCTTCGCCTTCGGGCACATAAACGCGGCAGGGCACACCATGAATAGTGTCCTTAACAATCGTGCCGACTTTCGCCTGCAAGGCCCAAAGCGGTATCAGCGTCACCGCAACAAAAAGAAATAGACGTTTCATACTATATTTGCGCATAAAAAACGGACAAAAAAAGAAGGTTGTCTCACGACAACCAATCTTTTTCATTTAACCTTAAATCTAATACCATGAAAAACACGGTGCAAAAGTATAGCTTTTTTGCAACATGGCCAAATTTTTGTCAGAAAAAATGCTCAAAAATTAAAAAATGTCAAATAAAGTTGACAAAATGCCATTAAAATGTCAATCGCAGAGCGAGAAAAGGTCTTCTCGCGGATTAACGAGCATGACGGGTACGAGTGCACGCATGATGGCTTTTCGTTCGGGTGGTCCGAAGAGCAGGTCATCGAGTCCGTAGTCGCGGCTGGCGGTAAGGATAAGCAGGTCGTGCTGAAAATCACGCTGCCGTTCGGAGGCTTCGCGAATGAGTTTGAACGAGTCTTTGCGTGCCAGCACGACTTCGTAGGAGATATTTTCCCCCGTGCGCTCCGTCACAGCTTTGATGTGCGTGATGATGCGGTTGACGTTCTGCCGCGCGTGGGAACCGTAGTCGTTGGCTTGCAGCAAGATAATATGTGCGCCTGTTTTACGCGCCAGATAAGTACAGATCTCCGCTTTGTAGGTTTCTTCTTCGAGCATCGATACAGGCACTAACAATCGCCGCAACGGCTTGATATTCATCGTGTTAGTGATGAATACATAGGGTCGCCGTTCTTCCCGACAATCGTTCAGATGACGCTGAATGACGGAACTGTTATTGGCGCATTCAATTAGGCGAATATCTTCGTTATTGTCCCAAATCATTGTTGCTCCGCTTGTTGTTTGGCCTGTTCGCGTTCGGCTTTGCGTCTGGCATCGAATTGTTCCCAGTTGATGGTGTCCATCGTGTGGCGGTATTCGGCTGCAGCAGCTGCGTGTCCGCTATAGGAGGACGAGAAGATGTGCGTGTTGTTCAGCGCAGGGTTGGCGCACATGAAGAGCACATCGGTTTCGGGTGCGTTCAGCACTATATCCAGTGTCGCAGGCGACGGACAACGAATCGGTCCAGGAGGCAAGCCCGGGTATTTATAGGTGTTGTAAGGCGAGTCGGTAGCGAGGTGGCGATAGAGCACGCGACGCAGTTTGAAGTCGCCTACGGCATACTTGACGGTCGGGCAGGCTTGGAGTAACATTCCTTTGCGCACGCGGTTGATATAGAGACTCGCAATGATAGGCAGTTCCCGCGAGTTATTGCTTTCGCCTTCCACGATAGACGCGATGATGGCTACTTCTACCGGCGTGAGGCCAATCGAATCGGCTTTATGCCGGCGTTCTTCGTTCCAGAATGTGTTATACTCCTTCTGCATCCGCGCAAAGAGTTGCTCGGGCGTGATGTTCCAATATACTTCGTACGTATTGGGAATAAAAAGGCAACGGCTGGTCTCTTTATTGAGGCCATAGAGCACAAGGAAAGTGTCGTTCTCGAGGTAATGGAGCAGCACCGTGCTATCCATCAGCAGGCGGTTGGTCACTTTGCCTGCCAACTCCTCACGCGTGCGAACATAATTATTCCACGTGATGTTCACCGGTGTCTGATAACCGTATTTAAGTCGCTCAATCAGTTCGCGGTCACCGATCTGCTCGGAGAAGCGATAGTGTCCGGGTTCGGGCGTGTTAAACCGCAGATAGCGCATGTGCAGGCTCAAGTCAGTCTCGGAACTGATCTCGTAATCCTCGCGCAACAGATTCAGCACGGAGTCGATGGTTGCACCTTCATAGATATTATACGCATGGGGTTCGCCATCTTTGGCGCGGAAGTTACTCACGTGCCAGCGGTAGTACTGCTCCGCCACGAAAGCGCAGGAGAATACAGCGATGATACCAATCGAAATAAGAATGGTTCTGATCAAATAGCGTTTCTTAAACATAATTATCCTTTCCCGCCAACAAGGCGTTTGATTTCCGATAGTTTATTAAGTGCCTCAAGGGGTGTTAAGTTATTGATATCGAGGCTTTTCACTTCGTCTCTAATCTGTTCCAGCACAGGGTCATCGAGTTGGAAGAAACTGAGTTGCATTCCTTCTCGTGTTTCACCGATGTGCTCGGTAGGTTTCGCCAGGTCGCCGTTCTTTGCAGCTTGCTCCAGGTCCGCCAGAATGCGGTTGGCACGTTCCACGATAGACACCGGCATGCCTGCCAGTTTGGCTACATGGATACCGAAACTATGCTCCGAGCCGCCGCGCACGAGTTTGCGAAGGAAGATGACTTTGCCGTTTACCTCACGCACCGACACGTTATAGTTACGAATGCGATCGAAGGTCTTCTCCATTTCGTTCAGTTCGTGATAATGGGTTGCAAAGAGCGTCTTGGCGTGACCTTTGTTCTCATGGATATACTCGACAATCGCCCACGCAATCGAAATACCGTCGTACGTACTGGTACCTCGTCCGAGTTCGTCAAAGAGCACCAGACTGCGTTCGGAGAGGTTATTGAGGATGGATGCCGCTTCGTTCATCTCGACCATGAAGGTCGATTCGCCCATGGAGATATTATCGGAAGCACCGACACGCGTGAAGATCTTATCCACAATACCGATTGATGCGCTCTCTGCAGGCACGAACGAACCTATCTGGGCAAGGATGACGATGAGCGCCGTTTGACGGAGTAGGGCAGACTTACCTGCCATGTTCGGTCCGGTGATGATGATGATTTGTTGTCCGTTATTATCCAGCAGCACGTCGTTGGCGATATACTGTTCGCCCGGCGGCAACTGTTGCTCAATGACCGGATGGCGTCCTTGGCGAATGTCGAGGACGAGACTGTCGTTGACGTCCGGGCACACATAGCGGTTTTCTGCGGCAACCGTAGCGAACGAGAGCAGGCAGTCGAGTTGCGCCAATACGTTGGCATCCAATTGCATCTGCGGAACCCATTCGCTGAGCGCCAGCATCAGCTCCTGATAGAGACGGTTTTCGATAATCTGTATGCGTTCTTCTGCCGTAGTAATCTTCTCTTCGTACGCCTTCAGTTCGTCCGTTATATAGCGTTCTGCGCCTACGAGTGTTTGCTTACGAATCCACTCCGGCGGCACTTGCTCTTTGTATGTGTTACGCACCTCGAGGTAGTAGCCGAAGACGTTGTTAAAACCGATCTTAAGGCTCTGAATACCAGTACGTTCAATCTCGCGTTGCTGGATCTGCAGCAGGTAGTCTTTGCCTTCCGTCTGGATAGCACGCAGTTCATCGAGTTCGGTGTCCACGCCGCGTGCGATGATGTTCGGTCGTCCTTGTGCTAACGGCGGGTCAGGTACAATCTCGC
The DNA here is from genome assembly GCA_024692565.1 of Paludibacteraceae bacterium. Taxonomy (GTDB): domain Bacteria; phylum Bacteroidota; class Bacteroidia; order Bacteroidales; family Paludibacteraceae; genus Colicola. The sequence continues at coordinate 21,177 of JAILMN010000005.1, forward strand.
GTTCAATACGCATGCGCATTTCGGAGCACGGGTCGAGTTCTTCTCCTAACAGACTCAGATAAGCATTGTCTTGCGCGTCGGAGCAAAGCTCTTTGATGGGTTTGACTGCTTTGAGCGCACGCCCCAACTGCACCATCTCTCGCGGACCGATACGACCCGTGGAAATCTTGCTGACGATGCGCTCGAGGTCTCCTACTTCTTGCAGCGCCTCGCGCAAGGTCTCACGTGCATCCGGGTGCTTGAACAGGTGCTCTACTACCGTTTGGCGGTTGCGAATCGGTCGCACCTCTTTGAGCGGGAACGCAAGCCAACGATGCAGCATACGTCCACCCATAGGCGTGATCGTTTTATCGATGATGTCATACAACGTCTTGCTGTCTTCCGTCTGACCGCCAATAAGTTCGAGGTTACGAATCGTGAAGCGGTCCAACCACACGTATTTGTCTTCTTCAATACGGCTAAGATGCTGAATATGACCCGTTTGCAAGTGCTGGGTCATATCGAGGTACATCAAAATACCACCTGCTGCCGTAACGCCTGCCGGCATCTTCTCCAGACCAAAACCTTTGAGCGAAGACACACCCCATAGTTTCTGCAAGCGCTCCTTGGCGGTGGACTCAACAAGCATCCAGTCTTCCAGTTCAAATGTGAAATATTTGCTGCCGAAGAGGTTCTCTACCTCGGCTTTGCGTCCCCGCACAAACAGCACCTCTTTAGGCGCAAAATTCGTGAGCAGTTTGTCAATATAATCGCTGTCCCCTTGTCCCGCCAAGAACTCGCCGGTAGAGATATCGAGAAAAGCCACACCGATCTGATGTTTTTCAAAATGCAGACACGCTACCCAGTTGTTCTCTTTCTGCGTAAGGGTGGTGTCTGAATAGCTGACACCGGGCGTGACGAGTTCCGTAACGCCGCGTTTAACCAGTTTCTTTGTCAGTTTGGGATCTTCCAATTGGTCACAAATCGCCACACGCAGACCTGCCCGTACTAATTTCGGCAAGTACGTGTCCAACGCATGAAACGGAAAGCCCGCCATTTCCAAGGCTTGCGCGGCAGAACTGCCTCCGTTGGAACGGTGCGTGAGCGTGATATTGAGTATCTTTGCTGCCCGTACTGCATCTTCTGCATACGTCTCGTAGAAATCGCCGCAACGGAAGAGCAGCATCGCGTCCGGATACTGCGCTTTGATGTCGCGGAACTGCTTCATCATCGGTGTTACTTCTTCTTTCATTATCGTAAGTCAACTGTTATCTTTAAGTTATACCGTCTTCCGGTCAGGTAATTTGGACTTGCCCATTGTGCGCCGTAGGCGTCTGCCACCCAGAAATACGAGTTCACGTTTTTCCATCCTACAAGGTTAAACACCTCGAACTGAATCGCCCATTGTTTGACGTGTTTGGCGCTCTCGGCACGCATGAATTTCGCCGTTTGGGCGTTGAAGACATAGGTTGCACCTAAGTCGATACGTTTATATACCGGCATGCGACCCCAGGATTGATTGTTCCTCGGCGCATAGAAGGGTAGGCCTTCCGCAAACTGCATCTTTAGGTGGAATTTCAACTGCGGCAGTTGGGGTATATAGTCTTGGAACAACATGGAGAAGTTCCATCGTTGTTCGGTAGGACTGGGTATCCATGCAGAGGGTTGCGGACCAAGCACAAATCGTTGCCGCGCAACCATCGTGGAGAACGAGATCCAACTGTCCGCACCCGGCACCAATTCGCCGTAGAGTTTCAAATCCAAACCGGTTGCGAAACCTTCCGAGTCATTCTTGCCGGAGTAGCGAACACGTACGTTGTCCACCGTATAACTCTCCATGCGGTCGATATATTTGTAATACGCCTCTGCGGTCAGTTTGAACGGTCGTCCCCATGCGCGGAAATAGTAGTCCGAACCCAGTACCACATGTACCGAACGTTGTGCTTTAAGGTCTTTATTGAGTTGCAGACGCGTGATACCGAGTGCATCGGTGACGGTGTCGCGTAACTCTTTATAGAACGGCGCTTGGTAATACAGACCCGTTGCCAAACGGAAGCACACATCGCGTTTCCAACCCGGTATCCATTCAACCGACGCACGCGGCGAAGGCAGCACCTCGTTATTCCAACTCCACCACTGCAGTCGTCCGCCTACGGTCAATATCCATTGACCGGATTTGGTGTTCCATTTATGTTGGTTCTGTATGTAGGCTTGCACGCGTGCCGAACGCATCGCCGCATCGCCGCGCAAGGTATAAAACAATTCCATCGAATGACCGTCGTCAGGCATCGAATAACCGGCCGAATCACGCCATTCCCATTCGTTAATACGGTCGCTAATCAGTTCCGCTTGTCCGCTCACGCCCCACTGCAGGGCATTGTTTCCGCGTTTCCACGTACCGTTATGCGCCAGCGTGACAACGCCTGCCTCAAGGCTGTTTCGTGCGTGCTGATGGAAAATACCGGTGCCCAGCGCATCCGCTATATCACCATTCGGCGCATTCGACAGCACATACTCTCCGGTGATATCGAAATTCTCCCGCTCATTGGAATAATAGCCGCTTAGGTCAAAACCGATTTCTACTTCCGGGCTCACTTGCCCTTTGGCACTCAAGGCTGCGAAAGCGGTCAAAAAACGGTCTTTTTCCTGCCCTTCGTAGTAGATATTCAGGTTCTTGGCATTCTGTCCACCGAACGATTCGGACAACGAGTCCGGCGTAAAACGATAGTCGTTTAGACTGACGTTACCCAAGAAATCCAACCGCCAACCGCGTCCCACTTGTCCGGTTATATAGGTCTGATAGTCCAGATAAGTAGGTTGATAATTGCCGGCAGTAGCCAAGCCGCCTAACATGTATTTGCTGGTCTTGTAACGAATGCCGTGCATCTGGCTGTAGGTACTGTCACCGTGACCGACGTATAGTTGTGCACCCAATAGACTCGCACTAAGCGTGGCTTCAAAAGCTTGCGGACGTTTGTAAACGATGTCCAGCACCGATGACATCTTATCGCCGTATTTGGCGCTGTATCCACCGGCAGAGAACGACACATTCTCCACCATTTCCGGATTTACGAAACTCAAACCTTCCTGTTGTCCGCTTCTAACAAGTAAAGGACGACGCACTTCGATGCCGTTTACATATACCGAGTTCTCGTCAAACGAACCGCCGCGGACGTTATACTGACTACTCAGTTCGTTCGTCTGACTGACACCGGCGAAGGTGATCAGCAAACTCTCAATCGAACCGCCTGTCGCATCCGGCATCACGCGTGTTGCAGTAGCATCAATATGGTCCATCGTACCTTGTGTATGCTTGATGCCACGCACTTCGATCTCCGTCAATATCTGCTCATCTGTCAGCAGTTGCACGTTGATATTAAGCACGTCGTGCAAGTCGATAACTCGTTGTTGTACAGTGGTATAACCTATCATCGAATAATTCAGCACCACGGTGTCTGCTTCGTCTAACAGCAACTCATAATACCCGTTTTTATTGGTCGAAGTACCGATAGGTCGATCGCTGTTGACCACCGCCACGTTCGCCAATTCGATACCCACATTATCTTGATCGACAACATAGCCGTACACGCGAGCGTTACGCGCGTACAAATAAGTTGTGCACAAACACAGCAACAAAAAGTTTACTATTTTTAAGATTTTACCCATTAAAATCGTTATCGAGGGTATATCGGGGTTTTATCGAGGTTAATACGAGGTTATTACGGGGTTAAATTTGCGCTAAAAAATGTACGATTATTAAGATTTTACTTGTTCGTTCAATTCTTCAATATAGTTGGTTAACTCTTCTCCGCCAAGACCTGTCTCCGAAGACGTAACGAATACCGGAGGCAGTTCTTCCCATTCTTCAAGCAGTCGGGTCTTATAGGCTTCCACATTCTCTTTGAGCCGCACTTTGCCGAGTTTGTCTCCTTTGGTGAACACCAGCGCAAACGGCACCCCGTTTTCGCCGAGCCAAGCGATAAACTCTAAATCTATCTTCTGCGGTTCGTGTCGGCAATCAATAAGCACAAACAGGCACACCAATTGTTCACGCAGCAGGCAGTAGCGTTCAATCATTCGTCTCAGCGCCTCACGTTGTTTCTGTCCCGCTTGTGCGTATCCGTATCCGGGCAAATCCACTAAATGCCAAGCGTTATCCACCCAAAAATGGTTGATTAACAGCGTCTTACCGGGTTTCTGACTGGTTTTCGCCAACTTCGGATTATGACACAGCATATTGATAAGACTGGACTTACCTACATTACTGCGCCCTATAAACGCATACTCCGGCAGACGGCTCTGCGGACAATCTTTTACGTCCGGACTCGAGATGATATATTGCGCGTTCTTAATCATATTACCAAAGGTGTAAATGGAATCCTTCCGGTGCAATCAAGATGTAACTTAAGCAAACGGCGGTCATGAAGATAGCCGGAATCGCAGCTATCAGATAGCCGTATGGGTATTTGTCGCGGCGGTATTTATAGAGCCACACGGTACCTGCCCAAAGGGTGAAAGTAGCCAGCGTCTGGTTGGTCCACGCAAAATAACGCCACACGATATTAAAGTCCACGAAAACCATGCCGAAAACACAGAGGAACAACGGCAACGCGATGATCAGGCGACGCGGTATCGGACGTTGGTCCCATTTAAGGAAATCTGCTACGATGAGTCGTGCGCTACGTAACGCTGTGTCGCCACTGGTGATAGGAGCTGCAATCACGCCGATGATAGCTAATATACCACCTACTGTACCAAGCCACGAACGACTTACTTTATCAATCACTAACGCGGCGATGTTCTCACCCGGATGCTGTGCTGCAAAAGCTTGCAGACCGTCGATGCCGTACAATCCGGTTTCAGGATCCGCAAAGAACGAACCTGCTGCAGCTGCCCATATAAGCGCTAAAATTCCTTCAGCCACCATCGCTCCATAGAAGATCCAACGACCTTGACGTTCGTTCGTCACGCAACGCGCCATGATCGGACTCTGCGTGCCGTGGAAACCAGATATTGCGCCGCAGGCAATCGAGACAAACATCATCGGGAACAACGGCAAACCATTTGTTTGTCGGTTCTGCAGACCGTCAAACACTTCCGGCATTTCGCTACTGTGCCAACCCAGCATCACGATCATAATTCCGATGCCCATGAAAAGCAGTATAGCGCCGAAAATAGGGTAGAAACGACCGATCAGTTTATCCACAGGCAATACGGTTGCCAAAGCATAATAGCCGAATATGATCAGTACCCATGCAATAGGAATCGTAGAAAGTTTGAAATTAAAAGTAGCAAGCGGACAGAGGCCTTGGAGTAGGGTAGCCGGACCACTTAAGAACGTGGTTGTCAATAAGATAAGCAGTACTAACGACAGCACGCGCATAAATGTTTTCACGCCGTTTCCCAATTCGTCTCCTACGATGTCCGGTAACGACACACCACCTTTGCGAATCGATAACATGCCGCTTAGATAGTCATGTACACCACCGGCGAAGATCGTTCCAAATACAATCCAGAGGAAGGCAGCAGGCCCGTAGAAAATACCCATGATCGCACCGAAAATCGGTCCAAGTCCGGCGATATTGAGGAATTGCACCAAGAAGATTCTCCAAGGCGCCATTGGAACAAAATCCACACCATCGGTCTTCGTCAACGCCGGCGTCTTACGCTCCGGTTCTACGCCGAAGATTTTCTCTACCAGCACGCCGTAGGTGAAGAAACCTACGATCAGGACAATCAATGCAATAATAAACGTAAACATATGTCGTTCAGTGTATTATAGTTTTTTTAGTTGTTGCAACCATTCTAATAAATGCTTCATACTCGGGAAAACACGGTCGGCTTTCTCTGCCCACAAATCTGCATCGTCCAGTGGTCCGGTGTTTACGGCAATCGTGAACAGTTCGGCGGCTTTTCCGGCACGAATACCTAAGGGTGCGTTCTCCACTACCCAACACTCGTTTTTCGCAAACCCGCTGCGTTCCCACGCTTTGAGGTACGGCTCCGGATTAGGCTTTCCTTGCGTGACATCAAAAGCGGAAATAATACCGGTAAATACGTTTGGGAACGTGCTCGTGAGGCTATCTAATAACGAGCGTTGACCGGAACCTGTCACTACCCAACATTGTATATTATTGGCACGCAGGAATGCCAGTATGTCTTGTATGCCCGAAATCAGTTCCGGCAGTTGTCCTCCAGTCAACTGATTGAAATACTTGGACTTAGCTGCGTATATCTTCTCACAGGCTTCGTCATCACCGCCTGCTTCGCGGATGACAGACGAACCCGTTCGGCCTTCATTGCGGTAAACTTGTCGTTCCGTGAACGGAAAACCATATTCGTTCATCGCCAACACCCATGACTTAGCATGGTAAGGCATCGAATTGAACAATACGCCGTCCTGATCAAAGAACACTGCTTTGGGTAACACCGGCGTAGGAGGATACATCCGTTCTCCGAAAATCTTACTGCCGATGCGCACCATTGTTGAACCGCATTCTATCGCAATCGGATAGTCGTCGCTCATGCCCATGGATAGAATCGGAGGATTCTGAGTCTTCAGTGTTCCAAGAGCCTCTTTCGCCTCGTTGAAGCAGCGTCGGATTTCCGTTTCGTCGTCCGTATTGGTGGCCATCGTCATCAGACCTACGATGCGTACAGAGTGCATATACGCTGCTGCATTGTCTAGGATTAGTCCGATATTAGTCCTATCTAACCCCGATTTGGTCTCTTCTTTCGCCACATGCAATTCCAGCAGCACATCTTGCACAATTCCCTGTTTGGCTGCCTCGTCATTGATGGCTTTGAGCAATCGTTCGGAGTCTACCGACTGAATAAGGTACGGACGCAGACGCAGCAGGTCGCGCACTTTATTGGTCTGCAGGTGTCCGATAAAATGCCAGCGAATATCATTAGGCAGCGCAGGTACTTTCTTTTGCAGTTCCTGCACACGACTTTCCCCGAAATGACGTTCACCGGCTTCGTATGCCTCTCGAATCGCTTCTATCGGTTGATATTTACTGACGCAGACAAGAGTCACATGCGCCGGCAACGTAGCCCGTATGTCTTTTATTTGCTCTTTAACCATTCTACGTATGGCGTGATATAGCGCTCTTTCTTCTCCTGATAAACGGTTGTCAAATCCACCATGATACCCGTTTCATATACATTCGACAGTTCGTCGTTGATGGCATTGCCGAAGAACTGCAGTTCGTTTGTGATATTGAGGTATGCCGAGAACATAGGCGGAATCACCGTACCTTGTTCGCGCACGGCACGCTGCAGAATATGATAGTTCTCTTGTGCATCGTCTCCGCTGAAAGGAGAGTTAGCTAATGGTACAATAGGCAGCGGTTTGTATGGTGCAAAGAGTCCTTCTTCGCCGCGGTGGTATAAATCCAGATAGTTATAGATGAGCTTGCGTGCCGTAGCGTTATAATCGGGATAAATAGTCACTTTGCCGATCATATAACGCAGTTCCGGATGATTGTGCATGATAGCGCCGATGCCGTCCCAGATATTATCTAACGCAAAGAGTGCTTTGACACCCATCTCGCGGGTCTGGTACATCGGTTGCACGAAAGCCCGACCGAACTCGATGGTTTGCGGCAGGAATTCACGGATGAAACGCTCCGAATAATGGAACAGGTGCGCCGAAGTGATGAACGGTTGACCGTCACGAATCTCGGCATCCGAACCCAACAGATAGCGGTAGCCGCCGATGATCTGCTGATGTTCCGGATCCCACACGATCAACTGATGGTAGGGTTTTGCCATCGTGTCCATCTCGTCGATGTCCATCTCCAAACCGGTAGCACCGCCGCCGTCACGATAACTGATCTCGCGCAGACGAGCTATCTCGCGCATCACGTTCGGGCACTCGTGCGCCGTGAGGTCATAGATGAGATTGTCTGCTTTATTGGACGGACGTAACAAATGACCCTCTAATTCGTTCACTAAAAGGGCAGTTTCAACAGGTGGTATTATTGCTTGCATATACAATAGATTTTACATATTGAGCCCATTCCTTGGGTGTTTTACTGTTGTCAAAAGTAGTGTAAGGAATAGGTGGCAACACATGTACATCAAAATGCTTGTCGTGCGCACCGTACATCTCGTCCACGAGGTAGAGCATCTCAATATTGAGTTTGATGCCTAACCACTTGCGGATGAGCGCCAATACATAGAAGAAACGACTGTTGCGTCCTTCAAAATAGATCGGCACGATGTCGCGTTTGTATTCTTTGGCACGTTGCACAAAGTTCTTTTGCCATTCCAGGTCGCAAACTTGCCATTTGCCGTTGATGCGTTGCAGACGACTGCACGCACCGGCAGGGAACGAAAGCACATCGGTTTCACTTTCCCACATACGTTGTTGTTCGGCAGCTTGCTCTTTGGTCAGATGTCCCACTTTATTCACCGGTGCCCATAGACCGTTAATCGGCTCCATGTACATCAGCAGTTCGTTGACGATGACTTTCAATTCGCGCGGACGAACGCTGTGAATCATCTGCGCGATGATCATTCCGTCTAAGCCTCCTAACGGGTGGTTGGAAACGAAGAGAACGGGTTTGTTGTCCGTCGGGATATTTTCCGTACCGCTGATAGAAGCCGTGCAACCTAATTCTTCGTCCAGTACCAACTTAATGAAGTCATAGTCTTTCTCCGTGGTGTGCACACGCAAAAACGCGTTCATCTGCTCGATGTGCGTGATACGCTCCAAGTAGCGGATGAGGAACTCCGGCACGCGTGAGTTAGGTGCTTTGCGCTTGAGGATAGCTCGTATGTCGAATTGCAGCGGCATCAATGAACGGCGTGAAGGATATCCATGATAGGTGTTTTGGCCATCGAGATGATCTCGCAGTCGTACGACTTAAGTGCCTGTTTGAGCGCAAAAACTGCATCGTCCAGCATGTTGGCTTGTACCAGCATTGCTACGTTCTTACGCGTTTCTTTTTCACCGTCGATGGTGATCATCTCTACGCGTGCTTTGTACCAGTACTCACCACCTTCGTTGGGGAAAGTCTCAAAGAACTGGCTTCGTTTGCAACTCATCACTTCGCAGTCACCAAAGATAAACGGCTTGATCTCCGCCATCAGGCAATTCTCAGCGTCCGCAAAACTAACGGCGCCATCTACCAAATAAACCTCTTTGACCTTACCCGGGTTGTCTTCACCCGTTTGACGGTCATAATGTACTTTAATCTCGTGAAATATCATAATTCTAAAATTTTAATTCTAAAATATCAAATCTGCCACACTTGTTGCGGTCAGTTGACCTTGCGGCATAGGTCGCAACGTACCGCTCCAGAAGAGCAGAGGTGACGCAGGGTCATCGTCGATGACGTTGTCGATGCTCTGCTTCTCGTTCTGCATCAACTGCCAACCGGGTTGCAGCAGGAATACAACATCGCCTGCATGGCGTTTGTTGATGGTGGTACTCATTTGCGGGTATAACATCGCATCGTGTCCCGGCATAGCAATCTGCACGCCTTCGAAGTCCATCAGGAAATTGGCTACTTGACGTTGCAGGGTCTCTAAACTCAGCCTTTTCTGCTCAATGAGCGTGCGGTTGAGATATATTGACTGACCGTAGCAACCGTCCACCCATCGTTCGTGCCCGTAGAGCGCCATCAGGTACGTACCGGTAAGCGCTGCCGCACGATCAGCATTGAACTGCTGCACGGGCATGTGAATCTCTTTGAGCGTCTCTGGATCCGTACCCATCACCGGTCGTCCCACCACCAAAATCTGATAGTTCGCATGACCGATGCGGCGGTCGAGTTGCTCCATGAGGTAACCCAAATCTTGATTCAGACACAGATACAGATCTTCGTGTTCCGCTGAAGCAATGCGGTCGGACTGCGCTTTGGGACTCAAAGAGTTCAACTCCAGCATCAAAATATCCGGTGTAGCATCCGTACCCATTTTCTCCGCCTGCTGCAGCGCAAGCGCCAATTCGATAACTAATGTATTGGCCTCAGGCGCATGCAGCAGCACATCACCTACTTCGTACGAAAAACCTTTCTTTCGTTCCTGCGCAGTAGGGCAGGTGTAAGCCGGTATATCCATGCGCGGTGTCCACTGACGAGCCGCCAGCGTAGCGATGCGACCGCTCTGGTTCTGGTTGTATGCAGCGGAAGGAAGTCCTTCGGTATAAGCCGCAGTAGCTATCCATTGTTGTTGCTCGGCGTCTAACCAGCAGCAGGCGTTGGCCGCATGACCGGCTAACAGCACCGTAGTCTCCGGATACAGACCGACTGCGTAGATCTTTGCCGCAGGATAAAGCATACGCATGCGGTCGGTAAGCGTCTGCGAGAGTAACGCGTTAGGTGACAAACGCAACGACGTACCTATACCGCGAACACTCTCATCTTCCAGCATCGCATGGATCTGACGGTCACGACGGGCAAAATACGAATCCATCGTGTATCCGTGCCTGTCAGGTGTAGCACCGGTCATGAGCGTTGCCGTAGTCTCATTTCCGCCATACACTAAGTGCGGGTAATGGATCGTTGTCTGGAAGGCTTCTTCGCTCAACGTTCGCAGACCACCTTTCTGCCAATACGGACGCAAAGCGTTCAAGCTCTCTGCGGAAAGTCCATCAACTACGGCTACCACCGTCAAACGCGGCGCTGCACAGAGCATAGCAGCTATCATGCTGAATATCAGCGTACTATATAAACGAGTCTTGCGCATAAATGTGTCAAAGGAATAATCAATAGTCTCCAACCGAACCCTACGAGCGGGTGACAGGAGAAGAATGTTAAAAATGTAACGATGATCAGTAACAATATATACGGAATGCCTACCACCAGTTCTACCCACCACGACCAGCGACCGCGTTTGCGGTCATAGACACTGATGAGGAACACAGCAAGGACGTATAGTGCGAAACCTAACGGCCAGGAAGTCAAGAACGGCGTTCCGGCGATGACGAACGGTTCGATAGCGCCTTCTTGAACCAACGGCGTACCGTCACTCAAGTGCGCCTGCTGCAAGAAGAACATCAGCTCTTCGGGTAAAAACAACCGTTCGTCTGACGTCATCGGTTGGTCGGCTTTGGAGCCAAAGAGCAAGTTGATACCTGCATTCGACCACGTGAGCGCACCGGTATAATGGCGAATGAACTTTCGATAGGTTGTGCCGGTATTACCCGTGTAGTCTGAGATAATCGTGTCGCCAAGCGCTTTGGCAATCAGCAGATAGGGTCGGGTAGCGCAGTTATCGAAAACGAAGTTATAAAGATACTTCCTGTTCTGTGGTTGATAGTTCTCCACCAGCGCTTCCCACACTTGTTCGCGTTGCGTCGGCGTAAGATTCAGTACCTGCTCATAAACGGGGCGGTTCGTCTCGTCGTATTCGCGCATAAACCACCACATAGGCGAAGCGCCCAACTCATACCAGGTCTCGCCTTTCACGAACTTCCAATAGAAATGATCGGTATTAAAATCGAAGATACCGTAGTTGAACGCGATGTCAATATCATTCTCTGCGTCCAACACGCGTATAGCCGTATGCCCGTAGCGCGCGTATAATTCAGTCCCCGGAGTGCAAGTGAGAAGAGAGATTTGAGCATTGTCACTCAAACTCTTCGCATGTGCCGTCATTGCGCACAACAGACCGATCCATATGTATAAACACTTACGCCACATAGAAATAGATGCAATAGGGAACAAACGTACAAACGATGCCGAGCAACCAACCGCTTATCACTTGTGCCGATGTGTGCGCGTTCAGGTACAGGCGCGCGTACATAAGAACGAGCGATAGGCACGACCATAATACCACAGTGCCCCAAGTAGGAAAACCACCGATGCCCAAACAGTAACACATTAGGCCTCCGAACAAACCACCGAATCCCGTCAGGTGTGCGCTGATCTTCCAATGCCGGTTGATGAGCAGCACGCAGAAGATAGCAGCCACCGCACCGATGGCGATGAAACCCATGTATAGCGGTGCGTGCAGAATGGCGATGACGAGGTATGCCCAAAAAGCAAAACCCATCGTCGCGTACAGGTAAGGCACCGTTCGTTCTTGTGCGTTGGCTATCTGAATATCTTCGATCTCACCTTTGCGAATCAACCAATAGATAGCCGACATCGGCAGCGCGCACGTGAGAATGAACGTACCGATAATTGCCACGATGCACCATACAGCCGTCAGCGATTCCACCTGCGTATGAAAGGCATAACAGAACAGCGCCATCCCATAGGTAGGTACAAAAAGCGGATAGAGTAGCACACTCAGCGCTTTGGCAATTATGTCGATGACCGATTTCATAGGCTTTTTCTCAGACGTGCCACAGGTACACCTAATAGGTCGCGGTACTTGGCAATCGTACGGCGCGCAATAGGGTATCCGTGTTCGCCCATCAGTTCTACCAACTGTTCGTCCGTCAGTGGGTTGCGTTTATCTTCGTTATCAATCAGTTCCTGTAAAATCTTCTTTATCTCTCGCGTGGAGATCTCATCGCCTTCAGCATTCGTCATCGCTTCGGAGAAGAAATACTTTAGCGGATAGATGCCATACCGCGTCTGCACATACTTACTGTTGCTTACACGTGAGATGGTCGATACATCGAAACCCGTGCGCGTAGCAATATCTTGCAGCACCATCGGTTTCAGACTCGTCTCTTCGCCGTCCAAGAAGAAATCGTATTGAAACCGCAAGATCTCAGTCATCGTTTTCATCAGCGTTTCGTTGCGTTGTTTGATGGCGTCGATGAACCATTTCGCTGAGTCTAATTTCTGCTTGATAAACTGTGCTGCCTGCCTGTTCTCTTCGGTTTTAGGCATCGAGTCATAGTCCTTGAGCATCTCGCTATAGTCACGGCTGACGTGCAACTCAGGTATGTCACCTGTATTCAGCACCACGTATAACTCATCGTCCCGCTCTTCGATGAAGAAATCCGGTATAATCGTTTCGCGTTGGGTCTCATAGACCGAACCGGTGAACGCGTTGGCGGGCTTCTGATTAAGGCGCACAATCTCTTGTACGGCGGCTTGGAACTCTTCGTCCGTGCACCCCAGACGCAACTTCAGTTTGTCGAAATGATGTTTCGAGAACGCATCGAAATGTTCGCTCAGTATGGTGTGTGCCAACTCGATAGCAGGTGTCTGCGGCTCTTTGACTTCCAGTTGCTTTAGCAAACACTCCTGCAGGTTAGCGCTGGCGATGCCGGGAGGGTCGAACTCTTTTATCTGCTGTACGATGTCTTCCATTTCGGCGTCGGTCACCTGTATCTGCTCTTGGAACATCAGGTCGTCTACCAACTGCTCGGTCGTACGACGCAGGTAACCGTCATCGTCGATATTGCCCAACACCCACTTGGCTATATGCCGCTGCGGTTTGGTCATGTTAGTCAGGTAGATCTGCGATTTCAGTTCTTCAATCAGACTACTGCCACCGATGATCGGCACTTCGCGTTGATCTTGATCCGCAGGGTTGTATTGCTGGTGCAGCATATAACTCGGCGTCTCGTCGTCAGACACGTATTGCTCGTAGTTGAAATCTTCGTTCTGCAGCGGGTCGCGGTCATCTTCGTAACCGTCCTCCGGCATATAGTTATCATCGAACTCGTCTTCCTCTAACCCTCTAATCTTCTCATCCAACTCATCCTTTCCTTCCTCTAACGCAGGGTTCTCCTGCAACTCTTCGTTGATACGTTGATTCAACTCGATAGAAGGAATCTCGAGCATGCGAATGACCAGAATCTGGTTAGGCGACAACTTGGTTGTCTGCGTTAATGTCTGATTGAGTCCGATAGATTGCATAAAAATCTAAAATATAAAATTTTAAATATTTATCAGTTCCAGGACGTTGGAAGTGATAAATGCCAACTGTTCTTCATCCAACTCCGTATGCATCGGCAGCGACAGTACGCAACTTGCCAGCCGTTCTGCTACAGGAAAATCTCCATCTTTATACCGTGCATCACGGTACGCTTTCTGTTGGTGCAACGGCACGGGATAATAGACCATCGAAGGTATCCCGCGTTCTGCCAATTGTTCACGCAACTTATCCCGATCCGCACCTAACACTCGCAGCGTATATTGATGGAATACATGCGTAGAGTGGGGTTCACGTCCCGGAATGAGCAGTTTATCATTGCCTGCGAACGCCTCATCATAATATGTCGCAGCGCGTTGACGCGTAGCGATGTACTCATTCAAATGCGGCAACTTGGCATCCAGCACAGCAGCTTGAATCGAATCCAAACGACTGTTCACGCCCACCTCGTCATGATGATACCGCACACGGCAACCGTGATTAGCAATCGCGCGCATCTTATCGGCTAACGCATCATCGTTGGTGAAGATCGCGCCTCCGTCACCGTAGCAACCGAGGTTCTTGGACGGGAAGAACGACGTGCAACCGATGTGACCCATCGTTCCCGCTTGTCTGGTCTCGCCATTAGCGAACGTGTACTGTGCTCCGATGGCTTGACAAGCGTCTTCCACTACAAACAAGTTGTGCTCACGCGCCAGCGCCATGATGGCCTCCATGTTGGCGCATTGACCGAACAAGTGTACCGGTACGATCGCTTTGGTACGCGGCGTGATAGCACGACGAACGGACTCCACATCCATATTCATCGTCTCCCACTCAACGTCCACCACCACCGGTGTCAAACCCAACAGCGCCACCACTTCAGCAGTAGCGATGAAGGTGAAAGTAGGAGTGATGACCTCGTCACCGGGTTTCAGCCCCAGCGCCATCAGCGCTATCTGCAACGCGTCCGTACCGTTACCCACTGGAATCACATGCTTTGCACCCGTGTATGCCTCTAAGTGTTCCGCAAAAGACGTCACTTTGGCGCCCTTGATGAACGCTGCCGAGTCAATCACCTCTTGGATGCCGGCATCAATATCCTGCTTGATGTGCGCGTACTGCGTCTGCAGGTCAACCATCTGAATCTTTTTCATCACTCAATCAAAAATTCCACAACACCCGGGTAAGCCCAAGCGTCCGTGATAAACGGGTTACTATAGTGCAACTCCACGTCTAATTTCTCTTTCTGCTCCGGATAATAGTGACATTTAGCACTGATGTCTTCGGGCATCACTTGCGCAAAATGACTCAAGCCAACGCGCACACTTACTTCCACCTCATGCGGGAACAAGTGTATATGTACTCCTTCGGGAACACCGCTCACCTGCAGCGGCACGATGAATTTCTTCTCCGTGAAACGCTCGGTGATGATGCGCAGATCGACGCTGTCCACCTCGGCACGAACACCTTGCGGCAGCGCCAACGCTACATGCATTTGTACCGTGTCGCTCACGTCTTCCAGCTCTATCGCTTCGGTGAACAATGTGTCGATAGTGCTCAGCGTCTTGTCCTGACCGTAGATCTTCACACGCGTGCGACTCAGCTCCGGTTTACCTACCAATTGGTACTCGTCTGCCAAGGTCAACTCGCAACGCGTCGCTACATGAACATTCTTCTCCTGCTCCGTAAAATACGTGCAAGTGATTTCTTCCGGCCATGTGTCAATCAGACTACTTGAACTCTGTAATAGGTCACTGATACTGCGGCGAAGCACATCCGAAGGGACGTGTATCGTGCCCTTCTCGCCCTGAATGTAACGGCGTAAGTTAATCGTCAGATGCAAGGGCTCGCTGTGGTAGATATTCAATTGCTGACCAGCGTCGCGCACCTCGATCATCACCGTATCCGGCAGTTTTTCTCCCAGACCGATAGCACCCGGCTTATTCGTGTACTGCATAAGAACAGGCACACGCGTCGTGCGTACAGAGTGCATCGCATGACCGTACCAGATGAACGCAGCTAACACGACGAACAGCAGGAACGTCAGAACCTCCGTTAACCGAATATTTTTCCAAAAGCTCTTCACTTACTTCTTCTCCTGCGAAGCAGCAGCCTCCGAAGCGTCTGCGTAAACGCTCTCTTTGCTTACTTTGATGGTCACGTCTTTGGCAATCGTGATGATGAAAGCGGCGTCTTGCACCTCTTTGATCTCACCGTAGATACCACCTGCGGTCACTACTTTGTCGCCTTTCTTCATCGCCTCACGCTGTTTCTGAAGCTCTTTCTGCTTCTTCGTCTGAGGGCGAATCATAAAGAAATAAAATACTACGAAGATCAGGATCATCATAATCCAGAAACTCCATTGACTACCTTGTGCTTGTGCAGCGCCTTCTGCCTGCAATAAAATCAAATTTAACATAATATAAACTTTTTAAACATTTTTATACTTATTTGAGAATCTCCGCCTTAAATAACTTCCCTTCGTTTTTTAGGTCGCGAAGGATCTCCGTCAGGATGCCGTTAATGAACATGTAACTTTTCTCGCCCGAGTACTCTTTTGCCAACTCGATATATTCGTTCATCGATACCGTTAGCGCGATTTGCTCGAACTCTGTGATCTCTGCCAATGCGGCCTCCAAGATGATGCGATCCATATACGCGATACGGTCGGCTTCCCAACCCTTCAAGTGACTGTTAATCAACTGTTCGTACTGCTCATGACCGTCTAACGCTTTCTGCAGCAAGTCCATCGCGAATTGCAATTCATCCTCGCTGTCGAACATCTCTAATAGCGGCGTGTCCGGAGTGCTGTCTTCCCGGAAACGCTTGATGGTCTTAATCACATAACTGATCACGATGTCCGCATCCGTCGCCCAGTTGCTTTTGTCCAACACCACTTCCATCTCGTCCAATGCGTCATATAACACCTCGTTCCCCGGCAGCAGGTGTTGGAAAATCTGCCGCCACAGACGTTTGTCATCCTCATACGTGCACGTCTCCGCCTCCATATACTGGCGGTAAAAATCACTCTCCGTCAACTGACGATACGTATCACTCACCGCCTGCATAGCGCTCTCCCAACTCAATCTTTGCTCCTGCACACGACTGCGCAACGCACGGTTGTCAAACACCTGCTGCGCCAAACGATTGTCCACAAATCGACGGTTAGCCTGCCAATTCGCATGCGTCGCACGGGCACGGGCACTCTGCTCCTCCAAATGCTGCTGCGCGTAGCGAGTCAACTCGTTCACAAAATCCAGCATCACAAAATACAGATCATACGTGTCCGCAAAACTCTTACGCAACTCCTTGCGCGCGGAAGCCACCGTCTTGTCCTTGTCTTGATAATAGGCGAACAGCGTCTGTACCACTCGTGTCCGCACCATCGTTCTGTTTATCATAATTCCTTCTTTATAGGCTTTTGATTCTTAGTCATACAAAATCGGGCGCAAAATTACAAAAAAATTTTCATATGTGCAAGCGCGCGCGCGTTTTTCCGTATTTTTTTGTTATAAAACTTGCATATGTCAAAAAAAAGCCGTACCTTTGCACCGGATTTTTAACTAAAACAGTTGATCATATGGAGAAGAATCAAGAAGAAAGACGCGAACAGGAGATCGTTTACAGCCGTTCCGTCAAGGCAGGGAAGCGTATTTACTACTTAGACGTACGCAAAGCACGTAACAACGATTTGTATCTCTGTATCACGGAGAGCAAACGCCGTCAGGGTGAAGAAGGCGAAGTGCCGTCGTTCGAAAAACACAAGCTCTTCCTCTACAAAGAGGATTTTGCGCACTTCACCGAGGGCTTGCAAGACGTCATCGCTTATGTACAGAGCCAATTAGGAGACATCGAAGCCCGTCCGGAATTCGTTCCTGAAGCAGAGAAAGAAGAGGGTGAGGAGTCGAAGAAAAAAGGACTCTTCGGCATCTTCAAATAAGCGCATCCAGAATACCTTCTGCGATAGACGCTTTGCTTTGCAGCGGTAGTTCGACCGAGCTTCCGTCTGCGCGAAGGATGGTGACGCGGTTGGTCTCGGTTCCGAAACCCGCTCCGGCGTCACGAAGAGAATTAAGGACAATGGCGTCCAACGATTTGCGTTGCATCTTATGCAGCGCATTTTCTTTTTCATTATTGGTCTCAAGCGCAAAACCAATCAATTGTTGATCTGCACGTTTGCTTTCGCCTAACGCACGAGCGATATCTTTTGTCTCTTTCAAAGAAAGAGTTAGAGAATTTGCAGTCTTGAGATCATCTTTCTTAATCTTCTGCTCGGCGCGTTCGGCTGGCGTGAAGTCCGCTACAGCAGCGCATAAGATCGCGGTGTCGGCTTTCGGCCATTCGGCAGCACAGGCTTCATACATCGCTTGCGCCGAGAGTGCTTGCACACAACGGATCGTGCCGAACGGCGCTAACACAACCTGACTCATTGCCCCGTGTACCAGTGTCACTTGTGCACCGCGTCGTGCGCACGCTTGCGCCAAAGCTACGCCCATCTTACCGGTGGAGTAGTTACTGATAAAACGCACCGGGTCAATCTGTTCCTGCGTAGCACCGGCAGTGATAAGCACCTTCTTACCCACCATCGTCCGCGGCGTCAACGCATACTCGATCGCTTCCTGCAGCACTTCGACTTCGGGCATCCGTCCTTTGCCGACAACGCCGCACGCGAGCTGTCCTTCTGCCGGTTCCAGCACACGTACATTGTCCCATGAACGCAAGGTCTGAACGGCCTGCTGCGTAGCAGGACACTCCCACATCTTATCGTTCATGGCCGGCGCCAATACGATCGGTTTACGTGCCGCACAGGAGCAGAACGTGGTGGTCAGCGCGTCGTCAGCAATGCCGGACGCCATCTTACCTAACACGTTTGCCGTAGCCGGTGCTACCAGCATCACATCGCACCAGTCGGGTAGGGAAATATGCTCCGTCGAATGCTCATTGATAGCGGCAAACACATCCGAATAAACCCTGCTACCGGAAACGGTCTGCAGGGTTAGTTCGGTCACGAACTGCAGGGCATTACGCGTCGTCGTTACCCGAACTTCCGCGCCCGCTTTGACCAGCGAACGAATCAATTCCGGCATCTTATACGCAGCAATCCCGCCGCTGATTCCGACTAAAATGTGTTTACCTTGTAAAGGCATTACTTTAACACTTCGTCGCGGTTACCGGAGCGGTACACCAGGTCGCCGTCGATGAACTCTTGTGTAGCCATTAACGTTGGCTTCGGCAGACGCTCGTACTGACGACTGATCTCGATCTGCTCTTTGTTCTCAAACGTCTCGTCGAGTGCATCTTGCGGGATCGAGAAATCCTGCAGTTTGGCATCCAGCTCACGCTTGATTCCACTACTGATCTGGTTTGCGCGTTTAGCGATGATAGCCACGGTCTCATACACGTTTCCCACCGGTTCGGTGAGCTGGTTGATGTCACGTGTTACCGTGTTCTTGGGGGCTTTAGAATTTTTGTAATCCATATTCGTTAATCTTTTACTATTTTCTTGATTTGAACCAACATGCGGTCGGCTTCTTTGCGATGTTTGGAGGCCGGATACTCGGTGATGAAATTATAGTATTCGTCCTGCGTATCACGGGCACGGTCAACTTTCAATTCCTCGAATGAGTTGACCATCTGCTGGTATTTGGACTGCAGCATGAGCCAACTGAAATCCTCTTGGTACTTGTTACTCGGGTAATTCTTGAGCGCATTCTTGCATACCAATTCGCAACTCAAATAGTTATTACCAAGATACGAACCTAAGTTATAATATAACTTAGCATTGTATAATTCTTTGAGCGCCAATTTGTCATACAATTCCGTCATTTCCTTGTATGCCTGCTCGGCGTACGGGCTCTCCGGATAGAGCTCCACAAAGAGCGTGAATGCATCAATTGCATTGCGGGTGATGGTCTGGTCGAGGCGTGCGTCAGGCGACTCTAAATACTGACAGTGTCCCACCTGAAAATGCGCCTCAATTGCATATTTACCCTTCGGGTAATTGCGCACGTAGGCTTGGTAATAACTTGTAGCAGATTCATAACTTTTCTGTCCCATGTAACTGCGCGCCAAGTATGCCAAAATGTCCTCCGAACGCTCCGTCCCTTTGTAGTACGCTACCACGTCATCGAGCAGCGTTTGCGCCTTCACATACTGCTTGTCATTGAAATACTGCAGCGCCGCCTGATACTTCTCTTCAGGGTCACGCGATTTCAACAAACGCTGGTACTCTCCACAACTTGTGAGGAGCACCGTCAAGAGCAATATGAACAATCCTTTTTTGCGCATTTCGCCAAATTAGCCTGCAAAAGTACTGCTTTTTTTTGAATTATGCAAATATTTTTTTTATTTTGCTATCAATTCTGCCCAATTAGGGGATGTTAGGGTCACTAAACTGTCATTTTGTGCCACAATCAGGTAGCATGCAGCATCTTCGGCGCGTTGCATCAGTTCGAGTGCTTGTTCGGCTCCGACAACCATACATGCGGTCGCCAAAGCATCGGCACGCATGCAACTGCTGCTGACCACGGTAGCACTTAGCAACGAGTGCTGCACCGGATAACCTGTTCGCGGGTCAATCGTATGACTGCGACGTTCCCCGTCCGCATAGTAATAATTGCGATAGTTACCGCTCGTTGCCATACAGATATCGCTCACTTCCAGCACCTCTTGCAACTCCTCTTGCGCGCCTTCGTTATTGAGATTCGGCTTTGTGATACCGATGTGCCATTTGTCTCCTTTGGCATTCTTCCCGTGTGCCACGATCTCGCCGCCGATATCCACCAGATAATTGCCGCAACCGTTCCTGCGCAGCATCGCAGCAATCAGGTCGCATGCCTGCCCTTTGGCTACAGCTCCGCCGTCCAACTGCACCCGCGGATCAGCCTTCACCACTTTATGCTCCACCAGCGATACTTTGTCAAAACCCACAAACTCACGCAGCGAGTCAATAGTCTGACTACTGATGGATGCATACTGATCGCTCTTGCGGCCAAAGCCAAAGGCTTTCACCAACGGCGCTACCGTGATATCGAACGCCCCGTCCGAAATCGTGTAAACACGTTGTGCCTCTGTCCACATGGCTTCAAAAGCCGCATCGGTCGTCGTGTCGCGGTTGTCGTTGATAGCACTGAGCACAGAGTGGGGATTGAAGAGACTCAGACTGTTATC
The DNA here is from genome assembly GCA_024692565.1 of Paludibacteraceae bacterium. Classification (GTDB taxonomy): domain Bacteria; phylum Bacteroidota; class Bacteroidia; order Bacteroidales; family Paludibacteraceae; genus Colicola. The sequence continues at coordinate 42,099 of JAILMN010000005.1, forward strand.
GAACGCCTGCAGCGACGCTTGAATACTGTCCTGCAAGTCGTGTTTCGCCTCGTAACGAATCGAATAATACGTCCCGAAGACCTTTCCCTCGTTGTGGAAATACTGCGCCTTCGCCTCGTTATCCCAACCCCAAATAAGCAACGCTGCCAAGCCTATACCTAACAGCGCACTGATAATATGTTGCTTATTAACGTGCATCAGAACCAGAATCCGAGACCGATCACGCCGTTCAGTTTCTGATTGTACAGCTTCTCGTCACCCGAACCATGTACATACACATTGTCGCGAGTGATGCCGTCCGGATTGATCGAACCCTGCGCAAACAGATCCAACGTCAGCGGGCCAATCTCCCATTCTTTGTCAATCTTCAACGAGATATTCGTTACCGCGAACTTCGAGTTTCCGTACAGATCACTCCTCCACGGCGACATACCTAATTGCGCACCGATGGTCAGACCGATGTCCTCGAAATTATAGTCATAACCCAACTCGAGATAACTACTCCAAGCGCGATGCGGGTCTCCGAACTCGTCATACACCAGGTCATTACCGGCAATCGTCGTGTACCAGTTGATATACGCACCGTGATTGAGGAAATAACCGAAGTTATAACCTAACCATACTTCGGTCGTACTCGTTCCGCCTTCGGCATCGATAGTAGCTACGCTCTTCCAGTTGAAGAAATTCGTTCCGTCGCAGTAGTAATAGTGGTTAAAACCAAGGTTTAGACCAAACAGCGACAGCGAACCGATGATGTCAATCTCCGGCATAAAACGGGTGTTCGGGTCAATCTCATTACCTTCTGCATCGGTATATGTAGCCGCACCTCTGCGGAAACGCCAATCGGACGCACCGATGTTACCCCAAGCACCGATACGGAACTCAATCGCACCGCTCAATGCATCAAAACCCACAAGGGCTTCCGGCTGCAGACTCAGACCTCCGTTATACTGGCCACGCCAGATATAAGCGCTTACCACTTCTGCACCGGCCTCGTAAGCAAAACCAATCGTTTCGGCGTCATCTTGCGCCATCACAGACATAGCTGTCATTGCAGCTATCACACATGTAAAAATTTTCTTCATTGCTATTTTTTTGTTACTTTAAATAAACTCCAAATGCTATATTCGCATTGATACTTTGATTTCCCGGATCCAAGGGCTTCCACCTCACGCTACTGCGGTCTGCCGCTATAGCCGACGGGTTGATGACCAATTGCCCCTCTACCATCAGTCCGCAGTGCTCACTGGCGCTCCAGTCTTTGCGCAAACGAACCTCTAAGTTCTGCACCGCAAAATCACGTTGATAGCCCGTGTAACAACTGCGCCAAGGGGTGATGCCCAACGCTCCGTAGAGGCTGATGTCGTACGGGAAATGATGGGTGTAACTGACTTGCAGATAACTCGACCACGCCCGTACTGTGTCCCCTGCTGCATTGATATATCCGTCAGAGGCAGCAACACGTGTAGCCCAAAGGATACTCAGAGGTAACTTACTACTGACCGTCCAGCGCACATTCAACTCCAAGCGGTTGCCTCGATCCGGATAATTGCGAAAATCAAAGAACCCGCAGTTGAAATTATGGATATAAAGCAGGTATATATTCAGTCCCCAGCGGGCAAAACCCAACGAGATATCCAATTCCGGTTCAAACTGTTTGAACGACCAATCGGTAACGCCTACATTCCACCACATGTTCGCATACGCACCGCCGTAACCCACCGTCGCTTCCGCCTGTATATTCGCGCCTCCGGCATACAATCCGCGCCATAAATACGTGGTCTGTATTTTTGCGAACACGTCGTAGGTAAAACCCACAGGCTCTTTATATTCCGCGAAATAATAGGCTGCGTCTTTCTTCTCCGGCTCAAGCTGAGACGAACTCACCTCTTCCTGTGCATGTACACGCGGGCAGAAGAAAAAAGGCAACGCCCCGACGCAAAACGTCAGAGCTATTACCCTTTGTGTTAATTTGCAAAATCTGCCCATTTTTTGCACAATACGTAGCGCTATCATGAGGGCGTGCCCGTAGTCGCGCGAGTATTAGTGCAAGCTAGAGTGCATTCTGCACTTCCCATGCCTTGCGCAGCGCTACTTCCAAAATACGAGTGTTGCTGAATACTACAATACCGCCATCGGGACCCGGCTCAATGTGATAATCTGCGTTACCCTCACCGTTAAAATAAGCTCTTACTTCCTCGCCGGAGATATTCAACTCTGCTGCGATAGCGTCCATGCTACCATGAGGAAGACTGTCTTTTACTGCACGAAGGCGATTAAATGTTGTACGCACCATAATTATTACAAATTTTATAGGATTTATAGATGTTAATTAGCTCGTTTTTGAAATTTTGCGCAAAATTACAACAAAATTTTCATATACGCAAGAAAAATGAGTTTTATTTTTATTATCGCTCAAAAATTTTGAATTGCCAAGGCTTCAGCGTGAAGCTCTGCGAAGCCTCAAATTGGTGCTTCTTGCCGCATAAACACTTGTATGAACCCTCATAACCCGTCAAGTCAAGCGTCACGTTCTGCTCTTTGTCGCTCATGTTCATCACCGCGATCACCGTGTTCGTGTGCCAGCGGCCTTTTTTCTCACGTGCGATAGCGAAGATAGCCTCGTTGTCTGCCGGGATACGAACCATCGGAGCACCTACTTCCTGACTGAATAGCGCTTTGTTGCGTTCGCGCAATGCATTCAGCTTCTTATACAATTCGGCTTGAGAGAACGCTTCGTCCTTGTCAATCAGATCTTTCTCAAAGAACTCCAACCGGTGATGGTTACCGCTCAACTGACCGGTGTAGATCAGCGGCATACCCGGCACCACATACGTGAAGGCAGCGAACAAAGGTACGGCATCGCCCATACGCTCTTGCTCTGTGCCTTGCCAACTGTTCTCATCATGATTTGTGATGAAGTTCATGCGAATAGCCTCGGGACGAATCGTCGAATCCGCTTTCGCAAAATATGCCCACAGGTCTTCCACACTGTTCTTGCCTTGCGCTACGCCGTTCATCAACTTATGCAGCGTCCAGCCGTAATACATATCGAATGCCGTTTTGGTCAAATCATCTGCTTCGTCTTCGTCCTCGGCGAGTGTGAACATATCCGGATGGCTTATACGTAAGTCACTCATCGCCCAATTCCAGAAGTCCGTCGGCACCTCGCCTGCTACATCGCAGCGGAAACCGTCGATACCGATCGAATCCATCCACCAATGCATGGCTTTGAGCATCTCGTTGCGCATCTCTTGGTTGTCATAGTTCAGCTTGGAGATGTCCGTCCAGTCGTACTGCACCATCAGGTTACCGAGGCTGTCGCGATAGTGCCAACCCTCGTTCTTCGTCCATTCGCTATCCGGCGCCGTGTGGTTAGCAACCCAATCCAAAATCACCTTAAAGCCCTGTTTATGAGCGGCTTTGAGGAAATGTTCGAAGTCCTCACGCGTTCCGAATTCCGGGTTGATGGCGCAGTAGTCGATGATCGAATAGTAACTGCCGAGCGTACCTTTGCGCGTGATCTTACCGATCGGTTGACAAGGCATCACCCAGATGATGTCGATGCCGTTTTTCTTCAGCTCCGGCAGCAGGGCTTCGGCGGCTGCAAACGTACCTTCAGGCGTAGCCTGACGTGTGTTCAACTCATAGATGGTAGCGTCATAAGCCCATTTGGGGTGACGCAACTCCGTTTGTTCTGCGCAGCTGATCATCGCCAATGCAGCTAACGCCAGCAAAAATGTCTTTTTCATATACACATTAAACATTACACATTAATCCGTCAGGATTTTGTAGGTTAAATCATTGCGATTGATACTTACCGTCACTTTCTTTCCTAAATAGATTCGTTGGAATACGATCTCGTCCGGACGGTCGATGAGCGGAATAAAATCGCCGTACAGCAGCGGCATCGAGTTGCGACGCATGTGTATCAGTTCGGCTACATCATTGCGCATCTTCTTCTCCTCTGCATTCAGCGTTTCAAAGCGCATCATATGGCGGTTGTCCGGGTCATTACCGCCTACTTCGGCATACTCATCGCCCTGGTAGATACACGGCACACCCGGCAGCGTCATATTCAGCACCTCAAGCAGCATCGCGCGTTTGTACGCAATCGTGCTGTCGCCGATACCCACTTCCTGCGTCCAACCTTCCTCTTTGCCCGACGAATAGATGTCTATCGCGCCGCCTGCGATAGAAGCAAAACGTATCTGGTCGTGATTACCGCTGATGTTACCCATCGTATGGTGCGCACCATAGGTGCGAAGGGACGTCAACTCGTTGTTCATCACTTCGTCCATTCCTTTGAGTCCGCACAGCGCCTCGCGTGCCGTGAAATAGACGTTGAAATCGAATTGTGCATTCAGCATACCCGTCTTCACATAACTGCCGATCAGTTCCGGACTGCCGTAGGTCTCGCCGATCATCCAGATAGCACGACCCGGCCAACGCGTAGCGATTTTCTGTCCCAACATACGCCAATACCCTTCGGGTATATGTTTGCATGCGTCGTGACGGAAACCGTCCAATTCATAGTTCGCCAACCAGTACAGCGCACTGTCGGTCATCGCTTCGCAAACCTCTTCGCGCTCCAAGTCCAACGACGGTATATGTGTGTCGAACCAAGTCGTCAGACGCGCTTCGTCCCACAGCTCGAAATTACGCCTTCCGTCCGGCAGAATCGAGTCCGTGTGCCAGTCGGGATGCGCCTGCAGGGTAGGGGAATTGATGTGCATGTGGTTCGCCACATAATCCAACACCACGTTGATTCCATGCGCGTGCGCGCTATCTAATAAGGTGCGGAACTCCTCCGGCGTACCGAAGCGTTGTTCCAATTGCGTCGCATAAATCGGCCAATAACCGTGGTAACCGCTGAACTTCGTATAGGGTTTCGACGCATCGTATTTATTGCCGTTCTTGAATACATAGCAGCCCCACGCGTCGTATGGGTTCTGCGTTATCGGACTGATCCACAGCGTGTTAACGCCTAACTTATCAAAGTACCCGTCGCATATTTTCTTCGTCACTCCGGCGAGGTCACCGCCTTGATAATCGACGATGTCCAGCACTTCGGGACTGTTCATCTTCCAGTCGTTGTCCTCGTTGCCGTTGTAGAAGCGGTCGATGAGCAGCGAGTAAAGCACCTGTGCCTGCTGGTCGTGACGGTTCAGTTGAGCCGCATCCGTGATGATTTTACCGTCCTGCATCGGCAGCAGCAGGTCGTTGAATAGATACGTATCATCCTCTGCAAACACACGCAGGAACGTGCGACCGGTTGCCTTGATGCCCGATAGATCCAATGTCCACGTGCCGTCCGGATCTGCTTGCCATAAATCATGGTCAATCAGGCAGTTCTGATGATACGCCTCGAACGACGGATTGGCTACCGAGTCATAGAATCCTACGCGCAACTTATCGTCTTCGTAACCCAACGAGATAAGTGCCTGACGCACAGGCTTATGCGGCAGAACGGGAATGGCAAAACTGCCGCTCTGGTCATAGAATGTGATGGCGTGGATGGAGCGGTCGCGGTTAACGATCGTCATCTCGCGCAACACCTGCGGCGTACCGATGAGGTTCATGCACTCGATCGCTTCGCCCGATGTCCACTGCAAACCCTTCCATAAGGTCGTGTCGCCGTACAGCACCGGCACATAATCGGTCAGCACCACCTGCGTTGTGTCGCCGCTCATACGAATCGGCATGATAGGATTGGATTCTGCAATCACGGAAGCGATGTTCGTTCCTTTGTCACAGCCCGCCAGACATAAGACGAGCGATAGAAGAAGAATACTTTTTCTCATACTCAACACATTTTTGCGCTGCAAAATTACAACAAAAATCGCACATATGCAAATTTTTTAGCATTTTTTTTGCATGGCGGAGTAAAACTCCGCGATTATAGAGAGCCTAAGACTATGCAGATAGCGCATATACTCCTCAAAAAACACGGTGCCCCCCCGCTCGTGCTTTTGCGTTCCCCATCCGCAAAAGAACGTTTTTGCAGGAGTATATGCTGATATACGCTAACGCGAGGCTCTCTATAATCAGAAGCGACGAAAGGAGCGGATGGCAAAAAAATGCTTAGTTGGCATATATGCTGCTGGACACGAACGTAGATTCGGAGGGAACCCGCCCTGAGTGTGTGGAGTATATAGCGCTGACGAAGGGAAGGGGCGTGCCGAAATACTACTTTTTTTTGACATACACAAATTTTTTTGCATTTTTTTTATAATTATTTGCGTATGTGAAATATTTTTCGTACAGTTATCAAACGGTGACAAATTGTCACCAGTTGAAATTGACTGCAGCAGATGGCAAACAACGTTTCACGGATATGGCCGATTCTGAGCAACTTCTGCGTCTCATTCAGTCTATTCCCTCTAAGAAAGCCGCTTAGGTCATAGCGTCATCTCCTCCGAGAAAGCATCCGACTGCATCCGCAAAATAGATGGTAAAAAAGGATAACGAGTTACCATTAGAAGAACGAAATAAGCACAATTTCACAAAAAATGGCACAAAAATTTGGAGATGTCATAATTTTTTACTAATTTTGCAGGCGATTTTGGAGAGAAAACCAAGATCAAGAGCGTTTATTGCTACTGCGTCCTGACAAACAGAAATCTGGTAAATTTCTCTTTTTTAGGGTTGGGCAAAGTAAGGAATAACGCTTCCCCATATATGAATGTCACTATCGACTATCATATATCGGCGTGAAGCATTATACTCTTTGTTTCCCTAACGGTTTTACCAGAGCCATGTTTGCGATGAAGGATATAATACTTCGCGCTTTTTGTGTATATTAAAGACCAAAATAAATAATGTTTAACCATTAAAGTGTGCCCGGACTTATAGGGTAAAAAGCCATGAAATGTCAATCAAAATTTAATGTGCGGTCAATGTCTTTCTGCACAATGTTTTTTTTAGTCGGAATTTGCTTTTGCATGTCTTCATGTTCTCAATCATTAGAAAAGAAAATTGAGAAGTATGAAAAAGAAGGCAAAACAATCCTTTCAAGCACCATAGGACTAGAGGTAAAGCATCCTTGTATTGTATTCTCAGATGACAAAGGTGTATATGTTGATAATCTAAAAGAAGTATACCAAAGCATTGATTTTAACAAGGAATACACAATTGTAATTTCCTCATTATCTATTCCGAGCGATAAACCTGAAATAAAAATTGATGTGGAAGAAATCCCAATGAAACATACATTTTCCACAGAAGAATTGGAGTCTTACGAAATCTATCCTATAGGAGATTGGGCTACTTTCCTACGAGGCAAGAATGATTGGGGGTCAGACATCCCAAATTACATTCTGCAAAAGGGTTCTAACACTCTCTATAGTGTATCTTTAGACAATGTATTTTGGAATAGTAGGTATCATCTACAATATGCGACAGGCGAAGAAGAAGATGCGGCTTTGCCAGCAGCCGTAGGTGAGGAGGGCGAAATGGAAGAGGAAGAATATATTACTATTCCATTATTCGGCGAGTATAAACAATTCCAAAATGGCTATGCTAATCTTGCAATTTATTTTGAAAATTGCGACCAAAAGTTCTTTAGTTGGTTAAAAAGTGAATATGAATATCGCCAGACATTATTTTCTGCTAATCTAACTATAACCAAAGATCATTTCTTTGATGCATCGACTATTAAGACTGTTACTTTCTTTGGCACAACGTTTCAAACCTCTGAAATTGGAAGTAATGCTATGTATGCGGAAGTGGCAAAACTCATTTACAATGATTATGTAGCTGAAAAACAAAAAGAAGCTGAAGAAGAACAGCAAGAAAGAGTTCAAAACATCCTCGACCAATGTACAAGTTTAGCCCAAATACGCCAAGACATAAGTCGCAATAAAATTCAAGCAGAACAGAAATATAGCGGAAAAAAGATATTGTTGGATGTTACCCTTAGTACAATAAGACGCGTAGATACTCGATACGCAAGCAATCAATATTGTTTGGAGCATAATTACGTAGGAGCAGAATTATCAGAATATCTTGACCTATACATATATACCGATGATGAATCGTTTATACAATTGGATTATCCTCATAGGTGTGTAGTTGCGGGTATTCTTGACGTTAGTAGCTCTAGTTACAATACATTTAGAGTTGAAGATTGCGAATTGGTTCTCTACTAAAGACCACATTGTCCGATGTTAATATGGTTAACAATTTAAGATTTATGACACAATGAGAACACGAAGAATTATTTTCAATTTGCTGCTTTTTCTAAGTTGCTCAGCAGCGCACGCGGAGTATGCGTTAATAAATCAAGTCGTTTATTGGCTTAATGATGAACATTCTACCGCAATCATTAAAAACTTCGTAACGACAGGCGGAACTATTACTGTACCACCTTACGTGACGTATCAAGGTGTTAAATACGAAGTAGTTGGTATTGCTAAGTATGATTTCAAAACAAGCACAAGAAACACATATAACGTGTCGTCCGCGCTCTTTGGAGATGGGTTGCTCACAGATCTTGCAACACTTGATGCAGCAGAAAGGGAAAGAGCAGAGAGACCTTTTAGATACGACTATGATGCAATAAGACCAACAATTACCGCACTCAATTTGCCTAATACGTTATTAACGATAAGCAAAGGTGCGTTTGATGGTATGAAGAGTCTAAAGTCACTTGTCATTCCTGCATCCGTAAAGTATCTTCCAGATGACGGATTCTTTGGCTCAAATCATATCTTTAAGAGTTACTTGCCTAATCTTAAGAGCATCACAATCCTTGGTTTACCAGAATTTGAAGCTTATGTTAATGATAAGAAATGCACTATAACCATTACCTCACAAGACGAGAATGGAAATTTGAATTATGTGGAACTCATCAAAGAGAAATTCGACCTGTCATATTGTCGCAATCTGGTTTCCTTCAGCATGCCGGAATATGAAAAAAGAACGCCCACGATAAAGGCCTTCTATAAGGCAAATAAGGATTTAGAGACCGAAACGAGACAATATAATTCTAATTTGAATAAGGTATTAACAAAGGCAGGTTTGAATATTCCTGTTCCGGCATTAAAAGATGAAGCATGTGTTAATGCGCAAACGGTACAGGAAGCATATAACCAAGCGCATCTATATCTTGAAAGCATGTTTAAGAACTGTAATGCCTATGCAATGTTGTATGATTCCCTTATGAATCAACTCAAACAACATCCGTATTATGACGGCTCGGTTCTTCCTGCCAAAATCCCGGTATTAGATCCACAAGAGCCGCAGACATCAACTATTGCAGCACTCTCTAAGACGAATAGAGCAGAGTTAATCGCAGAGTACCGTGAGCTTACAAATGAGGATATGGAACGCAACTTGAAATTCAATCATCCTGACAAATATATTGCTGGATATATTAGTGTACACCCGGAGAAAAAAGAAGTTGTCGAAAAATTATTTTTGGATTATCGATGTGAAGATACCCAAACGCAGTACAAATACATTATTGCATATTTGGAGGATGGTAGGATTGCAAGGACTTGCAGACAATCTCTTTGGTATACAAAGAGTCAATTATTTGATTCCCAAGAGGAATTTGACTTATCATATGACAAAGCAAGATCAGACAAAGACTTTAAAAGAGAGCTTTCTCGTAGAGAAGATTCTTTCCAGCAGTTAAGTGACCTGAAGTATTATGTGCCTATTCATATCAAAAAAATCAATTTAAGCAATATTGACAAGAAACCGAATGAAGAAACATCTAAAGTAATCGAAATTCTGAATACCTTGAAACGGACATACTTTTATGATCGCGCTGCCACATATCTTATTGAGACATTCCCTAAAGTGGCAAAGGAATATGAAAAGAACGGTCTGCATTTCAAGTCTAAAGTAGAGTTTTTTGATGCGTACACCTCAGATTCCTATAGTAGCATTCTCAAAGGGAAAAAGAAAAAATAATCGGTCGAACTTAAATGATAGTAAATATGAAAAAGACATTAACAATCATACTTCTATTGGCAATCTTTATGCCAATGGTAAATGCACAATCCAATAAAGTGCTATTTTATCTAAAAACGGATGTAAAACCTGATGCAGAAAGTAAGGCAGTAGCCGTACCAGAATCAACAACAAACGATGGATCTTCAGAAGATGATGTTGTTTTTGTATTAGTTGAGTCCATGCCTGAGTTCCCGGGTGGTCAGCAAGCCTTATTCAAGTATCTGAGCGAGAACGTGAAATATCCGGTTATTGCTCAAGAGAACGGAATCCAAGGCCGTGTTATCTGCCAGTTCGTAGTGAACAAAGATGGTTCGATTGATGATATTGAGGTTGTTCGTTCGGGTGGTGACCCATCGTTGGACAAAGAAGCTATCCGCGTCATCAAGTCGATGCCTAAGTGGAAACCGGGTAAGCAGCGTGGTAAAGCTGTGCGTGTAAAATATTCAGTACCGGTTAACTTCAAGTTAGAGTAACTAACAAGAATGTATTAATTACATTCTTTTCGTCCATTAGTAGGACAATCTCATCGTCCGCTATTTCATCCGAGACGTTCTTCCCCGAGCGCCTCGGAGTTTTTTGTACCTATTTTTCAGAAAAACCCCATTAAATATCATTTTCTTAACAATTCCCTGCTCAAAAATTTGCATATATCAAAAATTTTTTGTATCTTTGCAGCAGATTTGAGAGATAGGGAAGATTAGAGGGGGTGAGATGGTAATGAAAGGGTGTTCTGGTTGGCACAAGCAACCATTGAGCACCCTTTCAGCATCCATTGAGCATCCATTGGAACATGGTGGAAACCTCGTGGAGAGTGGTAGAATATTGCCACAAAAGACGATACACGGCACAAAGGGCACGCAAAGGGGGCACATTAGAGTCTGAAAGGAGGCGAATCGGACCAATATCGTATCCTGCACCACCTTATATATACTATGTATATATCCCGTGATTTTTGGGAAATAATTCCCGCTTTCTCTTGCACAATTCAGAAAAAAGCAGTACCTTTGCACCCGATTTTAAAATGAGTATTATGAAACGGATCGGAATAAGTTTGCTATTGGCACTATGGGTGCTGAGCAGTATGGCGGCGTTGCCCGAAGTGACGCTGCGCGATATCGACGGCAAAACAGTTAACGTGGCTGCATTAGCCAAAAGCGGCAAGCCGGTGATTATTTCGTTCTTTGCGACCTGGTGCAAGCCTTGCATGAACGAGTTGAAAGCCATTCAAGAGCTCTACCCGGACTGGCAAGAGGAGACGGGCGTAGAGATGTATATCGTCTCGATTGACCAGGCGCAAGATTCGCACAAAGTGGCGTCGTTAGTGAACGGCAACGGTTGGGAATATCATGTTCTACTCGACCCTAACGGTACACTTAAACGCGCTATGAATGTGCAGAATATCCCGCATTTGTTCGTTATAGACAGCAAAGGCAAAACGGTATACAATCACGCAGGCTATAACACCGGCGATGAGGAAGATATTCGGAAATATCTTAAGTAGCATCATCCTTTGTTCCGCACTCACTGTCCCTTTGTCCGTTTGGGCAAATGACACGGTATATGTGAGCGGCGGACTGATGCATGACGGACTATTGGACTGGACGCCTGTGATGTACCACAGCAATAGTTATTTTGATATGTCGGTGCACTATCGGAACGACTCCAACCATGCCCATTTCCGTGCTTTGCGTGCGAGTACGCGTCTGGAACTGACCCAATGGCCGTTGCCCGGGTTTGATGAACCGGGTTTTGCGGGCCACGGAATCGGTCATCTGAGTGTTGCAGCGGCTTTTGACTGGGGCGAGATCACGGTAGGCGACGTGTACGGACAATTCGGTTCGGGTTTGATTCTAAGCTTGTATGAAGACCGGGCACTCGGTATTGACGGCTCGCTTCGTGGCGCAAAAGTGGATTTGATACCCTATAAAGGCATTCATCTGACCGCGTTAGGAGGCAAGCAGAGACGTTATTGGAATTGCTATACCGACCATGCCTGGGGATGGAACTACACGCGCGATGCAGCATTAGGCGCAGATATAGAATTGAGTATCGACCAATGGTCGGCTGCCATGCAGGAACATGACCTCCGCTGGACTATCGGCGGCAGTTGGGTATCAAAATACGAAGCGTTTGACACCATTATTGCGCCTATCGGCGGAAATACGCTGTATATGTATAACTTGCCGCAATGGGTCGGTGCCGGAGATGTGAGAACGCGTTTTGGTGTAAAAGGGTTTGAACTTCTTTTTGAATATGCCCGCAAAGCCAATGATCCATGCGCAGAAAACCATTACTCGTATGACCCGGGTCAAGCCTATCTGGCGAGTATCGGCTATTCGCGCAAAGGACTGTCCGTACTGGCCCAATTCAAATACTCGTACAACATGTGTTTTCGTTCCGAACGGCAAGGAACCGGTCTATGCGGACGATTGAACCACATGCCGGCTTTCACGCAGCAGCACACCTATGCCTTGGCGGCGCTCTACCCGTACGCCACCAACTACAGCGGGGCGGAGTTAGCCGTGCAGGGCGAAGTGCGTTATACCTGGTCGAAGAAGTCCAAGATGGGTGGACGCTACGGCACCACGATGAAATGGAGCGGGAGTTATATCCACGGCATGAACGGCATCGGCGAAGCGTACACAGACGTTCATTGGGAGCTGAACAAACGGATTTCCAAAAACTGGTGGCTCAACGCGATGCTGATGTATCAGGCGTACAATCAATATGCGGTAGAAGGTCACGGCGGTATGATCCGTTCGGGCATCGCGGTTTTGGACGCGCGGGTGCGAGTGAATGACAACGTGTCCATGCGCGGCGAGGTGCAGTATCTGTATTCCCCGAATCACGAAGGCCAATGGTGCTTCGCGCTGTATGAGTTGAATCTCTATCACCACTGGACGATTAGCGGACAATGGTTATATAATATCGGTTTCGCGCCCGATGCCACGCATGAGCATTACTACACGTTCGGGTTGACCTGTAACTACGGTGCCCATCGTGCCAACATAGGATATACCAAAACCCGCGAAGGCTTTAACTGCTCCGGCGGTGTTTGTCGTTTCATACCTCAGATGAAAGGAATATGCGCAAGTTATTCGTTTACATTTTAGCGGCGCTCACTTTGGCGGGATGCGAAGTGATACGTGAAGAGGACAGGTTGATACCTGTGGAAACGCGGACGAGCGTTCGGCGTCACGTGCTGTTGGAGTTCACCGGTTTTCGGTGTGTCAACTGTCCGACGGCAGCCGAATTGGCGCAAAGCCTTGAGCAAACCTACGAGGGACAACTCTATACCGTTTCGCTGCACCCGGCATCCAATCCGTTCACGCAAGGCGCCTATGACTACACCTGCCCGGAAGCGGACTCTGTTTACCTATGGATGGGCGGCACGGCGACGACTCCCTTCCCTGCGGGCAATGTCAACATGCGGCGCTTGGGGGACGATTCTTTTGCGGATATGAGCCAATGGGCCACGATGGTCTATGACGCGATGCAAGACACGGTAGCTCCGTATATCCGTTGCGTTTCTGCCGTTGCCGATACGACCCAGAGACAGGTCGATGTGCTGATTGAACATGTGCCTTCGATCGAAGCTCATATGGCTTGTTGGCTGATTGAAGACAGCGTTGCGGGCGTACAAGCCATGCCGGACGGAACGGTCAATACCCAGTATTTCCACCGCCACGTGCTGCGCGCCGCATGGAACCACCAGCCGTTCGGAGGGCCGACAAACGGTCAGGCATCGGAAAGACATATCTCGGTTGATCTACCCGAAGGATGCGATCCGCGTCATTGCAGCGTCATCGCTATGCTATTGGATAAAAACGATTTTCATATATTAAACGCACATGAAACTACTTTGGATTTTAGGACTGATTATTAGCATTACCGGTTATGGAGACGTGCCGGCGGAAGGTCTGGAGTTAACCATCACGGAAGCCGAAGAGGACATCCTTTCCGGCGAGATGCAAATGAATCTGGAAGGCACATTGCTATGCAATGAACCACTCTCCGTAACGATCACTCGCTCGGCGACCGAGCTGAAAGATGAATTCTGCTGCGCGGGGCAATGTACGGCAGGGAATGGAGAACTATCCGAGACCCTGCATTTTACACCCAACGGCTTAGCCACTTGGTTCAGCCATTATACGCCGGTTGCCGGATCGAATGAGACGATCATCTATCGTTTTGATGACGGCATTGAGACGCAGACTATTACGGTGCATTACAACTATAGTGCACAAGGCGTTGAGACCGTAACCGGTAACCCGTCAACCGTAACCCATAAGATCCTCCATAACGGACAACTGTTGATTCAACAGAACGATAAAACATATACCCCTAACGGAACCATCATTAACTAATTATGCATATGAAACGCTATTTTGCAATTATTTTTCTCGCCGGTATCTGTGGCTTGACGTTCACAGCCTGCGAGCGTGACATCGAACCCGATGAATCGGAGTTCGTCAAAAAACATCTTATCGAAGAGTTTACCGGTCAAGGCTGCGGGTACTGCCCGTACAGCATGGATTGTATTCATTCATTTGTCGGCAATGACTCAAATTGGATTTTGATTCTCCATCATTACGGCTATCAGGCCGACAAATTCTCCGTAAGCGGCAGTAAAACCATCACCTCGGCGCTGCATGTGAAAGGTGCTCCATCGATGGCTATTGACCGCGCGAAAGTGAATTACGGAGAAGGGAAAGGCACGGTGTTCAATCCGGGATATCTGCCGGAAACGAGTAAGGCGCAGTTTGAAACAACGACCTACGCATCCCTGCGCATCTCCAACACCTATGATGCGGCGTCGCGTGAGTTGAAAGTGAACGTCTCCGGATATATCCGCAATGAGGACCACCCGAACCTCTATCTGACTGTGTTGGTTAAAGAGTCCGGCATGATTAATAAACAAGCCGATTATTACTCCACCTACGAAGGTTGGGAGGAATTCCGCCATACAAATGCCGTACGCGCCTTCTTATCCGAGGCGAAAGGAGATGAGATAACGGTCTCCAAAGGCAAATACAGCGCGGCGTATAGTATTGAGCTAAAGAAAGAATGGGTGCCGGAGAACTGCATGGTAGTAGCTTTCCTCAGCGAAGAATTCCAACCTGTTGTGCAAGCCAATCAAGAACCGGTTGTCGCCGGCACTAAAGGAGGTGCAGATATTGTTCATGGCGGTATCAAAGCCGTGCCTGTGTCTGACTTTTATCCCGAACCCGATGCGGTCAAAGGTCCTTCGGATTACTCAGGCGAGGAGGTGGATACGATACGTAACGCACAGGCCATGTATACGACCTACAGAGATATGGGAATTAACTATTGGGAGATATCTGCCGTCAACAGCGACGATGTACTCACGATCGGTAACACCCCATGCGTGCGTTATGTGGTGCTCAATCTCTTTACGAAAACCGACGAGACAGAGATTCCGGAGGGAACGTATGAACTGAATCTGAGCGAACAGCCGGGAAGTGCGTATGCCGGTTTCCGGGATGACGAGGAAGTGTATATCGGCGGAAGCACGCTCTATTACACCAGCAAGAGTTATTATACGCAAGGCTATCTAGTTCCCTCCGCTCAATGGCTCATCGCCGATGGTACGTTAACCATTTCTTCGGAAGGATGGGAAGTTACAGGTCACGCACGCAACGGAGCGCCGATACACCTGATCGGTACAACACCTATTGTGAACTACGGCCGTGCTCCCGCACCGGCCAAAGCCTCGATGGTGGAGAAAAAATGGACACGGCGATGTTCCATCAGAACAGCACGGATAGCGGAAACATGTCTATTCAACCATATCTGAATCTTGACCAAGTAACCGTGACAGCAATGCAGAAAGCCGAAAACGGCAGTGCAACCTATACGCCGATGGTGTTTTACAAGATCTACCGCCTGCTTGCCAAAATCGTCCCCAGTGCTCTGATGGTCAAGTTCACCAGCGTCGAAGGCTCAACGAAATAGGCACAATATAATCAAGACAATTGAGCCATCCTAAGCACCACACTCAACGTGGTGCTTTTTTCTTCGTCTCTTTCCTGCAATTGCATGCAGATTCATTCACAATTCACCCAATTCACACAAAAATATCTGTTCTTTTCGTCACAAAACTAAACTTTCTCTTGCATATATGCAAAAATTGTAGTACCTTCGGCACGCCCTTATTGCGCTTTCGCACAACAAGGAATCCTCCGAACTTACGATCGCATCCCGCGGCACATACGCAAGTTTAGCATTTTTTTGCCATCCGCGGCTTTGCCGCTTCTTGATGACGGATAGCCTCCGCTCCGCGAGATAGCATGAACCCTCTCGAAACCGTTCTTTTGCGAAGGGGTACGCAAAAGCACGTGGGCAGGGGAGCCCTTGTTTCGAAGGGTTGCATGCGCTATCTGCATAGTTCGAGGCCATCCGCCATCACGGAGTTAAACTCCGTAAATTGCAAAAAAATGCTTAAAAAATTTGCATATGTGCGATTTTTGTAGTAATTTTGCACCCGCAAAATCGGAAAACAATTCAATCATGCGTAAGATTTTAACTCTTTGTGCCGCGGCGATGATGGCCGTAAGCACGATGGCCACCGAAGGTGCGCTGAACGGTATATTTACGATCAATGCCCAGGGCGATCAGGTCGTTTTCTCGAAGGGAAACCTGCAGTATCGGCCTGCTACGGACACTTGGCGGTTTGCGGACAATCAACTCACCGTGCTCGGCGAGGCGAACGCGAATATCTCCGTCGCTTCCTATGACGGTTGGTTGGATCTGTTTGGCTGGGGAACGGGCACGAATGCCGCCAATTACAGCTCGGATTGGCAGGATTATCCTGTGTACAACGAGTGGGGCGAGAATGCCATCAGCAACGGCGGCAACACCCCGAACCAATGGCGCACGATGACGCAAAACGAGTGGGATTATCTCTTCTTCAAACGCCCGAATGCCGCTTCGCTCTTCGGCTTGGGACAAGTGGACGGCGTCAAAGGACTGATTCTGCTGCCGAACGATTGGAGTGCGCCTGCGGGCATCACTTTTCATGCCGGTACGACCAAAGGCTTAGTCGCCAAAACCGATTATTACGCCAATACGGACGGCAAGAACTACGAGCATAACGAGTTCACGTCCGAGGAATGGAAACAGATGGAAAATGCGGGTGCGGTCTTCTTCCCCGCGGCAGGCTATCGCTGGGATAACGAGGTGTACATGGAGGATGGAGACGTGGGTTACATGGGCTATTATTGGGCATCCACGCCGAATGATAACTGGCAAGGCTACCAACTTTATTTCGATGCATATGAAGTGTCGCCGCAAGGCAAAAACAGCCGTATTTACGGTCAGGCCGTGCGCCTCGTCCAAAGCGCCCAACTCAGCGCTATCGACGAAACCGTCAATCGTCAATCGTCCAATCGTAAATTCATCCGTGGCGGTCAATTGCTTATCAAGCGCGACGGCAAGACTTTCAATGCCCAAGGCGCACAAGTGAAGTAAATGAGAAAAAACATCCTCATCATAGGTTTTATCTGCTTGTCTTTGCCGCTATTTGCCGCGAAGGACACCATCCGTTATGACTTGGCGTACCGCCTGACGGGAGCGGCGGCGATGATGATGCCGGACGGCAAGGTCGATCCGTTCATCAAGCGCCCGATATTAGGTGCTTCCTTCGCCGTTGAGTTCCTGCCTACCGGCAGATGGCATTGCTTACAGCAATGGAACAATGCCTCGATAGGCGTAGGCTTGAGCTATCTGAACCTTGGCAACGATGCCAAATTGGGTTCGGCAATCGCCGCTTACGGCTATATGAACCAACCCTTCTACAACGGCACGCATTTCCGCATCGGCATCCGTCCTTCTGTGGGTCTGGCAGCGGTGACGAAGACTTATGCGAACACCTACGAAGGCACGCATCTGTACAAAGACCACGAGGGTGCCAACTGGTCGATAGGAAGTGTCGTCAACGCCTATCTGGCGCTGCAGCTATACATGGATTTTCCGATCAAAGACGGGTGGGAAATCACGCTCAACGGCGGTTGGCAGCACATCAGCAACGGAAGTATGATGCACCCGAATGCGGGTTATAACATGTTCGGCGGCGAGTTAGGTGTGCGCTATCATCCGACGAATCTGAACACGCCGAAGACGCCCGAACCCGACGTGCCGCGCAAGCTCTATGACGGCGTGGACAAACCCTGGGCGGTGGAGATAAGCGCTACCGGTGGTCTGAAGCAGAACTACTATGCCGACAACCAGAACGGACAACTCTTCTTCGGCATCGCTACGCTCAAAGCCGCGGCATACTGGGTGCCCGTGTCCATCTTCCGCCTCGGAGCAGGTGTGGACGCGTTCTACGATGGTTACTATGCCGCGGTAAACGATGAGTTCGCAGCTGCTAACCCCGGTGCGGCAGTCACATATTTCGGCAAAACATACCTCAAGCAAAGCAATGTGGCGAACTGTTTCCGCGTGGGCTTTAGTATCCAACCCGAGTTCATCATCGGTCGTCTTACCGCCGGATTACACGTCGGATTCTATATCTTCGACCCCGTCAAGAACCTTGAGCCTTATGCCGAGGCCAAGGCAGCAGACGATGCCGGCACACCGCTCAACAGGGGCGTTTTCTACAGTTATGACTTCACCAAAGCCAGCAACTACCAGGACGGCTGGTGCTACATGCAGTTCGTGCTCAAGTACCACGTACTTGACCATCTGTTCGTTCAATTAGGACTGAAAACGCACGGCGTGCGAGCAGAGTTCATCGACGCCGGAGTAGGTGTTAGTTTTTAAGCAACTGGTCTTCCAACATATAGACCTGCTCAATCGGCACGCCGTGATCGACGAGCGGCTTGCGGCACGGACGGAAAAGCGTAAAGAAATCCTTGGCGTTCTTGCACATCTGACGCGCACGGCGATAGTTCTCAAACGCCATAAAGCGGTCACCGCGCAACCATAGACAATTAGCATAATTGATGAAATCAATCGCTTCCGCATGCTCGGTGCGCAGGTGTTGAATCAACCATTTCTCTGCCAGATCGGTGTTCTCCCACAGCAGATCCATCTTGCCGATGGACAAGTACAAAAACGCAATCGTCGATTCGCGTTCGATATTGCCTTCTACCAGCAGTTTGTACAACCATGTGTCCGGGAAAATAGCCACCAGACCCATGATATATTCCGCTTCGGACTCCGGAATCCACGTGGAGACACTCTCGCCGTCATCTTTGATGCCGCTCAATTCCAATAACTTACGGATTTCGTCCGGCAATTGGTTCAGCGAAGCTTCACCGGCTTTGAGCATCTCTGCCCAGCGATGATGCGACGAACGAATCAAAGCGCACAGCACTTCGAAAGCATGGTTGCCGGAGTCACCTTCCGCGTCAATAGCATGGAAGACCGCGTCTTGCAACATCGGGAAGAAATCGATGCGAATATCGTAATGCACTAATAGCATGAAGACATACGCCATCGTCTGCTCCGCCACAATCTCGTTCTCTGCCGACATACAGTCCACTAACGCCATAAACGCGTCCAACGAGAAGCAATCCCGGATATTCTTCGACAATCCTCCGATTGCCATCAACGCTATCGCCGCACGCGACGTGTCATTAGCCGCTTCGCGAAGCCAATCAAAATCGGCTTTCGTGAACTGCACACAACTCATGAAATAGCGCATCACGGACTGCGGGTTCTCCTTATTAAACCCGTGCATGCGCGGGGAAAGACCACGCCACAGACGAATGTCTGTATAGACGGCATCTACCAACTGATACGTTTCGCCCGTCAGTTGATCCAAAGTCTCGTAAAATTCATCCTTCTCATCGACCAGCCAATGCGAGAACACCTCGTTGTAGCGCTTCTGAATACGCACGAACGCCGACTCGTAGCGATTGTTCTCGCCCAACTCGTTCAGCCAGGCGCGCACAATCACCAACGCATGGTCAATCATCCGTTCGCCCAACGCACGCTCAATCGTCTCTATTTGCTCGTCAATGCCCTTCACCCTTACACTTTACACCTTACACATTACACCTCTTCCCGGATGAGGTAGTCATTGCGGCTCGGGCTGTTGCGGATGATGAGCTCTGCCAGGAAACCGGCAAGGAACAGCATGCAACCTAGGATCATCATCAGTATCGCAATATGGAAATACGGGTTCACGCCCACTAACATCGCTTGCACATGGTTCGACAGCGCGTAGAGCTTCATGCCGCCAACTACAATCACCGCGATGAAACCGATGAAGAACATCAGGCTGCCCACCAAACCGAAGAAATGCATCGGTTGTTTGCCGAATTTGTTTAGGAACCACAGCGTCATCAAGTCCAAATAACCGTTCACGAAACGGTTCAGACCGAACTTGGACACACCGAACTCACGTTTGCGGTGCTGCACCACTTTCTCGCCGATCTTTGTGAAACCGGCATTCTTCGCCAAGTAGGGTATATAGCGGTGCATCTCGCTGAAGACCTCGATATTCTTCACCACCTCGTTGCGGTACGCTTTCAAGCCGCAGTTCATGTCGTGCAACTGAATACCCGTCACTTTGCGGGCAGTAGCGTTGAAAAGCTTCGACGGCAAGTTCTTCGTTAACGCATTGTCATAGCGTTTCTGCTTCCAACCGCTCACGAGGTCGTAACCTTCCTCTTTGATCATGCGGTAGAGCTCCGGAATCTCATCCGGACTGTCCTGCAGGTCGGCATCCATCGTGATAACCACATCGCCCTGCGCAGCCTTGAATCCGCAGTACAACGCCGCACTCTTGCCGTAGTTCCTGCGGAAACAGATCCCGTGAACGACCGCCTTCGGCTTGCTGTCTGCACTCAACTCACGAATCACTTTCCAGGACTCATCGGTGCTACCGTCATTCACAAAAATAACTTCATAAGAGAACTTATTCTCCTTCATCACGCGTGCGATCCATTCATATAAATGGGGCAGCGACTCCGCCTCGTTATACAGAGGCACTATAATCGAAATATCCATATTCTTAACTAAAATTCGATGCTTTCAAAAACTTTTGCGGCTGCAAAAGTACTACAATTTTCTGACATATGCAAATTTTCCGCAAAAAAATACTTTTTATTTGCATATATCAATTTTTTTTTGTAATTTTGCAGCCGATTTGTGTGCGTAGGTGTGCTCGCACACGCGCAAGGACTATTATAAAGTATGGCAAAGACAGCTTTAATAACAGGTGTGACGGGGCAGGACGGAAGTTATCTGTCGGAGTTTCTGTTGGACAAAGGTTACGAGGTACACGGCATCATTCGCCGCAGTTCGGTGGACTACCGTGAGCGCATTGCTCATCTGGAGGGAACACCGCATTTTCACTTGCATTATGCCGACATGAGCGACTCGATGTCGCTGGTGAAACTGGTGGGCAAAGTGCAGCCGGATGAGATTTACAACCTCGCGGCGCAGAGTCATGTGCAGGTGTCGTTCGACGCGCCGGAGTTCACGGCGGACGTGGATGCCGTAGGTGTACTGCGTGTGCTGGAAGCCGTTCGTACGAATCATCTGGAGGCGAAATGCAAGATCTACCAGGCTTCGACGAGTGAGCTTTACGGTAAAGTGGAAGAAGTGCCTCAGAACGAGAACACGCCGTTCCATCCGTACAGCCCGTATGCCGTAGCGAAATTATACGGCTATTGGATCATCAAGGAGTATCGCGAGGCATATAACATGTTCTGCTGCTCGGGTATCCTCTTCAACCATGAGAGCGAGCGTCGCGGCGAGACCTTTGTGACGCGTAAGATCACTTTAGCGGCAGCACGTATCGCGCATGGTCTGCAGGAGTGCCTGTATCTGGGCAATCTGGATAGTTGGCGCGATTGGGGTTACGCGAAGGACTACGTGGAGTGCATGTGGTTGATTCTGCAGCAGGACAAGCCGGAGGATTTCGTGATTGCTACGGGAGTGCAGCACACGGTGCGCGAGTTCGCCACCTTGGCGTTCCGTCACGCAGGCATTGAGTTGCGCTGGGAAGGCAAGGGTATCGACGAGAAAGGCATCGATGTCAAGACGGGCAAAGTCGTTGTAGCTGTGAGCCCGGATTTCTACAGACCGACCGATGTGGTGAATTTGCTCGGCGACCCGAGTAAAGCCAAACGTGAGTTGGGTTGGAACCCGCAACGCACCAGTTTCGAGCAACTCATCGAACTGATGGTGAAGCACGACATGCAAAAGGTAACACGCGAACACATTAACCTCGCCGAATACCTCGAGAAAGGAATCGTCAAATGATGCAGAAAGATTCGAAAATATATGTAGCGGGACATCGCGGAATGGTGGGAAGTGCCATCGTGCGCGAGTTGCAGCGGCAGGGATATACGAACATCGTCACGCGGACACACAAGGAACTGGACTTGTGTCGTCAAGAGGCAGTAGAAGCGTTCTTTGCCTCGGAGAAGCCGGAGTATGTGTTCTTAGCTGCAGCCAAAGTAGGCGGCATCATTGCTAACGAGCGGCATTTGGCGGACTTCATGTACGATAACATGGTCCTCGAGATGAACGTCATCCATGCGGCGTGGAAGAACGGCGTGAAGAAATTGGAGTTCTTGGGTTCCAGTTGCATCTACCCGCGTATGGCTCCGCAACCGATGCAAGAGAGTTGTCTGCTGACCGGAGAATTGGAGAAGACGAACGAGGCATACGCACTCGCCAAGATAAGCGGACTCAAGTACTGCGAATTCCTCAACCGTCAGTACGGCACGGATTATATTTCTGTCATGCCAACCAACCTATATGGGCCCAACGACAACTATCATCCCGAGCACAGTCACGTGTTGCCGGCATTGATCCGTCGTTTCCACGAAGCGAAAGAAGCAGGGGCGAAGAGTGTGACGTGCTGGGGTACAGGCAGTCCGCTGCGTGAGTTCTTGTACGTCGATGACTTGGCGAACCTGTGCGTGTTCCTGATGAATAACTATAGCGGCAATGAAACCGTGAACGCCGGTACTGGTAAGGAGTTGACCATCAAAGCGCTGACCGAACTCGTGGCTAAAGTCGTAGGCTACGAAGGCGAGATTCTTTGGGACAGCACACGTCCGGACGGCACGCCGCGTAAATTGCTTGACGTGAGCAAAGCAACCGCACTCGGATGGACATACAAGACCGAACTCGAAGACGGAATACGTCTCGCCTACCGTGATTTTCTTGAAAATCCCGTTAGAGCGGAGAGATAATAGGTAAAAAGTAAAAGTGAAAGACTTTACGCTGGACATATATCGGGAGTTGCTGGAGCACCTTCAGCGGAAGGGGTACAAGCTCATCGATTACCGTCAGTACCTTACGAAATCATGGCGACAAGGCGACAAGTTCGTCATCTTGCGACACGATGTAGATGCGAAGCCTGAGAACAGCGTGAGGACAGCGCAGATAGAACACGCCTTGGGTGCGCACGCGACCTATTATTTCCGCGTAGGAAAAGAGAGCAATCAACCGGAAGCGATTCGTGCTATCGTAGCGTTGGGTCACGAGATAGGCTACCATTACGAGGACTTGAGTCTGTGCGACGGCGATACAGCGAAAGCGTGGAGTCATTTTCAAACATGGTTGGCATATTTCCGGCAGTATTATGCGGTTGAGACAATCTGCATGCACGGTGCACCAACCAGCAAATGGGACGGTAAGGATCTTTGGAAGCACTATGACTACAAGTCGCAAGGCGTGATTGGCGAACCCTATATAGACACGGATTGGAACGATGTGTTCTACCTCACGGACACGGGTCGCTGTTGGGACGGATACACAGTAAGTGTGCGGGATAAGATAGCGGGTCGTCAGGACGAATGGACTAAGCAAGGGCTTACCTGGCACACGACGGAGCAGTTGATAGAAGCGATAGAAGCTGACCGTTTGCCGGCACATGTGATGCTCACGAGTCATCCGCAACGTTGGACAAACAACCGCGTGGAGTGGGGCAAGGAATTGATAATACAAAATACGAAAAACATTATAAAAAAATGGATAGTAAACCATTAAATTTTGCGTTAATTGGTGCGGCAGGATATATTGCGCCGCGGCATATTAAGGCGATAGCGGACACGGGTAACAACCTGCTGGTAGCGTATGACAAGTTTGACAGCGTAGGCCGTTTGGACAGCAGTTTTCCCAATTGTTCGTTCTTCACGGAGAATGAGCAGTTCGACCGTTTCTGCTCCAAACAGATGCGTACGGACAACCCGCTCAATTGGGTGTCTATCTGCACGCCGAACTACACGCACGACGCGTTCATTCGCTACGGCTTGCGCCTGGGATGCGATGTGATCTGCGAGAAGCCGGTAGTACTCAATCCGTACAACATCGACAACCTCGTGGAGCTGGAAGCCGAGACGGGACACAAGGCATACACCATCCTGCAGTTGCGTCTGCACGATAAGATCCGTGCGCTCAAGCAGAAGGTAGAGAACGGACCGAAAGATAAGATCTACGACGTTGATCTGACCTATATCACGAGTCGCGGTTATTGGTATTACGCGAGTTGGAAAGGCGACGTGCATAAGTCCGGCGGCATCGCAACCAACATCGGCGTGCATTTCTACGACATGCTGCAGTGGGTGTTTGGTGCGGTGAAGAAAAACGTGGTGCATGTGATGAGTTTCGATCGCGTAGCAGGATACTTGGAGTTGGAGCGTGCCCGCGTGCGCTATTTCCTGAGTATCAACGCGGAGTGCCTTCCGGAGAACGCTGTGCAAGGCGAGAAGCGCACTTACCGCACGCTGAATATCGACGGCGAAGAGTTCGAGTTCTCGCAGGGCTTCACCGAACTGCATACGGAGAGTTACAAGCAGATTTTGGCGGGAGAAGGTTTCCGTATCGCGGAGGCGCGTCCGTGTATAGAGACCGTGACAGAGATTCGTCATGCGGAGCCGATAGGTCTGGTAGGCGACTATCATCCGCTTGCCAAACTACCTTTAGCAAAACACCCCTTCGGTTGGGACGAGAGAAGGTAAATGTTTAATGTTTAATGTGTAATGTTGAATGATTAAACTTCGTAACATATTCTTTCTTGCGATAGTCGCTTGGGCGTTGTCATCATGTGTGACGGCGCGGAAAGTGAACTATATGCAGGAGCCTGACCGGTACATCCCTCACTATGCGGATACGCTGAGTTATGAGGATTACCAATTGCGTATCGGTGACCGCTTGTACGTCTATGTGTATTCGCTGGACGAGAAAGTGATGGAGATGTACAATGCCGGCGGGCAGAGTTCGAACATGCGCTATCAGAGCGGTAACATAGGCGGCTCGTACGACCTGTACACTTATCTCATTGATGACGACGGAAACATCGATTTCCCGACCATCGGTAAGCAGTACGTGCGCGGTAAAACTACGCGTGAGGTGAAGCGGTTGCTGGAAGACGAGTTGAGTAAACTGCTGAGCGAACTACCCGGTTACAGCACTGTTTCCGTAGAGGTCAATATCGTGAACCGCAGTTTCTCCATCATTGGTGCGCAGAGCGGTCGATATTCTATCAACAAAGAGAAGATGACTATCTTCGAAGCCTTGGCGCTGGTAGGTGACTTGGCAGAGTTCAATAGTCGCAAAGAGATCAAGATTGTACGCGAGATAGAAGGTGTGACGACCATCAAGACCTTTGATGTGCGGTCGAAAGATATCGTCAACTCGGAGTTCTACTATATCGAACCGAACGACATTATCTATATCCGTCAGATCCCGGGTTACAGCTTCGGTATCAACTCGGCTTCGACCGCATTAGGTGTGACGGCAGCAACCATCTCGTTTGGTGTATTCATCTATACCTTGGTACAGACAGGTATCAACCACGTTAACAAATATTACGGTGCCGGCAAATCGACATCAGGGGAAGGAGGCGCACAATGAAACAGATTAGACTGATTGTGTTGGGCGCACTCGCGGTGCTGATGACGGGATGTTACAGCCATCGTGTGATTGGTTACTTGCAAGAACCGAAGAAGACGAATAAGTTGCCGGTGTATGACTCGGTTCCGTATGAGCCTTACCGCATTCGCGTAAACGACGAGATCATCTATCGTCTGATTACCTTGGACGAGACCATCTCGAAATCGCTTGCCGCTAACAACAGTGCGAATAGTCAGAATGCCAACGCGTACCGCGTGTATCCCGATGGCACGGTAGAGTTGCCTTTCCTCAAACCGATTCATATAGCCGGCTTGACGGAGGCGGAGGCACAGGACTCGCTGCGTGCTGCGTTCCGTGAGATCATCCCAGATGCAGATGTGAAAGTAGCGCTGTACAATAAGTATTTCTCGGTCATCGGCGACGCTCGTTCCGGACAGTACTATATCTACAAAGAGAAGATGAATATCTTCCAGGCGCTTGCGATGACGGGCGATGTGCTCAACAGCGGTGACCGTCGTCATGTGCGTATTATTCGTCCGCGCGACGGAGGAGAAGAACCTGAAGTGTTAGAGTTCGATATTCGTACCAATACGATTATCAATAGCAAATACTATTATGTGTACCCGAACGATGTCATCTACGTAGCGCGTACGAAAGACAGTTTCTATAAGGTGCCGTCTTACACCGGTTTCTTGGGACTGATCACAAGTAGCGTAGCGTTGCTGACAACGGTTCTGAATTATGTGGCATACTTGTTTAAATAAAGACTATGAGTAACAACAATCAATATTACGCACCGGGAGGTAACAACCAATACTATACCCCGGGAGGCAATAATGCGTACTATCAGGGCAATCAGCAGTATTACCAGCAAGACCCGTTGGGCGGTAATAATGACGATGATGAGGGCTCGATGAGTTTCAACCCGATCGAGTGGTTCTTCACATTCCTGCATTATTGGTATCTGTTCGTGATAGCCGTAGCGATTGCGTTGGGTCTCGCAATGCTGAAAAACCGTCGTTGGATTCCTACGTATTATTCGCAAGGCACGATCGTCATCAAGGAGAGCGGTACGTATGGTAGCTCGGCTTCTGCGCTGATGAGCGGTTTCGGTATCGATCAGGGTTATAAGAACGTGAACAACCAGATGATCATGTTGGGTTCGTACGACCTGATGAGCCGTGTGGTTGATTCGCTGCCGATTTTGAACGTGGAGTATATCACGCAAGGTCGTTTCAAGACGCGTCAACTGTATCGCACTTCGCCGGTGACCATCGAAACGAGTCATGTGGATGCGAATGCCTATGGTCCGTTGTTCCCCTTGGAATTCAATAAAGACGGTTCGTTGACTATTATGCAACCGGGTTCCGAAGACCAACCGCTTGTTGAAGGTGTGCATTACGGCGAACCCGTTTCATGCGAGTATTTTACCGTCACCATCTGGCCAACCGATATGATGATGAGTTCGGGTAAGATTTACTTCCGCTTCCGCAGTCATGAGTCGCTGGTAGATGAGTTCATGGGACGTCTGCAGTTGTCGTTCGTCACCGAAGGATCCACTGTATTGGCGTTGGCCCTCGTGAGCGAAACGCCGCAACGCGACTGCGAGTTCCTCGATAAGTTGGCGCAGATATACTTGCTGCAGAACTTGGAGCAGAAGAACGAAGTAGCAGAGAACTCGATTCGCTTCATCAACGAGCAGTTGGATAACTTGCAGTCTTCGCTGCAGGTGAGCGAAGGAGCGATGACCAATTTCCGTCAGGAGAATAAGTTCGTGGATGTGAATTCGTATGCCGGTCAGCTGATGGGTCGCATCGCGGAGTATGAACAGGAGCAGATGGCGCTGAGGCTGCGTGAGACGTATTTTGATTACTTGATCAAGTACATTCACGATAACATTGAGAAAGATGCTGTGATCGCGCCTACCACGATGGGCGTGAACGAACCGATTCTCGTCGGCTTAGTCACCCAACTTAACGACCTGCGTATCCAGCGAGGTGAGTTGACCGAGAAGAACGTGTACTACGCCAAATATACGAAGGACATCGATAATGTCAAGAAGGCAATCGAAGAGGTTGTGACTTCCATGCGTGCGAGTCTGGAGATCGAGCGAGAGGATTTGCGAAATCGCTATGCGGAGGTAGAGAAATCCATCAAGCAGTTGCCGGAGAAAGAGTTGCAGATGGTAGCCATCGAGCGTAACTACCGCATCGACGATAACTACTACACCTTCTTCTTGCAGAAACGCGCTGAGGCGGAGATCCAGAAGGCATCCAATACGCCGGATAACAGCATCATGGATAAAGCCCGTACAACGGCTGTCATGAATGCGTCGGCGAAGAAGAAGACGACTTCTACTTATCTCATCATCGGTTTCTTGATCCCGATGGTACTCATCATCTTGAGCGAATTGCTCAATAACAAGATCCGTTCGCCGAAGGATGTTACCAAACTCAAATCCTTCCGCCTCATTGGTACGATGCGTCACGCCAAGAACCAGAACCCGACGCTGGTACGCGCTTCGCCTCGATCCAGTTATGCCGAGATGCTACGTGCGATACGAACGCGTCTGGAGTTCATCCTGCGCCGCAAGGATAAGATGACTATCTGCGTCACCTCCACGGAGTCAGGTGACGGTAAGACCTTCCTGTCCACCAACCTCGCGGCGCTGTACGCGATGACGGGCAAGAAAACCGTGCTGATTGACCTTGACTTACGTAAACCGAATATCCACACCAAATTAGGTCTGGAGAACGGGGATGGTATGTCCAATTATCTGATTGGCGACTGCGAGTTCAAAGATATTCTTGTCACCAACACGCCGTTCGGTTTCGACTTCGTGCGTGCCGGTACGATCCCGCCTAACCCGGGAGAGTTGGTGCACTCCGATAAGTTGGTTCACCTGCTGCAAGACCTGCGTGAGAAATATGACTTTATTGTCATGGATACTTCGCCTATCGGTCTGGTGCCGGATGCGTATGCCATTATTGAGCAGAGTGATATTTGCTTGTTCGTGATTCGCTGTATGCAAACCAACCGCTCGTTCTGCCAGCAGACGCTGGAGCAGATAGCCGAAGTAGTAGAGAATCATGAGAAAGTGCAAATCGTGCTTTCGGATATACCTACTTCCGGCCGTCACTCCTACGGTTCAGGTTACGGCTACGGCTACGGCGGTTACGGCGGGTATGGCTACGGTCACTTCGGTTATGGCGGTTATGGCGGTTACGGCTACGGTTACGGCGAGAACAACGGCCGCGCAAAACGCTATGGTAAGTTATACGGTAAGATCTACGGCAGACTCGTTAAGGACGACAAAGCGTATCGCTCGTACCAGTATTATCACCATGACGAGGATGACGAAGAGTCGCAGAATCAGACGAAAGATTAGAGACAATGACAGCGTTTGATAACGATAAATATATCCGCATTCAGTCGGAGCGCATCCGAGAGCGCATCGCGCATTTCGGCAATAAGTTGTACCTCGAAATGGGAGGTAAACTCTTCGACGACATGCATGCGAGTCGTGTGCTGCCCGGTTTTATGCCGGATAGCAAGTTGCGTATGTTGACCCAACTGCGCGATTCGCTGGAGATCATTATCGTTATCTCGGCGGAAGACATCGAACGCAATAAGGTGCGCCAAGACCTCGGCATCACCTATGACGAAGACGTACTGCGTCTGCGTGAAGAGTTCATGAGACGCGGTTTCATGGTTTCGTCCGTTGTCATCACCCATTATACCGGTCAGCGTTCGGCGGACACCTATCGCCAGCGCCTCGAATGGCAGGGCATCAAGGTCTATTACCATTATATCATCGAGGGCTATCCGCATAATGTGGAACTCATTGCCTCGCCGGACGGTTTTGGTCGCAATGACTATATCGAAACTACGCGTCCGTTGGTAGTAGTGACGGCTCCTGGTCCTGGTAGCGGTAAGATGGCGGTGTGTCTCAGTCAGTTATACAACGAGCAAGCGCACGGTCGCGAAGCCGGTTATGCTAAGTTCGAGACCTTCCCTGTATGGAACTTGCCGCTCAAGCACCCGCTCAACGTAGCTTACGAAGCGGCTACGGCGGATATACAGGATGTGAATATGATTGACCCGTTCCACTTGGAAGCGTATGGCACGACCGCTGTCAACTACAATCGCGACGTGGAGATCTTCCCTGTGCTGGATGCGCTGTTCACCTCCATCTACGGCCAGAGTCCGTATAAGTCGCCTACCGACATGGGAGTCAATATGGTGGGTTTCTGTATCAGCGACGACGAGGTTGTGCGCGAGGCAAGCAAACAGGAGATCATACGGCGTTATTTCCATGCGTTGTGCCGCTTGGCGAACGGCGCATGCAATGATGCGGAAATCCAGAAAATAGCCTTGCTGCAGAAGCAGGTAGGCATCAACACTGCTTACCGCAAGACCGTGGTAGCAGCGCGCGAACGCAAGGAGCAGAGTGGGGGAGGATTGAAACCGTTCGTGCATGCTGCGGCATTGGAACTTCCTGACGGGCGGATCATCACTGCGGAAGCCAGTGACCTCTTAGGCTCTTCGGCGGCGCTGCTTATCAATGTGATGAAAGAGTTGGCGGGTATTGATCATAGCATCAAACTGATTCCGCAGAACATGATTGAACCGATACAACGTACTAAAATAGAATATTTACACGGGCATAACCCGCGTCTGCACACGGATGAGGTGTTAGTAGCGCTTTCCGTTCTTTCGCTTCATGACGACAACTGCCGACGGGCGTTAGAGACGCTACCGCTGTTCAAAGGCTGTCAAGTGCACTCCACGGTAATGCTCAAAGAAGTAGATTTACGTACTTTTGCGAAGTTAGGCGTTGACTTGACGTCTGACCCCGCGCACAAATAAGTTGAGAGAACTCGGGTGAGAATCCCGGACTGACCGGCAACTGTGATGACCGTAAGGTCTAAGTCAGATCGCTTGCTTTTTGTGCTAATTGATAGTCCTCCAGGATTAGGACGAACAATGACCAGAAAGAGTTTTTACATAATCTGTTTGGCACTCTGTGCAAACTCTGTATTTGCTAACGACAATACGGAGTTAGATTCGTTGCTTAACCAATTCCGCATCGAGGAAGTGGAGGTAACAGCGCGTGCCTTAGCGAAAGATGTCATCATTCCGCAGACGCTTAAAGGAGCGGAGTTGCAGCGCCTGAATGCCTTGTCGGTGGCCGATGCACTGCGCTATTTCTCCGGCGTGCAACTCAAGGACTACGGCGGAGTAGGAGGCATCAAGACTATCAACGTGCGCTCGATGGGCAGCCAGCATACGGCTGTCTATTACAACGGCGTGCAGTTGGGAAACGCGCAGAACGGACAAGTGGACTTGGGACGCTTCTCGCTGGATAACATGGAGGAGATCCAACTCTACAACGGTCAGAAATCCGATATTTTTCAGTCTGCACGCGAGTTCGGTGCGGCAGGCAATGTGTATCTCACTACGCGCAAACCTTATTTTAAAACGGGCGAGCGCGCACACGTACGCGCGCAGATGCGCTTCGGCTCATTTGCTTTGGCGAACCCCAACGTAGGCGTAGATGTCAAACTGACAGACGCTCTTTCCCTCACGATGGATGCCGAATATGTCTATTCGAACGGTAAGTATCCGTTCCGCTACCGTCGTGTACTTCCGACCGGCGAGACAGCGTATGACACAACAGCGATTCGGCAGAACGGCGACATCAACGCGGTGCGTGCCGAACTGGGCTTGCATCATTATTACCGCACAACCGGTTTCTGGCGCGTGCATGCGTATAACTATTGGTCGAACCGCGGTGTACCCGGTGCAATTGTCAATAATGTATGGCATAACGGCGAGCGCTTATGGGATAGAAACACCTTTGTGCAGGCGCAGTGGCAAGACGAGTGGTTCAACCGCTGGAGCACGCGGCTGTTGATCAAGTATGCGAACGACTATACCCATTATCTGAACTACGACGAGCGCTTACTACCGTCCGATAACGAGTACCTGCAGCATGAGGTCTATCTCTCGTTTGCGAACAAAGTGCAACTCTTCAAGTGGTGGGACGTGTCGGTTGCGTATGACTATCAGTACAATGCTTTGGCGCGCGAGAACTTGCTGCTGCACGCGTCGCCGGAGTATTTCTTCCGGCATAGTCATTGGCTCTCTGCTGCTACGGCGTTTAATATTCAGGAATACCTGCGTTTGCAGGCGAGTGTACTGATGACAGCCGTAGATAAGGACGCGCCGCGCGTAACGCCCGGTGTGTTTGCGTCCTTCCGTCCGTACCCGGCTATTGACCTCAGTATCAATGCGTTCTACAAACAGAGTTACCGCTATCCGACTTTTAACGACCTCTATTATACCGATCTGGGCAATGCCGATCTGCGTCCGGAATTAGCGCGTCAGCACTCGGTCGAATTAGCCTATCGTAAGAGTACCAAGGCTTACGATTTAG
This sequence comes from Paludibacteraceae bacterium, assembly GCA_024692565.1. Classification (GTDB taxonomy): domain Bacteria; phylum Bacteroidota; class Bacteroidia; order Bacteroidales; family Paludibacteraceae; genus Colicola. The sequence goes on from JAILMN010000005.1 coordinate 74,347, forward strand.
CCTTCAGCGCGTCTTATTATTACAACCGCGTGACGGATAAGATCATCGCTTATCCGAAAGGCCAACAATTCCGCTGGACGATGCTTAACCTCGGTACGGTTAAGATCAACGGTGTGGATGCCAAAGCCGATATGTCCTTCTTCCTGCCGATGAGATTTGTGTTGCGCACGCGACTCAACTACACCTACAACACAGCGATTGACGTCACCAATCCCAACGACACCTATTACGGTCATCAAATCCCTTATATCCCGTGGCACAGCGGTAGCGTCGTCGTCAACCTCGATTGGACGAGTAACCGAGGCGACCACTACGGACTCAACTATTCGTTCATCTATGTCGGCGAACGATATTGTCAGCAGGAGAACACGGTCTATAACTACGTGCAACCGTGGTACACACACGACCTCTCGCTGTACGGTGAATGGGGTATTAACCGCTTCTGGCTCAAAGCCTATCTGGAAATAAACAACCTGCTCGGACAGGACTATGAAGTGATTCAGAACTATCCGATGCCCAAACAAAACGTACGATGCACACTCGCTTTCAGATATTGATCCTTGCTCTTTTTTCCTTGCTCCTATGCGCTTGCAGAGGCGATGAAGTCATCTATCCGACCATCGGAACGCACGTCACGGATGAAGTGCGTACAGGCGGATTGTATGTGCTATGCGAAGGAAATATGGGCTCTAACAAGGCGCGCTTGGACTATATCAACTTGGAGAAAGGCGACTATTATTCCAATTGGTACGGTGCGCAGAATCCGCGGCAGATGAAGGAACTCGGCGATGTAGGAAACGATATTCAGCAGTACGGCGGACGTTTGTACGCGGTCATCAATTGTTCGCATAAAGTGGAGGTTATGGATCTGCGCGCACGGCATATAGGCCAGGTTGATCTGCCCAACTGCCGCTATCTGGCTTTCGCGGGCGATAAGATGTATGTCAGCGCCTATGTCGGTTCGGTGGCCGACCCGGAACTCTTAGGCTCGGTCTATGAGGTCGATACAGCCACGTTGCAAGTGACGCGTGAAGTGAAAGTAGGGCACCAACCGGACGAATTGTGCATTGTGGACGGTAAGCTATATGTCTGCAACTCAGGCGGTTACCTCACCAATCGTTATGACTCCACGGTCTCCGTTATTGACCTGCACGCGTTCACGGAAATACAAAAAATCAACGTCGGCATCAATCCTACGCGCATCCGAAAAGACAACCAAGGACACCTGTGGGTTTGCTGCCAAGGAAACTATGCGGACGTTAAACCACAGGTGGTAATCATCGGGCACCGGCGTATCGAAACACCCTGTGCCAATATAGCCATTCAGGGTGCGACAGCCTATATCATGGATCATGAGAACAAACGAATCAAAGCCTTCTCAACCATTGATTTTACGGAACAGGAACAACCAATCGATATATCGACTTACGAGAACCCATACGCACTCTTGGCAACTGCCGATGCCCTGTATATCACGGATGCGAAGAACTACGTCTCATCCGGCGTGCTGCATTGTTACAGTTATGACGGGCGCGAACACTGGCGTGCGCTGACAGGTGATATACCCGGTCATCTGTGCCGCGTAACCGGTGCCTACGACCTCTATCCGGATACCACCAAACACGACAATTCGCATAAATATATCAGTCACGTCTATGAGTTTGTACCCGCGCCCGGACAATTCGTCAATGAACTGCCTAAATACGAAGAAGGCGATAATGCCGAGTCCATGTGCCGCAAATGCGAAGCATCGATAGCCAATAATGCCGGAGGACTGATCTCCTTAGGCGGGTGGGGCGGATACATTACCTTCGGCTTCGACCATGCGGTGCAAAACCAAGAAGGACGCGACTTGCAGATCCTCGGTAATGCGTTCTACATGAGCGGTTTTACCGAATATGGAAGCAGCGAACCCGGTATCGTCCTTGTTAGCCATGATGATAATGCGAACGGACTGCCGGACGATGCGTGGTACGAACTGAAAGGCTGTCTGTACGACGACCCGGCTACGCAACACAACGTCACGCGAACCTATACCCGCGAAGGCGATACGGTGCACAATGAGTTTCACAACCATCCGTATTACCCGCAGTGGATTTCGGCGAACAGTCTGACGTTCAACGGAGCGCTCCTGCCGCCGCAGAGTGTGACTATCAGCGGACAGAATGTGCAACGAATCTTGGACTACGGGTACGTAGATAATAAACCCAATACCGACCTCGACGGCACGTCTTTCGATTTGTCGTGGGCAGTTGATGCAGCAGGGCAACCGCACACACTCGACTCCATCCATTTCGTGCGAGTCTATAATGCCGTGGACGAAGTATTGAATGTAACCGGTGAACTAAGCACCGAAATACGAGGAGCAATAGATTTACATACTAAATAGGTGCCAACAACACTTATGTTTAACTTTTTTATTAACAATCAAAAACAACAAAACAAAATGAAAAAATCATTCTTTTTTGTAGCCGCATTGGCATTGACCTTTGTGGCTTGTGAACCGAAAGGTGATGTGGCGGACAGCTTCATCGCTACGTTTGAAGAGGCTGCTATCAGCCCGGACAGCACGAACAGTGAGTTTATCATGAAGCAGGACACGTCTGTGTTCCTGAAGAGCGGTAATTTCTTCGTTCAGCAGACCGTTGCTTATGGCGGAATGTCTGTTTCCGGCGCAGTAGTAACGAACCACACCGACACGACTTTTGTGGACTACAACGATGCATGGAAATCGGTTGCTCGCGGTGCGCACGCAGGTCGTAACTATGTCGTTTGGTACCACAATGCATGGGCTCCCGATGGCATCCGTTTGGAGAAGGCAGCAGCTGTTCCCGGTGTGTATGTTTGCAACAGCGTTTATACCTACAGCTCGATCACCAAAGGTGATACCTATGCTGGTGGCCCGTTCGAGGACAATGACTGGTTGTTGCTGACCATCAAAGGTACAAAAGGCAATGAGGCTAAGGGTTCGGTTGAGTTCTATCTGGCACGCGGCAAGAACGTCGTTACGGAATGGACGTATGTGGACCTCAGCTCGCTGGGTGAGGTAGATGCTATCACCTTCGATATGACCGGTAGCCGCTCGGGTGACTATGGTCTGAATACACCGTCGTATTTCTGTATCGATGACCTCGGTGCTAAAAAGTAATTCATGAAACGGTTTTTACCGATCATAGGACTGCTACTTTGCTTTGCGGGCTGTGCCAAGCAGTCCGCAGAGCAGGGTAGTGTGCCTGCCGGAAACAAGTACGCTACGGGTTTTCAACTTACCGAGACGGACAGCGGTGTGGTGGTGGAAGTTTTCCAACCCTACATGCGCTTGCTTGTCACGCAGCCTTACCGTCGTCTGGCGACGATGAGTACGGTGCAAGTGGGCTTCCTCTATGCCATCGATGCTACGGACGCCGTGGTCGCTGTATGCAATCCCGAACTGATCTTCACGCCGCTCAAGGGCGACGAGATCGACCTGGGTGACTCGATGAAACCGAGCGCCGAACGTGCGTTGCAAGCCGGATTAGACTTGCTGCTGGCGGTTAACTACGGTCAGTACGATAATATGGAGGCTACGCGCTTGGAGAAACTCGGCATCCCGACCATCTATATCAACGAATGGCAGGAGTCCAGTCCCTTAGCCCGTGCTGAATGGGTGCGCCTCCTTGGTGCTCTCACCGGTAAACTTCACGAAGCCGACAGCGTTTTTAACGAGGTAGAGATGAAGTATAAGGAATTGAAAAATCATCAATCATCAATCATCAATCATCAATCCTCCAAGATCGTTTCCGGCAACAATTTCCGAGGCACTTGGTACGTTCCGTCCGGTAAGAACTACTTGGCGTATCTCTTCAAAGATGCCGGAGCCGAGTACCCGTTCTACGATGACATGCGAGAGACTTCTATTCCGCTCACCATCGAAGAAACACTTCGTTATTTCCACGACGCCGATGTGTGGGTGGGAGCAGGAGGCAACAGCTTAGCCGAATTGGCACAATTGGACGAGAAGCACACGTGGTTTAAGGCCTACCAAAACGGTCGCGTCTATAATTGGCGCAAACAACGTCTGCCGTCCGGTGCGAATAATTTCTGGGAACGTGGGGTAGTGCACCCCGAAGAAATGTTAGAGGACGTTATCCATATTCTGAATAACGCCCCCGATAGTTTATTGCATTTCGCGAGCTACCTCGAGTAGGCATGCCCGACATAAGCAATCCTTATAATGCGTGCGCAGATAAGCGCGCGCTTTTTCATTTAATTCAATTCCTGCACATTGGCATAGCGCAGGTGTGTCGTGCAGACAAAGAAACTCTGTCCCGCAACGAGGACAGAGTTTTTTCATTTTTTCGTAATTTTGATGATGAACGTACTCAATCCCGGGACATTCAGCTCCTCATTGAAATCCACCTCTTCGCCGGTCAGCGGCTCCACGCCGACGGATTTGTATTTGCTCAATATCTCTGCATAATGAGCGGTAGGAATCGTACGCGGTTCTTCAGATGCGTTGGCGAACACGAACACCGCCTCATCGTCGTTATAGCGGAAGAACGCATAGGTGTTGTCGCGACCCAAGAAATGCATCGTCTTGCCGAAATGCAGTACCGGTTCCTTCTTGCGCCATTGGAACAGACGACTCTGGAAATCGAACATATCTTGCATCGCCGGTGTCACTTGATCGCCTTGCGGCAGCGGAGCACGCAGCAGCGAGTGTGCATTCGGATCGCCGTTAGCCGTCATCGCATACTCATCGCCGTACAGCACCTGCGGAATACCGCGCATCGTAGCAAGCAGCACGTATCCCAACTTCACGCGACGCGGGTCTTTGTCCTTGACAATATCCGTGATACGCGCCATGTCGTGGTTGCCAAGGAATGTCAGCAGCTTATTCACATCGGCGTACATATAGTCCATCGTCACGGCGTCATACACGCGCGTCAGACCGTTACCCCAACCGCTGCCGTCATTCTCCAATGCCTGACGAATCGCCTCTTCTACCGGGAAGTCCATCACGGTCGGCAGGTTCGAATCGAAGCCGTCGAAGTTCTTCGCGCCGCTCTGCCAATAAGCTACCGCCGGAGCCGGACGAGTCCAGCATTCGCCTACGATATTGAGGTTCGGATACTCTTCGCGAATAGCTTTCAACCACTGACTGCCGGGTGTCTTCTCAATGTACGGGTACGTGTCCACACGAAGACCGTCCAGGTCTGCATATTCAATCCACCAGATCGCCCATTGTTGGAAGTATTTGAGCAGGTCGGGGTTCTCCAAATTCATATCCGGCATCGGCTTGTCGAACCATCCGCGGTTGCTTAACTTGCGGTCGTACTCCGATGCATTGATGTCATAGTTCGCCGTGAAGCAGTTGTTGGTATTCGTGAACTCCGGGAATTGATTGATCCAATCCTGATAGGGCAGATCTTTCATCCACCAGTGCGAACCGCCGCAGTGGTTCGGCACCATGTCCATCACGATTTTCAGTCCTTTCTCGTGCGCTTTATGCACCATGTCCACATACTGCGAGTTGGTGCCGTAGCGCGGGTCGATATGATAGTAATCCGAACATGCGTAGCCGTGATACGACCATGCTTCCTCGTCGTCACCCAACATCGGTGTCGGCCAGATCGTGGTGCAACCGAGCTTGAGGATATGGTCAAAACTGTTGATGATACCTTGAATGTCACCGCCCCAGCGACCGTCCACATTGCTCTTATTGCCTTTCTCGCGGGTGTCCGGTGTGCTGTTGTTGCTCTCGTCGCCATCCACGAAACGGTCACTCATAATCAGGTACATCACGTCCGAAGCGTCAAAACTCTTGCGCTCGCGGCTGCCTGCACGACGCTCATTGATAAGGTAGTCATAGGTCGCTTTTTTGTTACCTTTCTTCAGCGTGATGCGGTAGAGTCCGGGTTGGAACACACCGAAATCGACGAATAGGTAGTTCGGACTCTCGGCATTGTGCTGCTTGCCCGGCACCAGACCGATACATTCACCGCGCATCACTTTGTTGCCGATCACCTGCTGAACACTTACCTTCGCGTCCTGCAAGTCTTCACCATGGAACATAAGCGTCAGCGGGATCTCCATGTTCGTCCACCAGCATAACGGCTCTACCTGTTGAATCTTCGGCGCAGCCCACAGACATTGTGCGCACAGGGCTGCCAATAAAAGAATGTGTTTTCTCATATCTCAGAAATTAAAATGTCTTTCACTTGTTCGTTCTTGCGCTCTTTGAGCTGCTTGTAGCTTTCCCAGAATGCTTTCATCTCCGGCGTAGGCGACTGCAGAAAATGCTCCGTTCCTTGCTCCTCGATACGCCCGATCACCAAGCCCACGCTGATCTTATGCGTGTCCAATGCCGGCTGATAGGTCTTCTCGTCCTCTTCGTTCTCCGAATATACTTCGCGCAAAATCTGCGTCTCCACCATACGTGAGAGTAATTGGTTCACCAATCGAATCGGCAGGTGGTCATGGCTCGCCAACTGGTGTGCCGTCATAGGCGGTTGCTCGTTCTCAAATCGCTTGATGATGACCGACAGCAGATAGAGCATGATGAAGTCTTTGTAGCGCCGCGACATGCGGTTCAAGTCCTGCTCGTACTCAAACTCCTCGTTGTTCTGTATCGCATAGCTCATCTCCGCGCCAATCAGAATCAGCAGACTCGTATATTGCAGCCATGTCATCAGGATAGGTATCGTCGCGAACGCACCATAGACGATGCTCGTGCGACTCAATGATGCGATGATATAGACCGACAGCATCTGCAGCAGTTGGAACAGCGTACCCATGATGATGCCCGGGATAAGCGCACTCATGAATCGCACTTTCGTGTTCGGGATCGCGATGTACATCACCGTGAATAGCAACCAGCACATCACAAATTGCAAGAACTTCACACCGCTCGTGCGCAGGAAATTATGAATCGCCTCCACATGTATCGTGCTCTCCACCGTCGTGTGTACGAATATATTGATACCCGCGCTGCAAACAATCAGCACCGGAATCAGCACTACGATGGCGATATAGGCAGTTGCCTGACGCAATATAGAGCGCGATTTCTTCACGTTCCAAATGCGGTTAAAAACCGTCTCTACCGATTGGAAGAACGAATATACTGCCCAAAGCAAAATCAGCAAACCCACGCCGATGAACACACCCCCTTGCGCCGTTTCCAAGTACCGCTCCACCATATTCATGATCGTCGGCACCATATTCGTCTCGCCGAGGAACGACGCGTTCAACTGCGTCTCAATCACATCCACCACGCCGAACCCTTTCGCTACCGCCACAATCATCGCCAGAATCGGTACTACGGCGAAGATAAGCGAGTAGGTGAGGGATTTCGCCTTGTCATTCAGGTTCTTACTCGTAAAACCGCGGGCTACCAATACAATCGTGCGGATGATGCCGTAACCCAGACGTTTGAAAAAACTGTCCAAGTCATTCGTCGTCACCCGCCACATGTCGTAGCTCACGAATTGAACAATATCGGAAAATCGAATCTTCTTCATGGTCGTACAAAATTAAAAGCAGGTCTATAAGCCGGGTTCTGTACCCTTGCGGGCGTCTGCCATTAATCTCGAGTCGCGTGTTACCACGTGCTTCTCTCGCATCCTACCCTCCAACTCGCGCGAGCAACGCTCAGACGTTGGTTTACTTGGAATTGCAGCCCACAGTATGCTCGTTTCACCCGCCCGAAGGCGACTCGTCTCTGTAGCAGTGACCAAACATTACTGCCTGACGGCCATTAACCGCTGTGGTGCTCTGTGCTGCCCGGACTTTCCTCACCTTGCGGCGCGGCAGACCGACCTGCTTCGAGCGGTGTACGGGAATCGAACCCGCCTCCTCGGCTTGGGAAGCCGATGCACTACCGATGTGCTAACACCGCATTTTGCAATTTCGACCGCAAAATTACTGCTTTTTTTTGACATACGCAAATTTTTGTGCATTTTTCTCTTCTATTTTGTCTATTATGGGGGATGTTATCCCGTGTCCTTCGTCTATTAGTCCGGCAAGTGCCGGATGGCTTTGTTTTTTTGTCGGATATTATCCGGCGCCTACCTTTTTTCGTGCAATCTGCATTTTTTTCTTGCATATATCATTTTTTTGTTGTACCTTTGCAGCCGTAATGACTCACGCTGGGGATTGTGGGTGGGAAGCGTCCTGCCGAGATAGCCTCAAATGAGCATTGCATGACATAATTAAAAGGCGTTTATTGACGCTTGTTTTGGTTTTACGAAATCCGGAAAATTTCACACACCCGAAACAAGATCGTATAATAAACGTCCATAGGTATGTATTTTACTTCGCGTCTTAGCGCGCGTGTGGTACATATCAGCGTGGACGTTATTGTTTATTCTTGTGTGTAGGGTCTTTCCGGAACCTCGTAAAAGGGAATGAGCGTGAATAATGTTCGCGCTTTTTGTTGTATATTCCAAACTAACTCAAATATCAATCTCTTAAAAGTTGCGCACGACACGAAAAAAGTGTAGAATATTATGAAAACAAAAATTTTTACTTTATTTCTTGCGCTTGTAGCAAGTGTAGGAACACTTTTCGCCACCCCAGTCAAAATCGGCGATTTGTACTACAATTTTGAATACCTTTCCAAAGATAAGAGGATAGCAATAGTGGCTCCAAGTACAGGAGATAAATATGCTGGCGATATTATCATCCCTTCTTCTGTGGAGTATAATAAAATAACTTATAGTGTCACACGCATTGAAGATTATGCTTTCTCTAGTTGCACCAGTTTGACCTCGGTGACAATTCCCAATAGCGTCACAAGCATTGGAAGTAGCGCTTTCTTGAATAGCAAAAGTTTAAGATCTTTGATTATTCCGAATAGCGTCACAAGCATTGAATCTTCCACGTTTAGTTATTGCGATAGTCTAATCTCCGTGACTATCCCCAATAGCGTCACAAGTATTGGAAGTAGTGCTTTCTCTGGTTGCACCAGTTTGACCTCGGTGATAATTCCCAATAGCGTCACAAGCATTGGTGGTAGTGCTTTCAGAGGTTGCACCAGTTTGACATCTATTGAGATTCCTAATAGCATAACAAGCATTGGTGGTCGTGCTTTCTCTGGTTGCACCAGTTTGACATCTATTGAGATTCCTAATAGCATAACAAGCATTGGAGAGAGTGCTTTCTCTGGTTGCACCAGTTTAACCTCTATCACTATTCCCAATAGCGTCACAAGCATTGGTGGTAGTGCTTTCTCTGGTTGCACCAGTTTGACATCTATTGAGATTCCTAATAGCATAACAAGCATTGGTGGTAGTGCTTTCTCTGGTTGCACCAGTTTGACTTCTGCGATTATTGATGCTACGAGCATCGGTGGTGATGCTTTCCGTGACTGCACCGGTTTGAAATCTGTAACGATTTCCAATAGCGTCACAAGCATTGGGGGTAGTGCTTTCTATGGTTGCACCAGTTTGACGTCTGCGACGATTGGGAATAGCGTCACAAGCATTGGAAAGAGTGCTTTCTCTGGTTGCACCAGTTTGACCTCGGTGACAATTCCCAATAGCGTCACAAGCATTGGTGGTAGTGTTTTCTATGGTTGCACCAGTTTGACATCTATTGAGATTCCTAATAGCATAACAAGCATTGAATCTTCCACGTTTAGTTATTGCGATAGTCTAATCTCCGTGACTATTCCTAATAGCGTCACAAGTATTGGAAATTATGCTTTCAAAGGTTGCACCGGCTTACCCTCTATCACTATTCCCAACAGCGTCACAAGCATTGGAGAGCAAGCTTTCTATGAGTGCACTGATATGACCTCTGTAACTATTCCCAATAGCGTCACAAGCATTGGGAATAAGGCTTTTTATGAGTGCACTGACTTGATCTCTGTGGCGATTAATTCCAATGCTATTGCTTCAAAACAATACATTCGTGATATATTTGGGACTCAAGTACCGACCTATATCATTGGTGAAGACGTCACTAGCATTGGATACGGTGTTTTCAAAGATTGCAGCGGTTTAACCTCTATAACTATCCCCAATAGCGTCACAAGCATTGGAAAAGAAGCTTTCCGTGACTGCACCGGTTTGAAATCTGTAACGATTCCCAATAGCGTCACAAGCATTGGTGGTATTGCTTTCTATAAGTGTACTGGCTTGACTTCTGCGACGATTGGGAATAGCGTCACAAGCATTGGAGAAAATGCTTTCTCTGGTTGCACCAGTTTGACCTCGGTGACAATTCCCAATAGCGTCACAAGCATTGAATCTTCCACGTTTAGTTCTTGTTATAGTCTAATCTCCGTGACTATTCCTAATAGCGTCACAAGTATTGGAAATTATGCTTTCAAAGGTTGCACCGGCTTACCCTCTATCACTATTCCCAACAGCGTCACAAGCATTGGAGAGCAAGCTTTCTATGAGTGCACAGGTTTGACATCTATAGAAATTCCTAACAGTGTCACCAGCATGGAAGATTTTGCTTTCTATAAGTGTACTGGCTTGACTTCTGCGACGATTGGGAATAGCGTCACAAGCATTGGAGAAAGTGCTTTCTCTGGTTGCACCAGTTTAACCTCGGTGATGATTGGGAAAAGTGTCACCAGCATTGGAGTTTATGCGTTCTCTGGTTGCACCAGTTTGACTTCTGTAATTGTTCCTAATAATGTTACAAATATTGGAAGTAGTGCCTTCGTCGGATGCAGCGGTTTGACCTCGATGACTATTGGGAAAAGTGTCACCAGCATTGAGCATAGTGCTTTCGCTGAATGCACGGGTCTCAAGGCTATCCAATGTCGCGCGACCAATCCTCCTTCTCTTGGCGCGCGCGTGTTCGAGAGGGTTGATAAGTCGATTCCGCTTTATGTCCCCGCTAATAGCATTGAGGCATATAAAGTCGCAGATCAGTGGAAAGAATTTTTGAATCGTTGGTCGTCCACGGCAAAAGGAGCAGAGACAACTATTGTAAAAGCAGAGGCGACAACTAATTCCGTTGAAATAACGTGGCCGGTAGTCGCCGGAGCATATACGTACGAAATCATAGTCAAGGATAAATCCGGCAATGTTGTTTGCACACTTGTGTTCAATGCGCAAGGTCAGTTGCAATCTATTACCTTCAACGCTCCTTCTCGCGATGGTGCACCGCGACAAACGCAGGCAGCAGGCTTCTCGTTCGTCGTAAACGGTCTGGATAGTGGAACAGAGTATACCTACGATATCATTGCCAAAGATGGAAGCGGTAATGTGCTTGATACCAAGAGCGGCTCGTTCACCACGCGAGCTCCGCAAGGCATCGACGACATCAACGCTGCGACTAAATCGCAGAAGATCCTCCGTGACAACCAAGTTCTCATCCTCCGTGGTGACAAGACGTATACCGTTACCGGTCAAGAGGTGAAGTAAGACGTTTGTTCCTTATAGGACGATAGCATCGTCCGCTTGACAATCCGAGACGCATCTCGCGCCTCGGATTTTTTTATGCCCGAAAGTAAACCTAAACCGAAAAATTGTTGTATCTTTGTGGTATTTGAACAAAATATCACAATCATGAACAAGAAATCTGCTTATTGCGCCAAACGAAACGTGCGCATCCAAATGCGTTTTGATGAGCTCTACAAAGACAACACGCTTTCTATGTTTGACATCTATTTCATCCTTGCCGATGAGTTTGACCTTTCCACCGATCGTGTATCGGAAATTCTCCACAAACGACGAATTTAAGCCCTCGCGCACGATAAAAAATCTTTCCAAACTTCCGCGGTAATTTACCGTTTTTATCCGCAAAGTTCGCCGTACTTTTGCACCGGATTTGAGCTGTAGCAACGTCGCTGCACTAAAGATCCGATGCATATGAACGCTATTCAATTATGGTATGCCGTGGACATACCCGGAAATCCTTATCCACACGCCATCCACCTGGCCGATGGCACCCAACTGCGTCACAACCGCCAAGCGAAAGCCTGCCGCGGCGACGCGCAACTCTATTGTTCGGAAGACGGTGAACGGTACTACGCCCTCACGCAACAACACCTCACCAAACAGTCCATTACCTACACCCCCAACCGCCCCAGCAAGACCACAGGCGGCAGTCATAACTATAAGTACGTCAGGGGGTTCCATTCCAAAGCTTGTCACATTGCCGTGTACGAAGCGTGGCACGGTGAACGCACGCCCGGCATGCAGATTGACCACATCAACGGCAATCCCATCGACAACCGCGCGTCCAACCTGCAAGAGGTCACGCCGGCAGAGAACACACGACGACGCTGGAGACTGAACAAACTGCGTAAAATGGGTATCCGAACCGCCTTTCTGCTGCCCGAAGTGGCGCTTGATTTCTTCCGTCTGACCGACGAACAGTTCGAACAATTCTTACAAAAATTTACCATCAAAAAATCCGAAAATTATGAGTATTCCTGATTTACGAAACGCCCTGAACGAAGGCGTAGTACACTTTGAATTCATCAAAAAAGATGGCACGCTCCGTCATGCGCGTGGCACCACTTCTCCCGACCTCGTCCCGGC
>JAILMN010000009.1 GCA_024692565.1 Paludibacteraceae bacterium
ATGCAGCTTGGCGATGAAGTAATCGTTCCGGCTAATACGTACATTGCTTCTATTCTTGCTATCACCGAGAATGGTCTGAAACCGGTATTAATAGAGCCTAATCCGGAAACATTGGAGATTGATGACACCAAGATAGAAGCAGCCATCACTCCACGCACGAAATCTATTCTTATTGTGCATCTCTATGGTCGTTGCGCAATGACGGAGAAGATAGCTGAGATTTGTAAGAAGCATAACTTACGGCTGGTAGAAGATAATGCTCAAGCGCACGGCTGTCTTTGGAATGGCAAACGTACCGGTTCTATTGGTGAAGCCGCTGGTCATTCCTTCTATCCGGGTAAGAACCTCGGCGCATTAGGTGACGCTGGAGCTGTAACTACCGACAATAAGGAGTTGGCGGATGCTATGCGTGCACTTGCCAACTATGGCTCACAACGCAAATATGTCTTTAAATATACAGGCCGTAATAGCCGTTTAGACGAGATCCAAGCCGCTATACTTGACATCAAGTTGTGCCACTTGGACGATGACATTGCTTTGCGTCAGCAAGTTGCGGATTATTTCTACGACCACATTTCCAATCCACTCATTTCTCTGCCGACACGCTTGCTACACCAACAAAACGTGTATCACTTGTTCCCGATATTGGTATCAGACGGCAAGCGTGACGCTCTGCACGATTATTTGGAGCAACGCGGCATAGGCACCGTTATTCATTATCCTATTGCTCCGCACAAACAAGAGTGCTATGCGCGTGAGACATGGAACATTCCACAATTATCCCTTCCGATAACCGAACGTCTCGCTGATGAAGAACTCTCCTTACCGATGAGTCCGTGCATAACTTTAGAGCAATTAGAGTATGTGGTAAAAACTATTAACGAATTTGCATAAATATTTCAGCTATGTTCAAACATACTAAACGACTTTTGTCCGACATCCGTTTCTGGTGTCAAGAGATCAAACTCCGTCACCGCGAGAACACAGAGTGGGAGCGCATCGAAGATGAAGAATGGCGTCATCCGATGGCTGGCTTTGGTTACTACACCACCATCAAACGCAACCGCGCCGAACGTAAACGCATTCACGCAGAACAACGCGAATTGATTAGCTAATCGCCTATGCTTATAGCCGTCAGATTTCGATATTACACCGCCACAACTCCCTCGTTTGATATTGTGGAGTTGAACGACAAACAATGGCGTGAGTTCTTCTTGTTGGAGCGTAGTTTTATGCGCATGGAGTGGATGATCAATTTCCTCAACTGTCAACACCTCCGTCATAAGATCAAAGAACTCTGGTGGATTCCCATTGACGACCAATCTGCTCTCCATATTGACGAATCCGCTGTCATTCACAAACGCGACTAAAGATTCTTCCTTTGTGCCGACTATCAGTCGGTCGTTTCATTCGGTCACATCTCTGTGACCGTTTTTTCTTTGCATTTCGTCGATTGTCAATCGGCATAGTTTCGTTCATTGTGTTGGATGTCATCCAGCAAAGGGATATTAAGCAAATTTTACGCTCAGTGTATATTTTGCTTTTAAACATTTTTGGGATAGTTTTGGTGCTGCATTTTTTTTTGCTTTATCGTAAAAATGACAGAAATCGGTACGAAATTCATAGTGAAATGACGGAATAAGTGTATAGATTTAGATGCAAGAAATGGACTAAGTGTATATTTTGATGCAAAAATAATAGAAAATGTGTAAAATATTTGCACAATTTATTTATTTTTTGTACCTTTGCACTTGATTTTAGAATATAATATATTCTTCTTAAAATGCAATAGACTAAGTTCAATCTGCTGATGGAGAATTTTTACATGAAGGATCTAAATAGATTTAAGTTTAACATTTACACCCAGGGTCTAAATTAATTATGGGGGTATTTAAGAATCACATATTATTTACATGCCCTATGTCTACGATAATGCCCATCGTACGACCTATTGGGAATTCATGTAACTTAAGGTGTGCATATTGTTACTATAACTCGATAGATCAGAAATTATGTTCATCGAAAGTTATGTCGGACAAGATACTGGAGACTTTTATTTCGCAATTCATCGAATTATCAGGAAAAGAAGTTACTTTCGTATGGCATGGTGGAGAACCTTTATTGGCGGGTATTGATTTTTTTAAACGAGTCATTGAAATTGAAAATTTATACAAAAGAAAAGGTCAGGTCGTTAAGAACAACATTCAAACGAATGGTACTTTAATAAATAAGATATGGGCATCTTTCTTCAAAGAGCAAGACTTTCATATAGGAATGAGTTTAGATGGTATTCGTTGTTGCCATGATATGTTTCGTAAAAATCAATATGGGAATGGAAGTTTTACTCAAGTTATTACTGCTATTAACTTGCTGCGTGAATATAATATAGAACCAGGTATATTGCAAACAGTGACACGTTTTTCTTTGAAGTATCTAAGAGAAAACTTTGATTTCTTTGTTGATGACTTAAAATTAACAAAATGGGGAGTAAACGTATACAATGATGCAGGAAATATAAACCCCTTGCTGAAAAATCAATCATTATCGAATGATGAATATTTCTTTTTGTACAAGTCTCTCTTTGAATTTTGGTTGCAAAGAAATAACCCTGCTATAGAGATTAGAGAAATTAACACATTTATTAGTGGCGTTCTGGGGAAATATTCTGGCATTTGTCAAAATTCAGGTATATGCTCTTCTTTTATTGCAGTAGACCCAGATGGAACCATTACTCCAACATGCGAGAGTTTCTTTATTAATGATCGATATAAGATAAATAATAATCTTTTAAATAATAAGTTATTAACCATTCTTAATGGCGACATGAGATTAAATTACTCTAAGGTAATTAATCATATACCCACAGAATGTGCAGAATGCGAATGGTTCTCTGCATGCTTTAACGGATGCACTATGCAAAGAGACAAAAAAAATCATTATATATATTGCAAAGGAAGGAAAAAATTATTCTCATACTTGTGGGGATATTTGAATAATGTTTAACCATATTAATTCCGCGTTATGAATGCTTGTCTAAATTCACAAAATGCTCTAGCTTATTTGATTGAAAGAGTACAAAAGAGACCATCAATCATAGCCTCCCCAAGGGCTTTTATACCCCATGATGATGTGATCTCAAAAAACTATCAGGGAAATCATCAGAATTGGAACAATGGTGGCTTTACAAATCATCATTAGAGGAAAGGCATGAAGGCATGTGCTCCTTCATGCCTTTAATTGTATGAGGAAATTTTACAAGACACAATACGAGTTCTACTCTTCTTATTGTCTGGGCAAAACAATATATGAGAGAAATGGTTTTGATGAATACCCGGAAACAGCGTATTCAATATTTATCAGTGCAATTGAGACATTGCCAGAAAAATCTTTAACAATAATCGACATCGGTTGTGGCAATGCTTCGTTATTAAAATATATTATTAGTTATACAAAAAAGAAAATCATACCATTTGGCGTAGATTTTTTAAGTGCCTCAATCAAAGAAGCACAGTCATATATATTACCCCTATTCTCCAATAATTTTTTGTGTGTTAATGCTATCGATTATATTTGGAAGCGTTCTTTTGATATAGTATTATTCGATCCGAGTATTTTAGCTAAAGACGATATTAACACTTTTTTTCAACGTATTAAACTATCAAAATCTCATTACTGCATAGTGTACGTATATTCAGATGCTATCAGAATGCTTAAGATAGCGAATATAGTGGAAATTTTGCCTTCATTTGTTTCTGATAAGAACATATTATATGTAACACAAACAGAACAAATTTCATTAGTATTGTTTCATTTATAATCCATATCTTCATAAAAGAACACAAACGGATATAAAATGAGAAAAAATATTGAAGAATGTTATTGAATGTATAAAAAATAGAAGAAAAAATACTTTTTTTACAAAAATATTTGCATATGTCAAAAAAAAGCAGTACCTTTGCGCTCGTAAAAATTGTGTCTACACACAAAAAATGCAAATAACATGAATATACATCGTCCCATTTACCTGCAAAAACTTATCGATCGTCGTCATAACGGCATGATAAAAATCATAACCGGTATGCGCCGAAGCGGGAAGTCATATTTGCTTTTTAACCTGTTTGCCGATTATTTGAAAGGCGAGGGTGTAGATAATCAACATATCATCGCTATCGACCTGGAAAATATCTACAATGAGCACCTTCGAGAACCGTTGGAGGTGTTACAACATATAGACAGTCAGGTCAAAGATTCGAAAGAGTACTATGTGCTCATTGATGAGGTACAGTTACTCAATCGTTTTGAGGAAGTGCTGAATACGCTGCAGAAGCGTCCAAATATCGATGTATATGTTACCGGCAGCAATGCCCGATTCTTATCCAAGGATGTGATAACTACTTTCCGTGGTCGTGGCGATGAAGTGCGGGTACATCCTTTGAGTTTCTGTGAATATATATCTGCGCAGGCAGACATTTCCTTTATGGAACGTCATTTAAACGATTACATGCGTCTGGGTGGACTGCCACAGACCATTGCCATGCAGCGTGAAGAACAGAAACGCGACTATTTGCAGCACTTGTTCGAAAATACATATCTGCTGGATATCAAGGAGCGGTATGATATACGTAACGATGATGACCTGGTAGAGTTGATAGATATTGTGGCAAGCAGTATAGGCAGCCTAACCAACCCTACCAAAATAACCAACACATTCAAGTCCGTCAAGCAAAGCAACATTGCTCGTGACACGGTCAAGAACTATATCGACTACATGCAAGATGCGTTTCTCATAGAAAAGGCTATTCGCTATGACATCAAGGGGCGCAAGTATATTGACTCGCCTGCAAAATATTACTTTGACGACTTGGGCTTGCGTAACGCGCGTTTGAATTTCCGTCAAACGGAGCCTACCCATCTGATGGAAAACCTCATATACAATGAACTGCGCTTACGTGGCTATTCGGTTGACGTGGGACAAGTCAATGTCTTTACGAAAAACGAAGAGGGTAAGACTGAACGAAGGCAACTGGAAGTGGATTTTGTTTGTAACCAAGGTGACCGCCGACTGTACATCCAATCGGCTCTCAATATAGATAGCGAAGACAAGCAAAATCAAGAATTGGCGTCGCTGAAAAAGATAGACGACAACTTTCAAAAAGTGGTTATTGTTGGCGGTATGCAACCTACCTATCGTAACAATGACGGGATATTGATACTTAATATCTTTGACTTCCTATTGAATAAAGTAACTGTTTAACGTTTTTACCCCAAAACCGAATAGAAACCGCAACACCTATGACGAATAATATTTTTCAAGGTCAATCGGTCAAGTCTTCGGCTATCAGTATGGTGCTCAATCGTTGGAAAGCCAACCACAAGATCGAGCAAATCGGCGAAGCACAATTCCGCAAACTCTAATCGTCAAGCACCCGGGGCAAACACCTCGGGTGCTTCATTCACATTTTCACAGATTCACACAAAAATGTGAGTAAAATGCAGAAAAATTTCGAGGGCACCGACACGGCTACGCCGTCCCACCTCGAAATATAAGAGGAGATGGAGCAAGATCAAAAAACGGAGTAAACTCCTTATTCCTTGTCCAACACAGTCCAATCTATACGAGTATAATTGGCCTAAATTGTCCAAGAAGCATTGTGAAAATGCATTTTTTTGATTTTGCTAAAGAAAAATTTGCATATGTGCGATTTTTGTTGTAATTTTGCGGCGCAAAATTTTTTGGTATGGTACATGATTTATATGTTTTGATGATCACGGCGGGCATAGTGAGTCTGCTTTTCAAGCTGCTCAAGCAGCCGGTGGTATTGGGCTACATCGTAGCCGGAGTGTTGGTAGGACCGAACCTGTTCGGCGATAACTGGGTGGACCCCGAGAACGTGGAAGCATGGGGTAACATCGGCGTGCTATTCGTGCTGTTCTGCATCGGTTTGGAGTTTCGGTTAAAGAACCTGTTCCAGAGCGGGAAGGTAGCGCTGGTAGGCGCGGCAACGATCATCGTCGGCATGCTCGTGTTGGGTTACGGCGTGGGTCGATTTGCGCTGATGGACAACATGAACTCGCTCTTCCTGGCGGCGATGCTGTGCATGAGCAGTACGACCATCGTGATGAAAGCGATAGACGAGGCGGGGCTGAGCAAAGCGCGGTTCGTGAAAGGCGCGACAGGTATCCTGATTCTGGAGGACATCGTAGCCGTTGTGCTGCTGGTATTGCTGTCCAGCATCGCGGTGAAGAACAGTTTCGAGGGCGTGGAGTTGCTCAAGAAAGTAGGCGTGTTAGCGATCACGTTAGTGGTATGGTTCGTGGTCGGTATATTGATCATCCCGACTTTCCTTCGTAAGGTTCGTCCGTACCTGAACGACGAGACGCTGATCATCTTGGCCTTAGGTCTGTGTTTGGGCATGGTGCTGACCGCTGAAGAGGCGGGATTCAGTAGTGCCCTCGGTGCGTTCGTGATGGGAATGGTGCTGGCCGAGACACTCGAGTCGCACCGTATCGAGCATCTGATGGCGCCGCTGAAGAATGTGTTCGCCGCGATCTTCTTTGTGTCCGTGGGCATGATGATCAATCCTTCTTCGCTCGTGACCTATTGGCCGTCGATACTGATTGTATCCATCGTCATCATCGTAGGTATGATCACGTTCGGCACGCTGGGTTGCTGGTGGGGCGGCGAGACGATGAAAGATGCAATGAGCACGGGATTCTCGTTCGTGCAGATAGGCGAGTTCTCATTCATCATCGCGGCGCTGGGAAGCAAACTGGGTGTGACCGATCCGGCGATCTATCCGATCATCGTGGCATCGAGTGTGCTGACCACTTTCCTCACGCCGTATATCATGAAAGCAACCGTGCCGTGCTATGACTTCCTGTATAGCCATGCTTCGCCGCGTCTGAAGGCGAAAATAGACAAACGTGAAGCGGATGTGGCGAAGGCTGAGAAAGCGGCAGCGAATGCTTCGACAGAAGATAAATTTCAGTTGCACCGCGAGAAGGCTAACCGCGTGCTGCGGCATACGGTGGTCGCCAAACGGGTGGTGAATCTGTTTTTTGAAAACATGAGTGAGAATGATAATGAGTAAAGTGCAATGTGTAAGGTTTATTTATTGGCGCTGATGCTGCTGGTAGCAGGCATCGCGCAGGCTCAGGAGAAGAGTGACAGCGTGACGGTGAGTGTTCCGCAGGAGGAGATTCCGCTGTGGAAACAGAAGTTGTACTACGGGTATAACTTCGACATCTATTTCCACCACGACTCGCGGACGGACAAGAAAGAGAACGGCTGGTCGATTGCCCTCACGCCCGAAATAGGATGGAAGTTGAAAGAGCGGATCTACTTGGGTCTGCGTTTCGGCGGCTCGTTCCAAGATACATATACCAGTTATACCTATATGCGCGTGGACAGCACCAAATATACGGAGGACATCCGCGTGATGCACGGTTCATGGGAAGTGGCGCCTTACATGCGTTATCGCCTGAAGACGCTCTTTAACGGCAAGGTGGGTATCTGGCTCGAGGCGCACCTCTATACGGGCATGGAGTTTCCCCGCGTGGTGGACGGTATAGTGAAAGGTACAGACTATGAAGGCCTGCGCTACAACCTGACGTACGGTCTGCAGGTGTCGCCGGTCATCACGTATCAGTTCAACCGCAAGAGCACGTTCCAGGTGTTCTTCTCCATCCTGAGCTTCGGCTACAGCGGCACGACGCGGTTCTATGAAGACCCGCTGACCGGCGCGCGACACAACGAGTACAGCAACGATGTGATCATCTTCTCGGGTAAGTTGCGCAACCTGATAGCCAACCAACTCACGCCGGGTTTGTACGGCTTGCGTTTCGGTGTGCAGAAGAGCTTTTGACAGGTAATAGGTAATAGGTGAGGAGCAAGGGCCTTTGGTGGAAAGTGCCGGTGGCATTGGTGGGCGTCACGTCAGGCATCGTGTTGCTGCTGCTGATTGCGGTAGCGAGCGTGCTGTATGTGCCGTCGCTGCGTCATAAGGTGCTGGAGAAAGGTCTGGAGATCGCCCGCGAACAAACGGGGTATGACATCGATTTGGGCGACCTTTACCTCTCGCCGTTCCATCACTCGCCAATGGTGCTCTACCGGGCGTACAAGGGTCAAGGCGACCTGCCGGTTGAGGTAGCGATAGACAGTCTCTTTGTCGGTCACCGCAACCAAGACACGCTGATCTACACCCGCACGCTGCGGCTGAAAGCCAAGGCCAGAACATCCGAAGTGAGCATTCGGGAATTTGCTTCTGTTCCCATCGAAGTGGATGAACTGCGGTTGGAAGAGACGACTTTCCATTCGGACAGTATGATTGCCTCGGTAGGCATCGATGCCGTCGTGCAGCGCTTGGAATTGACGAGTCCGCAGATACTGCTTGCCGAAGGGCAGTATCCGTTGCACGGCTTGCGGCTGGATGATGCGGATGTAGCCATCGACCTGCGTGAGACGCCTCCGGACACAACGGCGCAGAAGGATACCACGCCGCTGAAGATGGCGTTCGAAGCGCCGGATGCACTGCTGCGCAACGTACGTTTTCGCCTGACGCCGTTGGGTCTGGATATACAAACCGGCTATTTGGCCACGAATGTGTTAGCGGACGTAGGCGCGAATATCTACGACGCACGGCGGTTGGACGTAGGGGATTTTGTATTCGGTCTGAACCAACTGCGCATTCCTGCCGACACCATCTACGGCAACGCCTTCGTGGATTTGAATCATAACCACATCGAGAGTGGCGGTCTGCACGTGCGGTCCGATGCGATGGGCGCGAAAGCCGACCTCTATACGACGCAGATGAACCTCGAGACGATGCAGATCGATGTGACGGGTGAGGCGGAGTATCAAGGCAGCAAAGCGCGTCTGCGTGCGCGCTACGACATAGATGACGAGACGTATGACGCGTCTGTGCACATTGAGCGCGTCAACCTCAGTGCGTTCCTAAAGGACAGTCCCCGTGCGGTGCTCGCCGGTGACATAGAGGCGCAGGGTAGGGGAATCAACCCGCAACGACCGATGCAGAGTAAGGTAAAACTGCGTTTGGACGAAGCGATCTACGGTCCGAATAACCTCTCCCATACCTCGTTCGAAGGGTCGACGGACAGCGTCACATCGTTGTCGCTTGCGATGCCGGGTCTAAACGCCGACATCTCTTCTCCTATGCCGCTCATGACGCTCATTGACCGAATTATGCCGCTTGTGCAGACCGTAAGCGATTCTGCCGTCATCGCGTCTCTTACTTCGCTGGAGGACCTTACCGTTTTGGACACAATTCGTCAGAAGATCCCTGCGCTGAATGCCGATATATCCTTGCGCAAAGGCAGTCCGATACAGTTCGTAATCGATAACACCGGTGTGGATTTTAACGAACTTGCGGTATCGCTTCGCTCGGACTCTGCACAAACGACTTTCAGTTTGCCGCTTACCACGTTCCGCTTGCCCGATTCGCTGCGTCTGCCGGCGATAGAGACGGCGTTGGACCTTGCCATGACGGAAGGGCGAACGGATGTATCGCTGACGGCGAACACACAGCTGACGGACGGCGCGATGAGTTTCGACGGACTATGCACCGATGCCGCATTCCGCATGGATCTGAGGCGTGAAGGACGTGAGCTGCACGGTGACGGACGGCTGACACTCGACAGCGTCTCGTTCAGTGGCGCCGAATTGGGCAATCACACGATCGATATGCAGATAGCGCCGTCGCAAGAGTACCCCAACGCCATTCGCGCAGATATACAGACGGAAGATATCCCGATTGAACTGGTGAACAGTTTTGTGACATTGCCGGAAGACATCGCTATTCACGGAGCCGTCAAAGCCTCTGCATCGGTGGACGGTTTGCCGGCAAAGACCGACATCTCTGCCGAAGTGAAACCCATGGGCGTGAAGGCCAAATACAAGCCGTACGACATTGCGCTCAGTCTTGGCGAGACACCTATCGTCATGCGTCATAACAAAGTGGATCTCAACGGTTTACCCATCTATGCCGTCGATAGTACGTACCTGGCGTTGAGCGGTGGTTTGGACCTGAATAGCATGCGCATGGACGTGAACTTGGCGGCAGACAGTTTTGCGCCGGTGAAGTTGCCGAAAGGCGGTCCGTTGCCGGTCTATGGAGAGTTGGCTACCGACATCCGCGGAAGCATCACCGGACCGCTTGACAGCATCGTGGCAGACGTCGATCTGACGCTGCTGCCTGTGACCGATATCACCTATCCGATCGATAAGAAAAACCTGGCGCAGGTCAAGCCGCACGGCACGGTCAATGTCAAATACCGGGCTGCCGAAGAAGACCCGCTTTCCCTCGGCGGGCAGATCAACGTGGATGACGGTTTCATCCGCTATTCGCCCAAAGCCTATCCGATTATGCCATTCCATGTGGACTCGGGCAGCAACGTGGCGTTCAACGGCCCTATCGGGCAGACGCGACTGAATGTATCTGCTTCGCAGAAAGTGAAAGCGGATGTGGAATCGGAGGGCGAGGAGACACGTCGTGTGGACTTCACGACCGGTGTGCGCGTCAACGGCGAAGTGGACTCCATCGGTCTCAAGAGCATCGGTTTCTTCCTTGAGGCTCCGGAGGACGAGACCATCACGCGTGAGTTGGCTTCGCTGGACGAAGAGACACGCGAAGGACTTGCAGCCACGCTGCTGGCAACCGGTATGTATGTCGGCGAAAGCAATGTGGCGGCGCAGCGCGACGGGTACGCCCTCTCGTCCATCATCAACAGCCGCATCAATGCTGCGTTGGCCAATTCCAAGGTGGGTAAGTTCGTGGATATAGATATCAGCAGCGGACAGACCACGCATGCCGGAGGTAAGAGCAACGACATGAATATATCCATCAGCAAGTCCTTTTTCAAGGACAGGCTGCGTATCACGCTCGGTTCTACCCTGACGGACAATCCCGAGATCAACGATACCAAAGGACTCTACATGAATTTCGCTGCCGATTACAAACTGACCAAGGAAGGCAATGTGTCGTTGCGTCTGTTCGCGCAACGCGACTTCAACAATATCCTCGAAGGCGAACTGTACAAATTCGGTCTGGGCGTACGGGCATTTAAGGATTGGCGGCGCAAGGAACTTTTCCGCGGGGACAGTATCACCCGTACCTACGGCTTGGTGGCCGATGCCGGCGTGGCCTACCGTACGAACAACAGTATAGGTCCTGACCTGACGCTCAAGTCGTCCATCAAGAATCTCTTAGGCAAAGGCGAGACCTTCACCCTGAAAGGCAACGGCGCTTACTACTGGGCGCTGCGCAACCGCCATCCGGGCGACCCGAAGAAAACCGACACGTATAAATTAGGTTTGAATGCCTCGCTCATCTTCCCGTACCTGCATTGGACGGGCGAGAACAACCCCGAGGGCGACACGCGGTATATGCTCGGCTACCAGTATGAGAACATCGCCGGCGGCTACGGCGTGCATAAGATTTCCGGTTCGTTTACCTATTTCATCCACTCGCCGAACAGCCCCTATATCACCCATGCTTTCACGCCTTTCTCGCTGTCCGTCGTCATGCTGAAGGCCGAATCCGACAGCCTGCTGGACAAGACCGCCGAGTACCCGCAGCTCATCAAGGTCCTCGCCAGCGACGAGTTCGTCCCCTCTATCGGCTATAATTTTATCTATAATGACTACCGTTCCCGTCGGGCGGTGAATACGATGCTCGACCTCGGAATCAAAGAGTCCGGCAACCTCATCAACGCCATCTATTGCCTCGCCGGCTATAAGTGGAACGACCGGGAAAAACCGCTGGGCAAGATCACGTTCAATCAGTTCGTGAAACTGACCGCCGAGCTGCGCAATAAATTCAACTTCACGGACCAGATTTCGATTGCCACGCGCCTGTATGCCGGCTTTAATATACCGTTGGGCAATTCGTATTTCTCGCCCCTCTCCGAGGCGTTCTATACCGGCGGCCCGCTCAGTCTGCGTGCTGCGGCGCCGTATGCTTACGGACCGGGTAATTTTTACTCCGTCAAGTACAATCAGAACTTCTTCCATGCCGGCGATGTGAAGCTCGAGGCCAATTTCGAATTCCGCTTCCCCATCGTGTGGAAACTCTACGGCGCGGCTTTTGTCGATGCGGGTAATGTATGGAATTGGGTATCGAGCGCGACGTTGTTCAAGCAGGCGGGGATTGACGATTATATGGAGCGATTGCAGCTGAAGGAAGAATTGTACGACGGCATTCTGGACAATCCGGAGTTCTTTAAGCAAATCGCGCTGGGAACGGGCGCCGGTCTGCGTCTGGATATAGACGGTCTTGTGGTGCGTTTGGACTTCGGTATCGGCATCCATGCGCCGTATCAGACCTACCGCTATGACAAGGAGTGGAAAACGGACTACTCGCAACCCATCACGAGCTATTACAACATGCCGTCCTTCCTCGATGGCTTCCGCGTCAATTTCGGTATCGGCTACCCGTTCTGACCCTCTAATCTCTAATCTTTTTACCTCTTATCTATTACCTTTTACCTAAAAATCTTTGATTTTTCTTGCATATGCTATTATTTTTTTGTACCTTTGCCGCGAATTTTCGTGCGCATGCATATAAAGGAAATTAAAACAACCCTATAACATGAAGACAAACCATCTCTATTTACTTCTTTTTGCCGCCGTACTTACGGCCTGCGGAGGCAGTGCTCCGCAAGTGGCGCAGAGTTCGTATCAGACGCTGACGATCAGCAAGAGTGACATCACCGTGCCGCTGAAATACAGCGCTACCCTGAAAGGTACCTCAGACGTGACCATCAAGCCGCAGGTAAGCGGTCAGCTGATGGAAGTATGTATCACCGAAGGACAGCAGGTGAAGAAAGGTACAGTGCTTTTCCGTATCGACAGCCGTGATGCGCAGCTCGAGTTGGAGTCGGCAGAGGCGAATCTGTTGGCAGCTCAGGCGCAGGAGAGTAGCGCCAAGTTGGAGTTCGAGAGTTCGAAGAACCTGTTCGCCAAAGGCATCGTGAGCAAATATATGCTGGACAATGCGGAAAACGAGTACAAGCAGGCGCAGGCTTCGGTAGCGCAATATAGGGCGACCGCAGACCGCGCACGTGTGAACCTCGGTTACTGCACGATCACTTCTCCTGTGGACGGCGTGATCGGTTCGATCCCTGTTTTCGCAGGTGACCAGGTGAATACCACGACGTATCTGACGATGGTGAGCGGCAACGCGAAGATGTATGCCGAGTTCTCCGTGAACGAGTCGGTTCTGGAAGAACGCGCGCAGGCAGGAACCAAGGACAACGGAAGCGCTTTGGCAGACTTCCCGGACGTGACGTGGTTGTTCAAGAGCGGCACGGAGTACGATCGCAAGGGTCGCATCACGAGTATCACCGGTACGGTGGACAAGACCACGGGTGCGCTGACCTGCAAGGCTACGTTCCCCAATCCGGACGGTGTGCTTTACTCGGGTGTTCAAGGTACGGTAGTAATCCCTATCGAGGTGAAAGATGTGATGGTTGTTCCGCAGAATGCTATCGTTCGTTTGCAAAACAAATCATTAGCGTATAAGGTAGGTCCGGACAGTTGTGCATACAGTACGATCGTGGAGACGGTAGGCATCAGTTCGGATCGCGACTTGGTGGTGACCAAGGGTCTGGAGGTAGGCGACGTGATTGTCACCGAAGGGGCGAACAACTTGTATGAAGGACAGAGAGTTCTCTTTTAATTGTAGATTTTAGATTGCAGATTGCAGATTTTAGATTGACGATTTTATGAAGGAGAATATTTTCATTAAGCGAAGTGTGATGGCCATATCGATAGCGTTGGTAATCATGCTCGTCGGATATATCAGCCTCAATACTTTGCCTGTGGAGCAATATCCGGATATCGCGCCTCCGACGGTAACGGTAACGGCTTCCTATTCGGGTGCAGATGCCAATACCTGTATGACCTCTGTTATCCGACCGCTCGAAGAGCAGATCAACGGAGTGCAGGACATGACCTACATGACCGCTACCGCCTCTTCGACGGGTGACATCACTATCACCGTCTATTTCAAGCAAGGCACAGACCCCGATATGGCGACCGTCAACGTGCAGAACCGTGTGTCGCAAGCGGAACCTTTGCTGCCGAGTGACGTGCTGCAAACAGGTGTAACCGTCACCAAGCGTCAGAATAATATCCTGCAGATCACGGGTCTGAAATCAACCGACGGCAAATACGATGCGGACTTTATCTCCAATTATATTGACATCAACATCAAGCCGATGGTGTTGCGCGTGACGGGTGTAGGCGAGGTGAACAACTTAGGAAACACCTATGCGCTGCGTGTGTGGTTGAAACCCGACGTGATGGCGCAGTACGGTTTGACGCCGGATGATGTATCGAGTGCTATCTCCGCGCAGAGTTTCGTTACCTCTACCGGTACGCTCGGTCAGCAGTCTGAGAATGCGTATCAGTACCCCATGGAGTACAAAGGTACACTCAAGTCGATTGAAGAGTTTGAGAATATCGTGCTCCGTGCGCAGGATAATAGCAACGTGCTGTATCTGCGTGATGTGGCGACGGTAGAGATAGGCGCCAGATCCTATACCATGTCTTCTCTGATGGACGGTAAGCCCGGATGCTTCTTTATGGTTTTTCAGTCGCCGGGAGCGAATGCTACGCTGGTCAACCAGAGTTTGGATGAGTTGTACGAGCAGATTAAACCGACGCTGCCTGCCGGGCTGGAGTTCGTGACGCTGGAGACCAGTAATGACTTCCTCTTTGCCGCCATTCATAATGTGGTGGAGACCTTGATTATCGCGATTTTGCTCGTTATCATCGTGGTGTATTTCTTCTTGCAGAACTGGAAAGCGACCTTGATCCCGTCCATCTCGATCATCGTGTCGCTGCTCGGTACTTTCGCCATTGTGCAAGTGGCAGGCTTCTCCCTTAATATCATCACCCTCTTCGGATTAGTGCTCGCCATCGGTACGGTGGTCGATGATGCGATCGTTGTTGTCGAAGCCGTGATGGCCAAGCTCGAGACCGGTCAGATGAAAGGTTCGCCCAAGGACCAGGCAACGCAGGCTACCCGCGAGGCGCTGAGCGAAGTGTCGGTAGCCGTTATCTCCTGTACGCTCGTCTTCATGGCGGTATTTATTCCTGTGACCTTCATGAGCGGAACGAGTGGCACCTTCTTTACCCAGTTCGGCGTGACGCTGGCAGGCGCCGTAGGACTGAGTTGTGTCTGCGCGTTGGTGCTCTGTCCTGCCCTCTGCGCCATCCTCATGCGTCCGACCGATGAGAAAGCGCTGGCTGGTAAGAAATGGAAGGGTATTGACTATTATACGAAAGTTGCTTACGAAGCGAGTTACAACGCCATCCTCGGCAAGTACCAGGGAGCGGTTCAGAAATACCTGAAGCGTCCGGCTTGGTCGTTTGCGCTGTTAGGCGGAGCCATCGTGCTGTTCGTGCTCTTCATGAAGATCCTGCCTTCGGGTCTCGTTCCGCAGGAAGACCAAGGTGTCATCCTCTGCGAAGTGCGTATGCCGGAAGGTTCGACGCTGCATGAGAATGCCGAGATCATGAAGAAAGTGGAAGAGAAAGTGAAGGCCATTCCGGAGATGGAGAGCTACGCCATATGTAGCGGTTACGGCTTTGTCTCCTCCAGCGGCTCGAGTTATGCTTCGCTCATCATCCGTCTCAAAAACTGGGACGACCGTACGGGCAATGAGCACTATATCGACAATGTGATCATGCGTTTCTACTTCGATTGTCTGTCGATTAAGAATGCGCAGGTACTGCCCTTCCAAACGCCGCAGATTCCGGGATACGGTACGTCGAACAGCATCGACCTGCAGGTTCAGGATAGGAGCGACGGAGATTTCTCTGATTTTGGAAACAAGACCAATGCACTCATGGTGAAACTGATGGAGCGTCCGGAGATAGCCAGCGCGATGTCCACTTTCTCGGAGCGTTTCCCGAAATTCAAAGTGCATGTCGATCCCGTGCAATGCGAACGCGCCGGTACGACTGCCAAAGCGGTGCTGAACACACTCGGCGCGTACTGCAGCGGTTCGTACGTAGGTAACTTCAACCAATTCAGCAAGGTTTATCAATTATGGGTAAGCGCTTCGCCGGAATATCGTCTGGATCCGTCGTCGCTGAATAATATGTATATCAAAGTGAAGGACGGTAAGATGGCGCCGCTGTCGCAGTTCGTGACGCTCGAAGAGATTGTCGGTACGTCTTCACAAAACCACTTCAACCTCTTCCAATCCATCTCCTGCTCCGTGACGCCCGCGAGCGGCTACTCGGAGGCGCAGGCACAGAAGGCCATCGATGAGGTTTTCAAAGAGAATATGCCGGCGTACTGTTCGTATGAGTACGGCTCGATGTCGCGTGAGGTGGCGTCCAGCGCGAAGGACAACACGACGCTTATCATCTATCTGATCTGTATCATCTTGATCTACCTCATCCTCGGTTCGTTGTATAATAGTTGGCTCACGCCGTTCGCGGTGCTCTTGTCTGTACCGTTCGGCCTGATGGGTTCCTTCCTCTTCTCGTGGATCGGCAATAAGATGGGTCTGCCGGGAATGGAGAACAACGTCTATCTGCAGACCGGTGTCATCATGCTCATCGGTTTGCTCGCCAAGACCGCTATCCTCATCACCGAGTTCGCCAGCGAGCGTCGCAAACAAGGTCTAACGATCGTAGAGGCTGCGCTCGAGGCATGTAAAGACCGTCTGCGTCCGATCCTGATGACCGTCATCACGATGATCGCCGGTATGATCCCGTTGATCGTTGCCGGTGGCGCAGGAGCGAACGGAAACCGTGCTCTGGCGCTTGGCGTCGTAGGCGGTATGAGTATCGGTACGATCGCATTGCTGTTCATCACTCCGGCCTTCTTCATCATCTTCCAAACCCTGGAGGAGAAAATGAACGGAACGCCGGTAGCTAAAGGGAAGGAGGACGCGAAATGAGAAAGTATATAGCCATCATTCTGGCAGGAGTGGTACTTAGTTCCTGCGGCGTGTATAAGAAGTATCAATCGCAGAAGGACGTGCCGGATGACGTGTTTGGTAGCGGGGACTCGATCGCGCAGATAGCGCTGAATGACTCTTCGATAGCGTCCATCTCCTGGCGTGAGTTCTTCACCGATCCGTTGTTGCAGACGCTGATTGACTCTGCGCTGGTGCATAATACGGATTTGCAGTCTGCGCGTATAGCCGTAGATCAGGCGCAGGCGAGCCTCAAAGCCGCTAAGTTGGCGTACCTGCCTTCGCTGTCCCTGAATCCGAGGGCCAGCATCTACACCACGATGAACACCGGCGGCTCGCTCAGCGGCGCGTCGTACACCTATGACATCCCGTTGCAACTGGATTGGAACATTGGCATATCGGGTTCAGTGACGGTGAATAAACGCAAAGCGCAGGCAGTCATGGAGCAGGCGAAAGCATCACGTGAGGCGATGCAGGCCAATATCATCTCAACTGTAGCGCAGGAGTATTTCACGCTGCTGCTGCTCGACCGCGAGTTACAGATTCTGATTGAAACCGACAGCCTCTGGAACGAGTCGTTGGAGACGGAGCGTGCGCTCTGGGAGAACGGAAAAGCGTACTCGACGGCGGTCAACCAGATGGAGTCATCCTGCATGAGCGTGAAGGTACAGATCATCGAAACCCAACGCAGCATTCGTAACATTGAGAATACGCTGTGTAAACTGTTAGCCATCACTCCTCGTCCAATCGCACGCGGCACATGGGGTGCATACGAGCTGCCCCTCCGTTTCGGTACGGGTGTACCGGCTTCGCTATTGGAGAACCGACCGGACATACGCGTGGCGGACCAACAGTTGGCGGAGGCGTTCTATAACACTGCGCTGGCGCGTTCGCAGTTCTTCCCTTCCTTCTCGCTGCAAGGAATCTTAGGCTGGACCAACAGCGGCGGTATTATTGCCGATCCGGGTGCGCTGCTGCTCAAAGCCTTGGCTTCCCTCACTCAGCCCATCTTCGCGCAAGGTAAACTGCGCGCTCAACTCAAAATAGCCAAACTCAACCAAGAGGACAAACTCAATAATTATGTGCAGACGGTGCTCAATGCCGGCAATCAGGTGAACGAGTGTCTTGCGGATTGTCAGGCGGCGCAAGACAAAGATGTGCTGTACAAGCGTCAGGTTGAGGTGTTGAAGGATGCGTATGACGGTACGCACGAACTGATGGAGAGCGGGAAGGCGTCTTATATCGAAGTGCTGACGGCTCAGGAGTCGCTGTTGTCCGCGCAGCTGAGTGAAGCTGAGAATATGTATGATGGCGCCAACGCGCTGATAGGATTGTATATCGCGTTAGGTGGCGCTACAAAATAAATCATTATGGCAATTAAGAAGGATCATACAGGCATTTGGGTGATGGTGGTAGCAGCGGCAGTGCTGGAAGCTATCACTTGTACCATGTATTTTACGAACCGTGCAGCTATTCGTGGAGAGGCGGAGTTGCGCGCGAAAACGGAACTGCGTAAAGCGGAGTTGGAGATCAAGACGCACACGGTGGAGATGGAGACCGCGGCGAAGACATTGGCGTCTTTAGCCGAGCAATACATTGACTGTCCGGACTCGATCTATAATGCTACGCGCCTGACGGTGGGTACGCTGCGTGAGAACACGAGCATGGCGGTAGCGTTCGTTCCGGACTACTTTCCGAAGAAGGGGCATTTCTACGAGATATGCAGTACCCGTTTCTCGGAGGACAGTATCTTCACGCGCCAGATAGGCAGCGCCGACCATGACTACACGCAGATGGAATGGTATCAGAACGGCTTTGTGCATGACAGCTGCTGGTGGTGCGAGCCGTACCTGGACAATGCCGGCGCACGGACGTATGTGGTCAGTTGTTCCTGTCCGGTGCGTGACCGGAAGGGCGAGATTGTAGCCGTCGTGTGTATCGACCTTTCGCTGAGCGAACTGAAGAACCTCTCCGACTACCTGCAGGTCTATCCCAACAGTTATTATACCATCCGTTCGAGTACAGGTACGGATATCGTTCCCGCGCCGGACACTATAGCCGGACGCAAGTATAATATATTTCATGAGGAGATTGATGATACCGGATGGCATATGGAGATTATCATCCCGGACGACGTGCTCTTCGCCGACCTCAACCGTATCGGTAAGATAGTCGGTATCCTGATGCTGTTAGGTCTCGGCGTGCTGGCGCTCATCCTCATCTACTCCGCCCGCACGACACGTAAGATGTTGGAGTTCGCGGAGAAAAACCAACGTATCAAAGGCGAGTTGGAAGTAGCGCAGACGATTCAGAATGCGATGCTGCCGAAGGTCTTCCCGCCTTTCCTCGACCGCCTCGATCTGAACCTGTACGGCATGGTCAATCCTGCGAAAGAAGTTGGCGGCGACTTGTATGATTTCTATGTGCGCCACGATAAACTCTTCTTCTGCGTAGGCGACGTGAGCGGCAAAGGTGTGCCTGCCGCCCTTGTGATGGCGATGACGCGTTCTCTTTTCCGTGGCATCACGGCGCGCGAAGAGCAACCGGAACTGATTGTGCATAAGATGAACAAGGCCATTTCGGACCAGAATACGCAGAGTATGTTCCTTACGCTGTTCCTTGGCGTGCTGGATTGCAAAACGGGTCACCTCGACTATTGCAACGCGGGGCATAACGCACCGGTGGCTCGCATTAACGGCGAATGGCAACTGCTTGACGTGCTGCCCAACCTGCCTATCGGTGTCGAACCCGAGTTCGAATACAAAGCGCAACGGATGCAAGTGCAGTATAACGACCAGATCTTCCTCTATACGGACGGTCTGACCGAGGCGGAAAACAGTAGGCATGAGCAGTTCGGCGAGACGCGTATGATGGATTGCCTCCGATCCAGCGGTGCGCAACTGACGGCGCCGCGTGAACTGGTGGAAGACATGCAGCGGAGCGTGGAGACCTTCGTCGGTAGCGCTGAACAAAGCGATGACCTCACGATGCTCTGCATCCGCTATCAGGTGGCTGCACTCGTCATGCGAAATGACATCCAGCAGATACCTACGCTCATCGAGTGGTTGGACGGTCTGAACCTGCCGATGGAACTTAATATGCCGATTAACCTGGCGCTGGAAGAGGTGGTCAGCAACGTCATGCTGTACGCCTATCCGGGTAAGAGCGGACAGGTCTTCGTTGAGTTCTTTCGCGCCGATGAGCACCAGCTCGTCTTCACCATCACCGACGGCGGTATTCCGTTCGACCCGACCCAACAGGCGGAGGCGGACATCACCCTCAGCGCAGAAGAACGCGCTATCGGCGGACTTGGTATTCACCTCGTGCGCCAACTCATGGATAATGTGAAGTACGAGCGTACAGACGGAAAGAATGTCTTGACCCTCGTCAAGAATCTCTAAACTGACAACTGATAACTGACAACTTAAAAAGATATGAAAACGGAAATTATTGAGAACGGCAATCAGATTATTGCCAAGTTCGCCGGTCGTTTGGATACTCCGGCATCAGTGCAGACTGCAGAAGAAGTGAAGCCGCTTTTGGAGGCTGCGAACAAAGAGATCATCCTCGATTGCACCGAACTGGAGTATATCTCTTCGTCGGGTCTACGCATCTTCCTCTCGGTGCGCAAGGAGGCTGCTACGCACGGCAGTAAAGTGATTGTGCGCAATATCAACGCCGATATCCGTCAGGTCTTTATGATGACGGGTTTTGTGTCACTGTTTGAGATACAATAGTCATGGATCTGCATTCGGAAATGATCATGACGGAGTACGAAGCGCAACTGCCGGTTTATCAGCGGTTGGAAGGCATCGTACAGCGTACGTTGGAGCAGGCGTTGGCGCGTAACAATATCCTTGTTACGGCGGTCAGCACGCGTATCAAAACGGCAGAATCCTTGGCCGGCAAATTGGCGTTGAAGGGGTCTAAGTATCAGTCAATCAGTGATTTGACCGACATCCTCGGTGCACGTGTTATCACATTCTATACCGATGATGTGGACCATATAGCGGCGCTCGCGGAGCAGATGTTCGAAATCGATTGGGAGAACTCGGTGGACAAGCGCGCGCTGCACCAGATTGACAGCTTCGGCTATAACTCGCTGCATTATATCTGCCGCTTGCCGAAAAGTATCGTTGATGATCCGGACTGCCCTGCGCTGAACGAGATCCGCTTTGAGTTGCAACTGCGTACGACACTCCAGCATGCCTGGGCATCTATCAACCATGATATCGGATATAAGACAGGCGTGGAGATCCCGCGGGACTACCTGCGCCGTATCAACCGTCTGGCAGGTATCCTCGAGATGGCAGATGATGAGTTCAGCCGCATCCGAACGGAGATAACCGACTATCGTCGCCGCGTGCAGCAGCTGGTGCAGAACGGCAAGTTGGACGACGTACAACTCGATGGCGATACCTTCACCAGTTATCTGCAGGCGAGACCCTTCGATGCGCTCAATAAACGCATCGCGTCCATCAACCAGGCCGAGATTGAAGAAGTGCCGCTCATTCGCTACCTGCGCGTCTTCAAAGAGTACGGCTGCAAGACCCTCGGCGACGTGCATCGCATGAAACTCAAATACGAGAACGATGCCTATCGACTCGCGCGGTATCAGTTGGGTAATACCGACCTCGATATCATCTCCTCCGCCGTAGGCGTGCAGAATATATGCATCATCTGTATCTTGGCAACCGGAGGCGGTAAGATGGGATTGATCCGACTCTTCGACCTCATCAACGGCCATAACAACCAGAACGAAGCGCTTGCAGACATCACCTATGAGCAAGCCAGCAAACTACAAGTGGAAAACTAAAAACTTATACACATGGAACCGATTAAAATTGATTTGAACGACTATGTTCGTACGGGCGAAGGCGCAAATGGCGCCAGCTATAACCACAAGTCTGACCCATCCATCATGATGAAGATGTATTTCCGCAATTTCGAATCGGCAGCACTGGAACTCGAGGTGGCGCAGAAAGTATATAAAATGGGCATCCCGACACCCGAACCCGGTGACCTCGTAACGGACGGTAAGCAAATGGGTATCCGTTTCCGCCGTATCGACGGTAAAAAATCCTATTCGCGTGCCTGCGGAGACAATCCCGAGAAGGCCCCCGAGTACGGACGTGAGTTCGCGCAGATGTGCAAGAAACTGCATGCTATTCATGTCGATACCACCCAATTTGAGAACGTCAAGGACCGCCTCTATACGATGCTCGCCAACAATCCCGATTTCACACCGGAGCAGAAGCAGAAACTGCATGATTTCATTGCTGCCGCACCGGATGGAGATACCGCTATTCACGGCGACCTGCAGTTCGGAAATGCCATCTTCACCGAGAAAGACGGCGTACGTACTTCCTATTTCATCGACCTCGGCGATTTCTGCTACGGCTATCCGATGTTCGACATCGGTATGGTCTATCTCTGCTGCTGCCTGAATGATGAGTCGTGGACGATGGAGGTCAACCATATGTCGAATGCTACAGCGGCACGCTTCTGGAACGCTTTCGCACTCGAGTACTTCGGACCCGATGCCGACATGGAAGAGGTGATGAAGCAGGTGAAGATTTATGCCGGACTCAAGACCATTATGATCGAGCGCGATACACACTGCGCAATGCCGCAGTTCCGCGCAATGCTCGAAGGAACAATTTATTAGTAATAAATCGTCAATCGTAAATCGTTCAATCGTAAATAATTTTATGGCTAATAAATATATCGATACTGACCTCTTTGACCGCGCAGCGGTCTTCGCCATCCGGGCGCACCATAATACCGAGCGTCGCGGCAAAGGTTTTCCCTATATCATTCACCCGATGGAGGCCGTGGAGATTGTCGCAACAATCACTACTGACCCCGAACTGCTGGCGGCTGCAGCGCTACATGACACTATCGAAGATACCGATGTCACCGTCGAGCAGATCCGTGCCGAGTTCGGAGAACGCATCGCTAACCTCGTGCACGCCGAGAGTGACCAGTTCACCGAAGGGGTGTCCGAAGAGGATAGTTGGCATGACCGTAAGCAAGCAGCCATAGACCGGCTCGCAGCGGCGCCGCATGACGCGAAGATTGTGGCGATGGGCGATAAACTGAGTAATATGCGCGCCATATGGCGAGACTATCAGACCAAAGGCGATGCACTGTGGTCTATCTTCCATGTTAAGGATAAAGCTTCGCATGAATGGCACTATCGCGGTCTCGCCGCTTCACTCAGCGAACTGAGTGACACCTTCGCTTACCAAGAGTTCGTCCGCCTCATCGATGAAGTCTTCACCCGTTAATACACATTACACATCATGGAAAAGAAATTTGTTGTTACCATCGGACGCGAGTTTGGTACCGGTGGACGAAAAATAGCCAATGAGTTGGCGCAGATATTAGGAGTGCAACTGTATGACCGTCAGCTGCTGGAACCCATCCGCGAGCGGCATAACCTCACGCAGGAAGAGATAGACCACATCAAATCCGTCAAACCCAGCTGGTGGTATGAGAATGTGTCCCAGGATCTGTATAATGACGAGGAATTCCTCGTGCGCTCGCTTGCGGAGCGGGAGTCATGCGTCATCCTGGGGCGTACGGGTTTCCATATTTTCCGCGAGAATCCGAATGCGTTCAAGGTCTTCCTCATTGCGGACAAGACATACCGCCGCGATAAAGTGGCGCGCCGGCTTAATATCAACGAAGGTAGCGCAGACACCCTGATTGACAAGGTGGACGAAGCGCGGGAGAACTTTACCAAAACCTTCAGCGGCAAAACGCGTTATGATGCGCGTAATTATGACCTCGTGCTCAATGTGACCGGTCTCGATGCACAGGAAGTGGCACGGTTTATAGCTGAGTGTGTACGTCGGCGCTTAGGACAATGAATATTCAATTTGAGCATATAGATAATGCCCGCGACTTGGGCGGAATGAAAGGCGCAGGTGGACGACTCGTCAGGCCCCATCGGCTCATCCGTACGGCTCACCTCCACGACGCTTCCGATGACGACGTGCGGCGACTCAAAGAGAAATATAAGCTCTGCCGCATCTTCGATTTCCGTTCGCTGGGAGAGTCCCAAGCCGTCCCCGATCGCGAGATAGAGGGCGTGCAGCATCATCTGCTCCCTACCATCGACATGCGCGCCGAGCAGCAGACCGGCAAACCCATTCCCGACGAAGCTTTTCTCGAACTCGACCGGCATATTGTCAACTATTCCTTCTATCCCGAGGTACAGGTCATGGCGGCGAATATGTACCCCTCCCTCATCCGGAGTGAGTTTTCCCAACTCCAGTACGCTGCTTTCCTCAGACTCATCATCGAGGCACCCGAAGACGGCGGTATACTCTGGCATTGTGCCCAAGGCAAAGACCGCACAGGCTGGGGAGCAGCCTTCCTTATGTTTGCTCTTGGTATTTCCAAAGACGATATCATCGAGGATTTCGAACTCAGCAATATCGCCTACCGACCCATCGTTACCAAACTGAATGCAGATGTCGATGCACGCGGTGGAGGACAAGCCGAGAAAGCAGTCATACAGGCTTTCATGGGTGTCTCTACGCCTAATTTCATCTCCACCCTCGATCTCATCGACCGCGAGTATGGCGGCATGACCAATTATCTCCACGAGATCCTCTGCCTCACACACGACGATATACTCACCCTCCGAAAACGATTCTTAGTATGATACATTGTAACGAAGAAGTGGCGCGTTGCCTGCTCTGCCAGGACGCTCCTTGTGGCGCTAAAACTCATCCGTGACGGTCAACTATTCATCCTCCGCAACGGCAAGACCTACACCGCCCTCGGTGTGGAGATAAAGTAATAAGTAAGTAGAATTGGAGCGCTTCGGCGCTCCTTTTTGCTTACTAATATGAGCAAAAGTAATAATTTTTGAAAAAAAATGCAGAAATATTTGCGTATATCAAAAAAAAGCAGTACTTTTGCACCCGCTTTTGAAAAGAAGTACCCGGTGCGGTAGTTCAGTTGGTTAGAATACCGGCCTGTCACGCCGTAGGTCGCGAGTTCGAGTCTCGTCCGCACCGCTTCTTTTTTAGGGTCCATTAGCTCAACTGAATAGAGTACCACACTACGGATGTGGGGGTTGCAGGTTTGAATCCTGCATGGATCACATACAAAAAGAAAACTCATCTGAAAGTTCACTTTCAAGTGAGTTTTTTATTTTGGATGTTGAACTCGCCCACGGCGAGGGCTAAGGATTACGAAGAAATCCTGCATGGATCACACGAAATCAGTGCAGTCAATCGGCTGCACTGATTTATTTTAGATTTCCTGCTTATTTTATATGCTCGATGATGTAGTAAGGGATATCGAGGGCTTGGATCTCGGCTTCGTAGCGCTCAAAGAGTTCCTGGCGGATGGCGTCTGAGCCATTGGAGCGGGTAGGGTCGGGTACCCAAGGGATATCGGGTTTGCAGAGCAGATAGACGTCCATCGGGTAGCGCAGGATAGCTTCGTTGAGCCATTCCGGCACGCGGCCAAAAGCATAGTCGAACCAAACCTTCGTGACAATCAGTTCGGTATCGAAAAAGTATTTACGATTGGACGATTGACGATTGACTATATTGTCCAATTCTTCAATCTGGTGCTTGGCAATCTCGCAGAGTTCATCCCAAGTGACGTTCGTAGTGCCTTTGCGCGCCACGTATTCGCGCGCGTACTCAGGCACGCACGTTCCTTTATGCCGCGCGGAAAGATACTTAGCCAGCGTGCTTTTGCCCGTTGACTCAGGACCTATGATGCCTACTTTGTAGGGTGTAGGGTGTGCGGTGTAAGGTGTAGAACTCATCGTGTGAGCATCAGCTTGATGTTAAGACCGACGTTATCCGCCTTGACGGGGTAGGAGGACGAGATAAGCGGAGTCGTACTCTGGTGGTCATAGAAGAGCTGGAGGTTGATCTTCTGACTCAGCACGTAGTCCGCGGAGATCTTGATCGCCAGCACTTTATTGCCGGACGAAGCCTGCGTGATGCCTTCTTCAACCTTACGCAGCAGCATTTTTACATCTTTATACGACACATCGACCTGCAGCTTGAGGTCATTGCTTACTTTCTTCTGCCCGCCGTCTTTATTCTTGGTGATGAAATTGAGGTTCTTGATGGTGTATCCTGCGCCGAGGACGAACTCCGACGTGTGTCCTTCGGTCAGTTGGACGGACGTGACATTAAGCGCGAGGTTGCGCTGCTTGCGGTACTCGGCTTTGAAGGACAGCGAGTTTTTCATCGTCATGTTTACTCCGATGAGCGGTGAGAAGGCTTCGGTAAGGGTCACATTGCTGATGTCGTACGTCGAGCTGGGGCTCGGTGCATCGTTCGTCACATCGCGCACGAAACCGATCATCCGGTTGTCACCTGCCGCGCCTACCCATGTGCTGTAGCTGCCGAACGAGCCGATGGCGTACTTACAGGTGTAAGCGTGCGTGAGGGTGACGGATTTGAAGTGGTCTCGCAGGACGGGCAGTTTGCCTAATCCGTCGTAAGTGATAGACCAGTTGGGCAGAATCTTGAGGATGCCGAGGAATGGGTTGAGATTCATCGTCCGCGGGTCTTTGCCGGTGTAGGCAGAGAGGAAGGCAGGCACGAGTACATCGGCGGAGTTACTGCTAACGTGTCCGTGTTTATTCGAGTCGTACTTGGTGCCTTCAGGGATGTTACTCAAGAATCCGGTGGTCGGCAAGTCGATGCCGGTATATTGGTCTTGCACGCGCTGCGTGAGGATCTCGCGATTCTCCAGGAAGCGGTCGTATGCAGAGTTAGCGAAGTTCTCTTCTTGTGAGCCGACGCGACTGAACATCGTTCCGAGCGCTACCTGAGTAATGTTGAACGAGCCGGTCAGGTTCTCCTGCGGTTGGTCGTAACTATAGATGATGGACGAGGACTGCGCAAAATAGCGCTTCCCGTTCAGTTGCACTTTCAGTCCCGGCAACGGCTCAAGCGTCAGCTTGACATCAAAATCAGAGGTGTGCGCCCTCACGGCAGGTTGGACAACAGAGGTGTCGCCGGAGAGCCAGCCGTTGCGTTTAGCGCGGTCAATCATGTCGTTCGGGATGAAACCGAAGGCAAAGTCAAAGCCCGGGGCATAAACGCCATTGACGCGACTCTGACCCATGAAGCCTGCCTCGGGTTCGAAGCCCGGCAATGTCATGGAGTTGGTCTCGCGATAGGTGACTTGCAGACGGCGGATCATCGTGCCGACATAGGTAAACATGTCGCCAGCCACTTGCGCCGGAGTCCGTTCGTTCGGGTCGCGCGAAGTGACGGTGATGGTAGCCTGAGCGCAGTCCGCTTTCGGCGTCAGCATCATCTTGGTGTTACCGGCAGGTTTGAACGAAACAGGTATCTTCTTGCCCGTCGAATCGGTGACGATGACGGTGAGCAATTCACTATTGAGGCGGTGCGTGATCTCAATCGATTCGCCTTTGGTCAGACTCATCGTCTGGGTGTAATTCTTGGGTTTGAAGCTCTTACGCGACCCGCGACCCGAGTAGATTTGCGTAACCTGCTTCCAGTATTTGGACTTACCGTACCATGTTTCGAAATTGATACTTCCGTCCACTTGCCACGACTGCTGCGAACTGACGGTATTGCCTCGGTTGACACCGTTCGAGGTGGACGAAGCCGTTCGCGTCCAGTTGTAGTTGGCGTTATACGAAGCGTTGGCGTTCAGCGCATCGAGGTACGGGATGCGGTTGAACGGCACATTCCAGCTGGCGGTGAATACTTGCTGGTAGGTGTAAGGCGAGCCCCAGCGCGCCAGCGAACGCTGGATTGTATCTTTCCACGCCTCGTAATGATCGTGGTTGAACTCTGCATCGAAATAGCGACCATTGAGGATTTCCGGTGTGTATTTGCCTTCATCGATAACCGCATTCATCGCCGATTGGAAGCTGAACTTCATGTTCTTGGTCAGGTCATATTTGATGTCCACATTGCGGTCCCAGGTGAAGTCTTTGCTGTAGGTGAGGTCCATCTTGTCCGATGCCGAACCGGCGAGATCACGCATCTGCATATGACTGAAGGTACGGTGCATATTGGTGCTGAAGGACCACGACTGCGGCAGGTAGTAGATATTCATCTCCTTCAGAAACTTCACTTTCTGCACTTTCTGCACTTTGGAGAAGGGTTCCCACGGCTTCGGGTTGAAGTTATAGGAGTATTGGAACGAACCCTTATGGTCGGTCGTGAGGTTTCGCTCCATCTCGGGCGAGTGCTCGTTCTGCTTGTTGTACGAAGCGGAGATGGAGAAGTTAGCCGGGTCCACGAACAGGTCACGTTTCTTGGTATAGTGATGGTTGATCTTGAGGTTGCTGAGGCTGAACGATGTGGACTCGTGTACCGTATTCGATAGCTGCTTGATGGAGTCTTTCTCGGCTTTTGTATCGTAGGTCTCGAGTGTTTCTTTGAGCTTCACATCGGTGTCGAGCGGGTCGTAGTCGGGGCTGGTGGTCTCGTTGCTGTACGAGACGTAGAGCGGCATCTGTATCTTCGCTTTCTCCGGGAAGAGTCGTCCGGCTTCAAGGGCTGCGCTGACGGATAACTGGTAGAAATTATCCATGTTACGATCCAGCACATTGGACTCGATCGAACCGTATCCGGCGGTTTCGAGTCTTCCTGCTACGTTGACCTGTGCGATGTCACTGATGGCGAGTGACGCATTCGCCATGGCTGCCACACCGCCTTGCTCATTGAACTGACTCAGACGCAACTCGTTTACCCAGATCTCACCGGTAGCGTCATGCTGCCCGGCATTGCGCACACCGATCATGATGGTCTCGATATCCTCCAAAGTCGGGTTACCGAGGACGGTGATCTTATTCTGCGGCTTATCCGACGCCTCGTCATAGATGATGTACGGAATGGTGTTGCTCACACCTTCGTTGCCTGCCCGTTTGGCTTTGTTACGCGATATCTTCGCCGCCGTCAGTACGTTCAACGGGAAATCGAACATGTTCTCCTGCGGCCATACTTTGGCGCGGTCGGTAGGACTATTGTTGTTATACAGACCCGCTTCGGTGAGCTTCAGCGGAATTTCGTATTCATAGTAGTTATTGCGTAAGTCCGAACCCATACGGATGAAGCAGGTGAGGTCGCCGTCGTGCAGGTTGGGGTCGGCGGATTCGATCTTCTCTGCATGGACGAACATCTGCAGGTTCTTATACTGTCTCATATCGTAAGACGTATTCTTGTACATCGCCCGTGCGTCATGCGGGCTGAGGTTGGACACACGGAGCACCATCGCCTGCTCGTTCTGCGCGATGAGTTGTGCCTGTCCAGGGTCGGTCTGACGGCTCACACCCGGCGGCAGCACGTAGTTAACCGGCGTGCGGGTACTGTTCTCCTCGATGTTCACGGTCTGCACATCGATGGCTGCACCGGTATTAACGGCTACACCGACAGGAGCCAAGTCACGCGTGTACTGCCGCCAATCACCTCGTACGAGGTCGAGTGTAGCGAAACGCAGATAGGTCTCTTTCTCGCAGCCCGTGAGGTACATACGCATGAAGCGAATGGATTTCCAGTTACGTATCGAACCGATTTTCTGCACCGTGGCGCTGTCGCCGCGAAGAGGAATCTTGAATTGATACCATGTTACCTCGACTGTCTCGCCGTTGCGGAGCGTCACTTTGCGGACCTTCTTCTCCGTGATGTGCTGGCGTCCTACCTCCATCATATCGGGTCTGAGCAGCACTTTGTACTGGTAGTATTTCTCGTATTCGTTGAGAGTGTTGTCTTGGTTGATATCCTCGATATCCGGCGTGAGCGTAGCGGCCGTACCGTAACTCTCCGTCTGTTGCTCGGTAGCCGGCGAGTTACCTTCCGTACCGTTATAGTGCTTGTAGCGGTCGAGGATGGACACCTCTTCTTCGTCGTAGTCCGTACCGCGGTAGTAATGATAGAGGTCGCCGGCAGGGTCGTTACGCGGCGAAAAGCGGTCGGTATTCCATTTATTCCATGTGCCGGAGGAAACACGAGACTGCAGTTCGGTCAGGTATTCTTTGTATGCCGGCCAGTTCTTCTCCTGCTCACTGTTCAGACCGTTCAGACCGACGTCTTGCAGCCCACGCGAACCGGCTTCGTTGCTGAATGCTACTACGGTGCTTGTGGTACGCGGGACATAACCCCAGACCGTCGAATCAACGCGACCGTTGTCTTCTGCCGAAACAGGCAGACCGTGCTCGAAGGCTTTCTTGCCGTCACGCAAGATATCCTCGCTGATATCACCGAGGTTGATGTACAGCTCGCCGTCGTACCCATCCGGGTTGGTCAGCGCCGGATCCATTAACCAGAACTGGATGTACTCGATATTCGCTTTCTCGAAGTCCGTATTATCCAATCGCCGCATGATACCACCCCAGCGTTTCTTGGGGTTGGTCAGATGACCGTCGCTGTTGATTTCCGAAGCGCTGATGTTATACGAACCTCGTTCTTCGGGGTAGTACGCGAGGTTGAGGATAGGCAGTTTGGTATCTACGTTCGTTGCCTCTTGGCGGTTGGGGTAGATCTCGTCCTGATAGACGATACGCGTTCGATGGTCGCTCATCGCCACCAAGTCGTTCTTGATGTGCGCCGGCGTGTTCGTTTGCGGGTAGCCGAAGATAGGATCGACGGAGTACCACGCGAGGTGCGCACGGTTCTTGTTGTAAGACGTGAGATTGATGTGCTTGGACTCCTCGAAGACGGTAGGCGTGGATGCTAAGAACCAATAACTCGGATAGTGCACATCGATGTTGGTGGTGGTGCTCTCGAAGTCGTCTATGTATGCCGTTCCGACCGAACCCACATCGTTCGTGTGACCCGGAATAAGGTGCGCGAACTCGGCATTGATGGAGAAGGTGGAAGGTGCGGTAGCGTTGATCCAAGGAATCTTATCGATAGCGTTGGTGAGCCACTGCATCTCGGTTTTCCAACTTCCGTTAACGCCCCAGATCGTGTTCGCCAAGGGCTCCGAACCTGTGTTCACTTTGGTCGTCAGCGGACGCTCGCGAAGGTGCATGATGGTACCACCGATAATGAGGTCTTTGTTGAATTCGTACTCCAGGTGCGCACCGAAGAGGCTCTTGCGCTGCATGGAGAAGGTGCTTTGGTTCTCCAGTTTGACATCTACGTTCGTGCCGGACTCGAGGATGGACGTATTGAGGATGGTCACCGTTCCCATCGTGTAGTCCACCGTATAATCGACGTTCTCGATGAGGGTGGCACCGCCTGCAGTTACAGTTACCGAGCCGCGAGGCACGTTCATCGCGCCCAAGCGAATCTCGCTGCCGTTGGATCCTTTGTACCGACCCGTGAGGTGGAACTTGTTCTTCTCGCTCAACTCCTGCGCCACGACGAGCGTGGAGTCATACAGTTCGGGGAAGCAGTATTTGGCGGTCAACCGCGGGTCATTACCCAGCGCTGCGGCCAAGTGGCTGCCGAAGGGTTCTAGTACGGGGAAGATGATCTTACCGCCGCTGGAGTAAACGGTGAGTCCTTCGATATAGTCGAATCGTCCGTCCGGGCTGGCGTTATGCTTCTGGTCCAAGCGGTCGAGGTTCATCACGCGGATGAGTTGCTTGCCGTCGATAGGTCCTTCGTTCAGGTACTGCATCTCCGTTCCCACCGAGTCGTTGCGGTAGGTAATGTACAGTTCGAACTTATCGGAATTGATACTCGTGGCACCGAGCGAGTAGATGTTTTTCATCATCAGGTCCCATGTGCCGCGCTTCTTGACAGTCGGTGCGTTGGCGCTCGATTTCAGCATCTTCAATGCCAGCGCTGCAGGCGCACGCAACTCATCGCTACCGTCCGTGGAGAACTCGCCCACCTGATAGATGCGGCCATTGTATGAGTATTCGTATGCCACGGCGAGCACCTCGTCTTGGTTCAGCGCCGCTTTCAGCGAGATGTATCCCAAGGCTGCGTTGAGCGTATATTCGCTGCTCGACAGCAACCGTGCCGATTCGATTTTCTCAAAGTCCACACCGCCTTGCATGCCGTTCAGTCCTTCGAGAGCAGTGCTCGTCAGTTGCAGGTCGCGGAAGGGCGTGGCGCGTACGGTTTCGTACAGGCTGTTGGTGTTGTTATCCGGTGCTCCTGTCGGTGTGCCGGTCCAGGACGTATTCTGTACGTGCGCGTTGTTCTCACCGAGGTCGGTGAAGGCCACGATGTTACGCGCCTGGTCGTAGTTGCCGCG
Source organism: Paludibacteraceae bacterium (assembly GCA_024692565.1). Taxonomy (GTDB): domain Bacteria; phylum Bacteroidota; class Bacteroidia; order Bacteroidales; family Paludibacteraceae; genus Colicola. The sequence continues at coordinate 32,134 of JAILMN010000009.1, forward strand.
TTTATTGGTGATCCAAACCTCAATCTTGTTGATCGTCACACCGGACGCGATATACGGCACGGACTCCATCGCTTTCTCGTAGTTATCGCGGAAGAAATGGCCGAGGAAGAAGTGTCGGTTTTCGTCGTAGTTATCTCCCGACACATCGAATTTGGTCATCTGCGCGCCGCCTTTGCTGCTCACCGTCTGCGCCTCACTGTTCTGCTGCGATATAAGGGCTTGGATGCGGAACTTACCGAACTTCAGATTCGCTTTGATACCAAAGAGCGCCTTGCTGCCGCGGATGAGCGAACTCGGCAGGTCCAGACTGACGTTACCCGCTTCGATGGATTGGATGATATCGTCTTCCTCGCCCTTGTAGTTAAGTTTGAGGTTTTGCTGGTCGAAGGAGAACGAGGCTTCGGTGTTGTACGAGAGGTTGAAATTGATTTTCTGACCCACTTTACCTTGGATGCTTGCTTGGATCTTCTCGTCGAAATTGAAGATGTTGTTGTTGCGCGCGCGTAGCGTTAGAGAGGGGTTGGCGATGTACTGATGCTTGAAGCCGAAGAGCAACTCTGCCGAACCCTGCATCTTCAGTTGCACACCACCCGGTCCGAAGATCTTATCGGCAGGACCGATATTGAATTTCATGTCGGTGATGTCAAATTTCTTCTCGTTGTTATGCTCCACCTCGCCGATTTTCTGCTGCCAGTAGTTATGCATGATCTGCCGTTCGGAAAAGCGGTTGTACTCATCGGCGGTCATCATATATGGCGTGGTGATATCGGTGTCACCCATGCGCGTGTGGAAGACGTAGGTGCCGCTTACCGGGTCGTACTCCACCGTTGTGCTGATGTTATCCGGATCGCGCAGGTAGATGGAGCCGTTTGGTGCCCAAATGGCACTGTCCCCCTCCGTTTCCGTGACGTAGTCCGCAACGTCCTCGGGGGTCTTGTCTGCAGTCTGATTGCCGGCGTCTGACTTCTGATTTCTGACTTCTGATTTCTGATTCTCCTTCTCTTTCTCCGCTTCCTTGCGTGCTTTCTCCTCTGCCACCAATTGTTTGAGTGACTTCTGGGCGTACGCAGGTTGGACCGCCGTGATACTCCACAGCAGCAAAAGAACGAATATTATATAGGAAAATCTAAATTTCAATCGTACCTCGTCAATCGTCCAATCGTCAATTATTAAAGCATGGTCAATGCTTTTCGAATCACTCCTTCCACGCTGAGCGTCGGTTCGGCTTTCAATATCTTATCCACCGCTTTTCCGCTTGCCTGTGCCGCGAAGCCCAACATCGTCAGCGCACTGATGGCTTCGGCGCGTACACCATTCATCATTTCATCATTAAGCGAAGCGTCACCATTAAAGAGTTCGGTCGGGTCGCCGCCCAAGTCGAGTTTGAGTGCTTTGTCTTTGAGGTCCACGATGATACGTTGTGCGGTCTTGCTGCCGAGTCCTTTCACTTTCGCCATCGCCTTGGTGTTACCCGTTGCGATGAGCATACGCAGTTCTTCTGCGGTGAAAGCCGACATAATCATTCGTGCCGTGGCAGCGCCCACGCCGCTGACGGTCATCAGCAGTTCGAATAGTTGCCGTTCGGCTTTGGTCACAAACCCATATAAGTCATGCGAGTCCTCGCGGATTACTTCCGTGGTGAATAACTTGGCTTCTTTCTCTTCGTTGCCGACGAGTGCCGAGTAGCCGGGTAGCGTGATGGCGATGTTGTAACCCACGCCGGAAGCCTCAATAATCGCCTCCGCAGGGTTGAGCTCAACCAATGTTCCTTTGATATATTCAATCATAATTTCCTACGCGTAAGCGCATACTCACGCAATTTAGCCCGCAAAAGTACTGCTTTTTTTTGACATACGCAAATATTTTTGCATTTTTCTTGTGTATATAAAAAAAAGCAGTACTTTTGCAGCTGCTATGAAAACATTCAAACAAATCGTCAAGAGTTATACGCAAATCAGTCTGATGTTGCGGATATTTATCGGTCTGGTCATCGGTGCGGCGCTGGGGTTGATAGTGCCATCATGGTGGCAACCACCATTAGTAAAATCTTTTTCATATTCATTGTTTGTTGATTTTAGTTATTCTTTTTTGGTTGCGACCAGATCCATCAATCCGCTGCCGCTCAGGGTGAGGCCCATGTAGGTCCCCCTCATAAAGACATCTACCGTCCATTTGATCTGGTTACCCGTGAGCACACCAAAGAAACGCATCGCGAGCATCTTTCGGGTCACTCTTACCACGTTCGCAACTACATAACACTGCTACCGCCAGTAGCATCATAACGATAAATGGAAATGACTTTTTCATGATATTCATTATGTTAAAAAACATTTTCGGCGGCAAAGGTACAAAAAAAAATTTTGAATACGCAAGCGCATACGTATAAATTTACGAATTGTCACTAAAAACACAAAAAATATTTGCGTATGTCAAAAAAAAGCAGTAATTTTGCACGCTATTTTGTGCGGACGGCACGATAGTTGTTGAAAACGGGGTAAAAATAATAGGAATACATATTCTAAAAACAAACGATACAATGATGAAAAAAAGTATGCTTTTTTTAGCCGGAGCGATGATGAGTATCATGGCGATGGCGCAATCGGAGACCTTGATGACAATCAACGGTAAGCCGGTGAGTGCAGAGGAGTTTCTGTACATTTATGAAAAGAACAACCAGGCGGGTGCGATGGATCCCAAGTCGATGGACGAGTACCTGGAGATGTTTATTAACTTCAAGCTCAAAGTAGCGGAAGCCGAGAGTCAGGGTATCGACACGACGGCGGCATTCAAGAAGGAGTTGAAGGGTTACCGTGCGCAGGCTATACCGAAGTACCTGCAGGACGATCAGGCGATCGACAGTTTGGTTAGACTGAGTTGGCGTCACATGAGTAAAGACCGTCGTGCGGCGCATATAGCTATCCAGTGTCCGGCGAGTGCGAGTGCAGGTGCTACGGACAGTGCGTTGGCGAAGATCAAAGAGGCTCGTGAGCGCGTGACGTTAGGTCGTCAAGTGATGAAGGGCAAGGGTAAGAAAGCGAAACTGGTTCGCGAGAAGCCGGAAGCGTTTGATGCAGTAGCCCGCGAGATCAGTACCGACCCGCAGGTGCAGAACAATGGCGGCGAGTTGGGTTGGATAACCCCGTTCCGTTACGTCTATCCGTTGGAAGAGGCGGTGTATAACACGCCGGTAGGTGAAGTGAGTGAGGTATTCCGCACGCAGTACGGATTCCACATCGTGCTGATTGAGGAAGAGCGTGATCACAAAGAGGTGAAGGCGGCTCACATCATGAAGATGGTGCCGGCAGACAGTCTGGACGCGGAGAAGAAAGCGCAGATCGAGGAGATAGCCAAGAACGTGACGAAGGATAACTTCGCCGAGGTGGCTAAACTCGAGTCGGATGACCGCGGTAGCAGCAGTCGTGGCGGTGAGCTCGGTTGGTTCGGCAAAGGTATGATGGTGAAGGAATTCGAGGACGCTGCGTTCGGTCTGCAGCCGGGTGAGATGAGTAAGCCGGTTCGCACGCAGTACGGATGGCACATCATCCTCAAAGAGGACGAGCGCGGTATTCAACCGCTTGATTCGATTCGTCCGCAGATACTGCGTCAGGTGCAGCGTGACGACCGCATGAAAGAGGCGGAGAAGAGTTTCATCGCCAAAGTGCGCCGCGAGTACAACCTGCCGGCTCAGATGAGTGACGCCGATGTGAAGGTATACGCGGACGAGCACTTAGAGGCTAAGTATCCGGACTTGAAGAACCTGGTACAGGAGTACCACGACGGTATCCTCCTGTTCGAAGTGTCGCTGCGCGAAGTATGGGACAAGGCGGCAAAAGACACGGCAGGTCTGGAGAATTATTTCAAAGCCAACAAGAAGAAATACACGTGGGAAGCACCGCGTTGGAAGGGATACGTGCTGCAATGCAAAGACAAGAGCAGCGCCAAGGCCGCACAGGCTATTGTGAAGAGTGCTAACCCCGATTCGATACAGAGTTACATCGCTCGCCGCATCAATAACGACAGCGTGACGAACGTCAAAGTGCAGCACGGGTTGTGGGAGCAAGGAAAGAACCCGGCTGTGGATAAGTTCGGTCTGAAAGTAAAGAACGCCGAGTTTAAGGCCAACGAACAGTTGCCGATTGTGGTATGCCTGGGTAAGAAGCTGAAAGCACCGGAGGTATGGAGCGACGAGAAGGGCAAAGTGACCACCGACTACCAGGATTTCCTCGAGACGGAGTGGATTAAGAAGTTGCGCGAGAAATATCCGGTGGTTATCAACGAAGACGTTTGGCAGAAGATTCGTAAGTGATAGATGCGGAAGTACGCGCCGTACATATTTATCGTAGGTTTGTTCCTCTGTCTTTACGGAGTGTTATATGAACGCCCCGTTCGTTGGGATCTGACGGACGACAAGCGCTATAGTCTGAGCGAAGCGAGTAAGAGTTTGCTGCGGCAGACGGATGCGCCTATCGAAGTGACGTTGCTGTTGGACGGCGACCTCAATGCCGGTTTCCGGAGGTTGAAGAAAGCGACCGAGGAGACGATAGAGGAGTTGGCGGTGTATAGTGACCTTAAGGTTGTTAAGGACTATAAGGACAATAAGGACTCGTTGGGTTTGCGACCGATTGTTATTCACGAGCGGGAGCAGAACGGCAAGACGGCACAGACGACGGTTTATCCGTACGCCATCATGCGTTACAAGGGTCGCCGTGCGGTGGTGAAGTTGCTCAATAACACACGCGGGATGAGCGGTGAAGAGAATCTGAACGCCAGCATCGAGCAACTCGAGTTCGCGTTCATGGAAGCGCTGCACCTGTTGCAACAGACGGAGACGCCGCGTGTGGCGATTTTGGAAGGGCATGGAGAGCCGGACGAGGCACATACGTACGATCTGATGGCGGCGCTGAGTAAGTACTTCCAGGTGGATAGGGGAGCGATCAGCGATCAGTCATCAGTTGTCAGTTCCCACATCCTGGACGGGTACAAAGCGATTATCGTGGCGAGTCCGCAGACAGCATTCAGTGACGCAGAGCGCTTTATCATCGACCAATACATCATGCGAGGCGGTGCGGTGCTGTGGGCATTGAACGGAGTGCAGTTGAGCGAACAGGTGCTGCAGCGAGAAGGCTTCACACCTATCTTACCGTTGGAGTTGGGACTGACCGATTTGCTTTTCCGCTACGGCGTGCGCGTCAACCCTGCGTTGATACAAGATATTCAGTGTCTGCCGATACCGGTTAATGTGAGCAGCGACCCGCAGCAACCGAATCTGCAACCGATGCCGTGGACCTATGCGCCGCTACTGCTGACGAGTCAGGGTTCGCCGATTACGAAGAACGTAGGACAAGTGATGAGTACGTTCGTCAGTCCTATTGACGCGGTAGGCGGTGACGACGGTATCGAGAAAAGGGTGCTGTTGGCCACGAGTACTGCCAGTCGTGTGACGGCGACGCCGGGTGAGGTGGATCTGAACGAGATGAACCCGGACGTGAGTTCGTTCAAGTACCAGTACGTGCCGGTAGCGGTGTCGTTAGAGGGTTCGTTCGCGAGCGCCTATGCCCATCGCATGGTGCCGGAAGGTGTGGAGAGCGACGGGATCATCAAGCAGGGCGAGAAGACGCGGCAGGTGGTGATAGGTAGCGGTAGTGTGCTGATTAACGAAGTGCAGAAAGGGCAGGCGCTGCCGATGGGTTACGACCGCTACAGCGGTATGCAGTTCAGTAACCGAGACGTGATTGTCAATGCCATCTTATGGCTCACGGACGCTGACGGACTGATCAGTCTGCGCGAGAAGAGTGTGGCGCTGCGGCTGCTTAACGACAAACGTGCGCATGACGAACGCGCCAAGGTGCAGACGGTGAGTGTAGTGACACCGATCGCCGTGCTGGCACTGATAGGAGGTTTGGTTTGGATAATACGAAAACGAAAATACGAATGATAGTGAAAAAATTAGTAGTCTTTGTTCTTTGTGCTTTATGCGGCTTATCCGTCAGGGCACAAGAGTTACTCAATTACCCGTTGGATACGGTCAACGGCGAAGAGGTGTACCGCTACGAGGTGGAGCGCAGTGTGGGTCTGTACCGCATCGGTGTGAACTTCAACGTGACGCCGAACGAGGTGGTGCGACTCAATCCGCAACTGAAGGAGCGCGGTCTGCACTACGGTGAGATTTTGTTGATTCCGACGGGACGTAAGGTAGAGGTCAAGCCGCAGGTGGTGGAGTCCGCTCCGCGTGTGATTGAAACGCGCGTGACTGAAACACGTGTGCTGCCGGTTGAAGCCAAACAGGCAGAAGCGAAACCGGCAGAGAAGCCCGTGGAGAAAGCCGCAGAGGTGCAGCCGGAAGTAGAGGCAGAGTTCAATGCTGTGACAGCCGACACCGTAGCCAAAGCGGACACCGTGGTGACGAGCGACAGCGTGGTAGCCGATGGCCGTAGGGTAGTGGAGTTGGCGCTGATGCTGCCGTTCGAGAGTCAGCAGACCAAGCGCAGTGCGAATGCGGAACGCATGACCGAGTTCTATCAAGGTGTGCTGTTGGCATTGCATGAGTTGCAGAACGACAGCACGTTGTACCGCCTGCGTGTGTACGATACGGAGCGCAGTGAGCGTCGTGTAGCCGCATTGTGCGAGAGCAATGAGTTGGACAGCGTGCGTGCGGTGTTGGGTCTGGCTTATTCGATTCAGATCGAGCGTATGGCTAACTGGTGCGACGCACATCAGGTGCCGCTGTTGTTGCCGTTCAGTGACGATTCGGAGTTGGCTCGTCACCCGCAGATGCTGCAGTTCAATTCGACAGACGAGCAGAAAGCCGACAGCCTGTGCCGTTGGATCGCGAGACGCGACGCACAGTGCATCACGGTTGAGGCCCGCGAGGCGGATATTTCACCTTCCACGCGTGCTTTGCGTAAGATGCTCAAGCAACGTAATATCGCTACCAAAGCGATTCCGATGACGTCTGTGATGAATGACTCCGCAACCGTGCTCTTGGATCCCGACCGCGAGAATATCATCATCTTGCATAGCGACCGCTATATGCATGTGCGTCTGCTCATTCCGCACCTTATGAAGTGGAAAGAGGCAGGGTTTAAGATTCGTTTGGTCAGTCAGTACGCTTGGCAGAAAGAGCGCATCGACTTGCCGCAAGTTTATGCGTCGATGTTCACGGGTAGCGGTAAGAGCAGTAAGTACGAAGCCCTTTGGAGCAAGTATTTCGCGATGCAACACATGAGTGCCGTTCCGCGTTACGACCTGTTGGGTTACGACCTAATGCACACGCTCATCGCGTGGATGCAAGGAGAGCGCGCACACGAGGGTCTGCAATCGACCATCCGCTGGCAGCAACTGAATAGTGGCGGTTGGCAGAACGCGAATGTCGAAGTGGTGGAGAAATAGGTAAAAGGTAATAGTGAATAGAAGGCGGTACATAGTAGTCCTGATGGTTTGTGCGTTGTGCTGTTTGGCAGTCAAGGCGCAACCCCGTTTGCTCATACCTGAGTATTGGGTAGGAGTACACGGTGGTGTCAGCGCGAGCAGTATCTTGTTCACGCCGTCCGTGGACCATATGTCGCCGATCACCAACGCGTGCGTGCTGGGTGGCAACGGGGGACTGACTTTCCGCTACGCCGGACATAAATACTGTGCGCTGCAGGTGGAGTTGAATTATGTGCACCGCGGTTGGGCAGAGAAGAACAGCACAACGGGTGAGTACTACTCCCGCAGTCTGCACTATGTGGAGTTGCCGCTGCTGATGAATATCAATTTCGGTAGTCCTACTTGCCGTTGGTTCTTGAATCTTGGCCCGCAGATCGGTTATTGCGTGAAGGATGAAGGCAATAAAGGCGACCTGATGAACGGCAGCAGTGCGTACGAATACGCGCCGATTGATCATCCGTTCGACTGGGGACTGCTGGTGGGAACCGGTGTTTATTTCCGCACCGCCAAAGCCGGTGTGTATCAGTTGGAGGCGCGGTTTGACTTCTCGTTCGGAGGTATCTACGGTACGAGTTTATTGGACCACTACAGTATGGCCAACCCGATGGATTTGAGTATTAACTTAGCGTGGTTTTACGATATTAAACGGAAAAGAAAATGACGTATCTGATCATTCGTTTGGCAACATTAGGCAACGTAGCTATGACGGTTCCCGTGATAGCTTCGGTTAGTCGTCGTTATCCGAATGACCGGTTCATCATTGCTGCGAAGAAACCCTTGGGCGCAATGTTCGCTTCGATGCCGAATGTGGAGTTTCGTGAAGTGGACAACCACATCGACTGGCAAGGAGTGATTGACCTTTGGCGCGCTTGGCGGAACGAGATAGATGCAGTCATTGACTTGCAGAACGTGCTGCGCACACGGGTCTTCGGCAGCCTGATGCATTGGAGCGGTAAGCGCGTGACGCGGGTGCGCTACGGACGGTTGCACAAGCGGATGATCACCATCTTCGGTATCGGCAAACGTTCGTTGCCGACGGAGTTTCAGCGCTACGAGGAAACTTTCCGCCGCGCAGGATTAGAGACCGATGAGGACTTTACGGCGTTGCCGGTTAACAAGTCTGCCGCTGCGGCTGTTCGCAAACGTTTCGGTAAGAAAAGCGGTCGCTGGATAGGCTTGGCGCCATTCGCCAAATCGCGTTCGAACATGCTGCCGTACCGTGTGACCAAAGAAGTGATTGAGCGCTTGATACAAGCGCCGCAGACGGAGATTTTTCTCTTCGGTGCCGGCGAGATAGAATGCGAGATGTTGCGTCAGTGGTCCACCGTCTTCCCGCGCACGCAGAGTGTAGCCGGAAGTCTTAAGTTGGAAGAAGAATTGGAACTGATGCGGCAGTTGGACGTGATGATTTGTATGGACAGTGCGAACCAACACTTGTCGAGTTTGGTAGGTCTGCGCGCCGTGAGTGTTTGGTGCGCCACGCACCCGATGATAGGTTTCGCCGGATGGAAACAAAACCCCGCAGACATCATCCAGCGTCATGACTTACAATGCCGTCCGTGTACCTGTCACGGCACGAATCACTGCCGGTATCGCAATTATGCCTGCCGGGAGATCAAAGCAGAAACAATAATACAACAAATATGAGTAAAGTTATTTCATTAGCAAACCAAAAAGGAGGCGTGGGCAAAACCACTACTTCCATTAACTTGGCCGCTGCTTTGGCAGCGCAAGGCAAACGTGTCTTACTGATTGATGCCGACCCGCAGGCGAACACTTCGTCGGGTCTGGGTGTAGAGATACGCGAGTTGGACAACACGATCTATGAATGCCTGATCAACGGCGTAGATCCGCACACGGCGATTGTGCAGACGAACACGAAGAACCTGAGTCTTATCCCGAGTCACATTGACCTCGTAGGCGCAGAGATCGAGATGCTCAATATCGAGCATCGCGAGCAATTGCTGAAGAACGTGCTGACGCAGGTACGCGACGAGTTCGACTACGTGCTGATCGACTGCAGTCCGTCGCTTGGTCTGATCACCGTTAATGCGCTGACCGCCAGCGACAGCGTGATCATCCCTGTGCAGTGCGAGTTCTTTGCCCTCGAAGGCATCGCGAAATTGCTGAACACGATCAAGATCATCAAGTCCAAGTTGAATCCGAGTCTGAAGATCGAAGGCTTCCTGCTGACGATGTTCGACAACCGTCTGCGCCTGAGCAATCAGGTGTACGAAGAGGTGAAGCGTCACTTCGGCGACCTGGTGTTCAACACGGTTATTGCGCGTAATGTGCGCCTGAGTGAGGCTCCTTCGCACGGTGTTTCCGTACTCGAATACGACCCGAGTTCGAAGGGTGCGCAGAACTATAAGTCGCTTGCCAAAGAATTGATTAAACGAAACAAATAAACGCATATGAAGAAACATACAGGTTTAGGGCGCGGTTTGGACGCCCTGATTGATACTTCGCACGTGGATACCAACGGCGGCAGTTCGATTTCGGAGATTGAGTTGAGCGCTATCGTGGCTAACCCTGATCAGCCGCGTCGCACGTTCGATGAAGAGGCACTGCAAGAGTTGGCGGACTCGATCCGTGAGCACGGCGTGATCTCGCCTATCACGTTGCGCGACAACGGCGACGGCACCTACATGATCATCGCCGGTGAACGTCGTTTCAGAGCCAGCAAGATCGCCGGACTCGAGCGTATTCCTGCTTATATCCGCACTGCCAAAGACGAGCAGGTGATGGAGTGGGCGTTGATTGAGAATATCCAGCGTGAAGACTTGGATGCCATCGAGATTGCGTTGGCGTACCAACGTCTGATGGACGACTATAACCTGACGCAAGAGCGAATGTCCGAGCGTGTGGGTAAGAAACGCGCTACGGTGGCGAATTACCTGCGTCTGTTGAAGTTGCCGGCAGAGATTCAGGTGGGCATCAAAGAGCGGAAGATCGAGATGGGCCACGCCCGTGCTATCCTCGCTACGCCGTATGCAGAACGTCAGCTGGCGTTGTACCAGCGAATCCTCAAAGAGGGACTGTCCGTGCGTAAGGTGGAAGAGTTGGCGCAGGAAGACAAGGCGGAAGCGAAGAAACCGAAGGTGAAGAGTGAGAATCCTCATGCTGCGCTGGAGAAAGAACTGAGTGCTGCTACCGGACTGAAAGTCAAAGTGCAGGAAGGCAAAGTGGTTATTGCTTTCGCCAACGAAGACCAATTGCAAACGATTGCTGCTAAACTGCGTTGAGAAGGCTGCTATCCATAGTGCTGATGTGTTGTCCGTTGTTCCTTTGGGCGCAGCGGGACAGCATTCATTACCGACCGGATACGACGTCCTCCAAAGCCGACTACCGCTATTTTATCAACCTCACCAAGAAACCCGATGCCATCAAGGCCGTTTGGCTGGGTGCTATCGTGCCGGGTGCAGGGCAAATATATAACAAGTCTTATTGGAAGTTGCCGATCGTCTATGGTGCGTTCATGGGTTGCGGATACGCCATCACATGGACGCAGAACCGTTATTCCAACTATAAGACGGCGTACCTTGATTTGTACAACGATGACCAGGCAGGCACGGTGACGGAAGACCCGAGTAAGACCTATATCGCCGTGCTGCCGGACGGGTACGATTTGGCGCGCGTAGGAGGTACAAGCACTTGGATGAATACCCTCAAAAGCCGACAGAGCACCTATCGGCGCTACCGTGACTATTCAATCTTGACCACCGTCATCGTCTATGCGCTGAGCCTCATTGATGCTTACGTTGATGCGCAGTTGTTCGACTATGACATTTCGCCGGATCTGTCATTGAATTTGGAGCCGCAAATAAATTACGATTTACAGCATAACCAAAGTGCTGAATTAAAATTAGCTATACAGTTTTGAAAAAGATTTTTGGTATTATAGGTTGCTGCGTGGCGGCGCTGACGCTGCATGCGCAGGAATTAGAAACAGACAGCTTAGACACGGATTCGATGTCCGTTGTGTCGCTGGAGTTGGTGCCGATGCAGGCGGCAGACAGTCTTGCCTCGGAGGAAGCCATTATCCCGATTGTGCCGTACTATCAAAATTGGCAGAACAGTGACCTGAGCGATCTGGAAACGCGCTCATTGGAATGGAGTCTGCGTTGGCTGGACACGACGGACTGCCTTGCTACGCATGACACAACTACCTTGCCGGACTCGGTGTATAAGGCGCGTCTGCAAGCTCTGCCGTGCGTGATTGAGTTGCCGTATAACGAGCGCGTGCGCGCGTTCATATTACGTTATGTGAAACGCAGCCCGAAGCAGGTAGCGCGAATGATGCGGATGGGAGAGTATTATTTCCCGATTTTCGAAGAAGCACTTGGTCGCTACCAGTTGCCGTACGAACTGAAATACCTGCCTATCATCGAGTCGGCGCTGAATCCGATGGCGCGTTCGCATGCCGGCGCAGCAGGTTTGTGGCAGTTTATGCCGGCTACGGGTAAGCTTTTCGGACTCGAGATTAACTCGCTTGTGGACGAACGTATGGATGTCATCAAAGCTACCGACGCTGCCTGCCGATTCCTTAAAAGTATGTACGCCGTGTACCACAACTGGAATCTCGTCATCGCGGCGTATAACTGCGGTAGCGGTAATGTGAACAAAGCCATCCGACGTGCGAACGGCAAACGGGATTTCTGGTCTATATACCCTTACCTGCCGATGGAAACACGTAACTACGTGCCTATTTTCATTGCTGCCAACTACGCGATGAACTACGGACAAGAACATGGTATCTGTAAAGCACCCGTAGAGAAGACAATGCTCACCGACACGATCTGCACCATGCAGCGTCTGCATTTGCAGCAAGTGAGTGAGAAATTGGATATTAACATCGAGGAATTGCGTCGTCTGAACCCGCAGTATTCGCAGGATATTCTGCCCGGCGGTAGTATGTATGCGTTGTGCTTGCCGTCCGAGAAAGTGGGGCTGTACATCGCGCAGGAAGACAGTATCATTGCGTACAAAGCCGACAGCCTCATCAACAACCGCCGTGCAGAGATTGACTTGGCGAAAGTGACTTCGGCTACAGGTGCTTATCGCGTCAATGGTGTGATCTATTACACCATCAAAAACGGTGATACCTTAGGCGGCATCGCCAGAAAATTCCACTGCTCCATCAAGCAAATCAAGCAATGGAACGGCCTGAAAAACGATAATATCCGCGCCGGTAAGAAACTGAAAATATGTAAATAATGGCAGATTTGGAGAAAATATATTATTCGCTTCGCGAAACGGAGAAAGAAACCGGTGTGCCGGCTTCTACTTTGCGTTTCTGGGAGCGAGAGTTCACGGAGTTGAATCCGCGCAAAGACGGGCACGGCAACCGTTACTACACGCGTGAAGACCAGGAACTCATCAAGCGCATCAAATACATCCGCGATGATTTGCACATCACGCGCATAGAAGCTATCCGCCGCGAGTTGCGCAGCAACACCAAGCACTCCGACGAACGCCAAGCCGCACTCGACATCCTCCTCCGCGTCAAAGAGGAACTATGTGAAATACGAAAAATGATTAAGCAATGAAGATAGATTGGAAGAAAATCGCCCCTTATCTGGTGGCTTTGATAGTGTTTGTAGGCTTTGCTATCGCCTACTGCTCGCCTATCCTGGACGGAAAAGTACTGCAAGCAGGTGATGTGAATAACTGGAAAGGAGCTGCACAAGAGGCGCTGGAATATAGAGACGCAACCGGCGAATCTACATGGTGGACGAATTCTATGTTCGGCGGCATGCCTACTTTTCAGATTGCAGGTGGTGTCAAATCCGGCGGTATCGTAAGTTGGTGGAGACGAATCCTCCAAAACACCTTAGGCGAACCCCCTGCTGCCATCAGCCTTTATTTCATCGGATTCTTCCTGATGCTACTCTGCTTCGGCATTAATCCCTGGCTGGCGATTATCGGTGCGCTTGCGATAGGTCTTTCATCCTATTTCTTCATCATCATCCCGGCCGGACACATGTCCAAAGCCTTTGCGCTCGGAGCCTTAGCCCCCATCATCGGTGGTGTCTATGCGCTGTTCCGCAAACGCTATTGGCTCGGTATCCCGATGATTCTTTTCTTTGCACCATACGGTATCCTGCTCCACCCGCAGATGACCTATTATGTCGGCATGCTTATCGGCGTGATGATCATAGCGGAGATCATCATGGCATGTATAGCAAAGGACTGGAAAGGGTTGGGAATCAGTCTCGGCATCATGATACTTTGCGTCGGCCTCATCTACGGCAGTCGTTACACGAGCATGAAGATGAACAGCTCTTATCTCAAAGAGACCATGCGCGGCGGACATAGCGAATTAACCAAGCAGGCACAAGACAAACCTGCTGAAGGACTTGACCTCAAATATGCCACCGATTGGAGTTATGGTAAAGGCGAGACCATGACACTGCTAATCCCTAACTGGGAAGGCGGAGCCAGCGGATATAACTTGGGAAAAGACTCCGAACTGAGCAAAGCGCTACGCAAACAGGGTGTGTCCAAACGTGACGCGGAAGCATTCTGCGAACACGCGCCTACTTATCGCGGCGAGAAAATGTTCACATCCGGAGCGGTCTATGTCGGCGCGATCATCTGTTTCCTTTTCGTTCTCGGTCTGCTCATCGTACCCGGCGCATACAAGTGGGCACTCCTCTTCGCGACACTTATGTCCATTTTCCTCGCGTGGGGAAAGAATATGATGTGGCTTACGGAATGGTTCTTTAACTACTTCCCGATGTACAATAAATTCCGCGCCGTGGAATCCATCCTCGTTGTCGCAGAGATCACAATGCCGCTGCTCGGTTTTATGGGATTGCAACGTATCATCAACGGCGAAGTAGAATGGCCGAAACTGCGCAACAGCCTGTTCATCGCAGGCGGGGTAATCGGACTTTTATGCATATTTGCAGCGACTTTAGTCGGAGGTTTAAATATGTCCAGTACCTTCGACGCACAATGGAAAGATCAGATGCCGCAGTGGGTATATGATGCCATCCTTAACCAACGTGCAGCAATGGCGAAAGCCGACGCTTGGCGTTCACTGCTCTTCGTTGCTTTTGGCTTTGCTCTCACTTATTGGTATGCTTGGCAACGCCAGAAAGAGTCACAACCGAAATACACTTATATCTTCTGCGCAGGATTGGCTGTACTCATTCTCGCAGATATGATTCCCGTGGACAAACGCTTCTTCAATAACGATAATTTCGTTAAACCGAAGGATAGCGAAGCATTCTTTAAGATGCAACCTTGGGAGGAACAGATATTGCAAGACAAGAGCCTCGACTATCGCGTGCTGAACCTCAATACGAACACGTTCAACGATGCGCGCACCAGTTATCGCCTCAAATCAATCGGAGGCTATAGTGCTGTTAAGTTGCGCCGTTACCAAGACCTTATTGACGAGCATATTTCCAACATGAATTGGAATGTGCTGAATATGCTCAACACCAAATATATCGTCACGCGTCAAGGTGTTTATCCAAACCCAGATGCGATGGGTAATGCTTGGTTCGTCAATGATGTGCAGTTTGTACCGACGCCCGATGATGAGTCTGCAGCACTTAACACGCTTGATCTTCATAAGACGGCCGTAGCTGATGAGAAATTCCGCGAAGTACTGACTTGCGAACCGCAGCCGGCAGAAGCGGACGAGATTATTCTCACGCAGTACAAACCCAACGCGCTCACTTACGCTGCTAACGTTGCCTCTGACCGCGTAGCTGTCTTCTCTGAGATATACTACCCAGACGGATGGCATATTTACGTTGATGGCAAAGAGATTGCTCTCGGTCGCGTGAACTATGTTCTCCGTGCTGCAGTCATTCCTGCAGGAGAACACACCATCACGATGTCGTTCGTGCCAAGCATCCTGCATTGGGAGTGGATGTGTATCACCCTCGCGATTCTCACGATTCTTATCAGTATCGGATGTATCACTTGGCCGCTGTGGAAACGATTCGTTACAAAAAAAGAGTTGCTCAATTGAGCAGCTCTTTAAATTTTTTCTCCACCGCTTCGTTGGAATAATTATCCAAGAAACACTGCCGCGCTTGCTTATTAAACCGCGGCCGCGGGTGTTGCGCGAAGTCATTGATGCAGGCGATAAACTCTTCCGGTGTGTTGCACCGCCAAGCATTCACGCCCTCTTCAACTTGATAGCCTTCCAATGCCTCATTTGTCGCGATGATATTCTTTCCGTACATTAGGCTTTCGCAGGTCTTCACCTTCATGCCCGAACCGCTGAAGATAGGTAGCACCATCAAATCGGCTTGCTCAAAATAAGGCTGTAGATTCGGAGCATCGGATATCACTTCGATATCTCTCAATAACTCCGGTTGCTCTTCTTTCAGTTTCCCCATATTCCGCCCGACTATCTTCACCTCCACATTCACATGCGGGTACACGTTGCGCATGAACCATAATATTCCTTCATTATTTGCCAAGAAGTAGGAGCCTAAAAACAAACACAACGGTCGTTGACCTGTCCGCACTTTTGTGCCCGGTTTTACCTCTTTGCGTGTGTCTGCTAATGCTACAGGAATCTCTACTTCTGCTGTCCTATGATAACGCTGCTGCAACTCCGCTTTGTCTCTTTCATTCAGAACAATAACGGTGTCTGAGCAATCGCAACTCCAACGATCATTCCGGTCTGCCAAACGAATCAGCACATTCCGGAACGGCAAACGCTTAGGCATCTTGGCATCCATATATAGTACCTCCACATTCTGGAACGAAGTGATGATCTTACCCTTATAATTTGCTTTCTTCAACGCCTTCGCAATAATGCCAAATATGCTGCGGTCAATAAACACAAAATCCTTTCCCTCTGCCTTACGGACAATGTCCTTCACCTTAGCAGGGGTCAAACCCAAGAAATAGCCGAACGGCATCAACATCGCGCCTTTTGCATACTCTGCGATGGAACTCTTGCCGGCCTTATCGTGCAGATAATACACCTCTACATTCTCTTCCCCAATCACACGTCCCAGCATCTCCAGGTTCTTCTTCGTCCCCTGGTCTCCTCCATTCATTACCATTCCAAACGGTCTGTATTGTATGAAAAGTAGTTTGTTCATGATTGTTTCAGCAATTGAAGCATTTTCTTCACACGGATGAGGAAAGTATGCTTGTCTATAATCACTTTATACGCCCGCTCTGCGTCTTTGGACATATTGTGCGACAAGGCATAATCTATCAGCGTATACATCTGCTCTTCGTTCTCATATATACCGATTTCTCCTTTCGCAAAAACCGAGCGAATAAACGGATTGGCATCACAAATCTGATAAGCCCCAGCACCACTTGCCTCAAAGAACCGTTGGTTAGCTCCATTGAAGGTTTGTTTATGATGGATATTCAAAGCTATCTTCGTACGCGCATACAAATCATTCACCTCTTGTGGTGGGATATTATAATTAAGGAACACATTCCTATTTTTACGGAAAAGCCAAGTGATAGGATTCTTGAAATACGGCTTGTATTCACCATAAATGCGTATATTCAACTGCGGATAGTGCTCTACAAGCCGTTCCAACATATGTATGCGTTTCTGACTTGTGTAAATTGTACCGACAAATAAAATATCGATATCTTTTTCTGCCTTTTGCGGGTAATAGACCATTGTGTCACATGCCAAAGGAAGAAAATAAGCCTTTTTGCCTTGCTTCGCAAAATATTCAACATCCGTTTCCTCAAAACAGCACACCACATCCGCATGATTAATATGCTTCTCACACATCGCCCTATCCGGTCGCAGTACACTGTCATACATCCAAAGGATCACTTTCGCTCCTTGTTGGCGGAAATAATCCAATGTGTCGTCCTTCAAAATCGTGCCATTGTAACTAAACACAACGTCTGGCTTGAATTCATCAAACACGTGCTCTATATAGACCTTGTATTTCTGTCTGCTTTGTTCGCGTAGTCGCTCACGGTTGAGGGAGAATTTATGCCGCCAACGAAGCCATCCTTTGAACGGATGAATAGGTTCGTCGTAATTTTCAATCCGCACTTGGTAGCCCAACTGCTCAAATGCACGGCCTACACTTCGCTCGTAACCAAAGAAAGGCGAGGATATTATCAGTACTTTAGGCATGCTGCATAATTTGTTTGATTTTTGTATTGTCGCCATAGGTACAGGGCGAGTCATAAGGACGATCTGGGAACGCTCCGTAATTGAGTTGGATATCCAAATGATGTTGCTCGATAAATTCCGTTACGGCTTCGCCTAATGATTTGGGTTCACCGGTACAGCAATTGATGATTCCATCTACTTCATTTTGCAGAACTACAGCCACAATCTGCTCCACCAACTTATCTACATGCATAAAATCATATTGGTTCTTGCCGGAAGTAAAGGGAAACGTCTTCTCTCCACGCTCTGCAGCCTCCAGTAGTTTGGTAAAGATGGAGTGATTGCGCAGATCATCTCCGTAGATGTAGTATCCTCTCAGCCACTGCAGTTGACAGTCATTCTGTTTGCAGTACAACATCAGACTCTGCCGCAACGCATTTTTCGCGATAGCATATAGCGACTGCGGATTACAGGGTGTGTTCTCATCTATCTTACCCACATGATATCCCACCTCGTGCATTGTGCCCATTACAGCCAATTGCTTCAACCCATGACTAATCAAGTTTGTCAAAAACGCATAGTGCAAACTTAAATCTTGCATCTGCTTGGGCGAGTTATGCACAAATCCGTCACGCCAAGCAAAATGTACACACACATCAGGCTTGCCTAACAAACTATACGCGTCGTCTGTCTCCGAACAATCAAACACATTGTATTTAATCACCTGCGCTTGCGGATTGATATGATCCGTAGCTATATCGCACGCTATCACTTGGTGACCTTTGCTCAACAACACATCCACCACGTGACTACCAATATAGCCGTTTGCTCCTGTTACTAATATCTTCATACTATACTTATTTTCCTTCTACTTTTTCCCACATTTGGGTCTTTTTATTATACCTCTTTATCACGCGTGCCGGAGCACCCACTGCCACGCAATAATCCGGTATATCGTGCGTCACAACCGAATTGGCGCCAATCGTGCAATGCTTGCCGATAGAGGCTCCTATAATACAAACGTTCTCCCCTATCCACGAACCTTCACCGATTCGAATCTTTTTAAGTTGTTTGATCGGCTGCTCGATAATAGGCTTGGAAACATCCTCATATGTATGCAAATTATCGGATATATAAACTTTGTCTGCGGTTAGTACAGAATCCTCAAAAACGATTTCACTCGTCGCATATATGTGATTGAAATTCCCGATTGAGCAATTGTTACTAATTATCAATTGAGGCTTGTCATTGTTCGTCAGCGGCATAGCCGCCAGCCACGAATGTTCACCGACCACCACATGGTCTCCTACCGATATATTCTTCTTTCCGTCTATTTGCAGCGGACATAAGATTAACGACTTCTTTCCAAAATGACGAAAAGAAGAAGGATAGCTTAAAACAGACTTTAACTTAGCTGATATTTTTGTTATAGTGTTCATCTTTTGTTTATAATTTCGTTGTAACGATTTACACCCATCCCCAACACATCTGTCAATAACTGTTGAGCACTTTGAGTATAACCGTTATCCGGAGTGATAGAAAGATATTGCCTTAATTGCTCTTTTGAAGTGAAGATCTCATCTAACATTTTGAAATCTAGATTCTCATTTATTCCCCATCTTAAAGGGCGCACTCCATAGTACAAACATTCAAAATAAGCCGTTGTATTATGGGTAATTGCCACTTTATATTCATTAGAAGATAGCAGTTGGCGTATCGTTTGGCTCTTTTCAATTATTTCTAAGTGTGGATATTGCACTATATACTCTTCGCTAATCATTGACGAAGGATGAGGTTTAATAGAAAAAGTTATTCCCATTTCCCGCCCGACTTCATCTGCTATGGGTAATAATTTCTTTATATCATCGTCATAGTAACTGACTCCACTTAAAATCAAGCATTTCTTGCCTACTTTATCGTAAGTAATCTCCCGATAAGGATATTTAGGATTGCCCGCTACATATATCCTCTCCGCTATAATCCCAAAATGTGTTTCCAAATCTGCTTTCTGATCCTTACTAAATGCTAATGCATAGTCGGACTGTATGTTAAGGCCCAGCACTACATCATTGGTAATATGCTGACGGTAATGGCCCAAAATGCCATGGAATGTAGTATAGGTAACAACTCCTTTCGTTTTAAAAAATAATGTCAGCAATGATTCGTAATATGTTGTCGCGGAAAAAGGGACCAACTTGCGTCCTCTCAAATCCACATCCTGAAAACTATCTGATAAGACATCTACATTTTTTTTATAGGCTACTATACAAGCCGCTAAATAGCACCGCTTTTTGAAAGAAAGTTGTAAGCGTTTCGCAACTGCAAAATATTCTTTTATAACTAGGGGAAGCACTCCCCATGGACGATATTTATACGCAATTTCAACCCATACTGAATCATTGATGGAGGATTGCACCAAATGAGACATTTCGCGATGATCTTTTCTTATAGTGGCATTAAACGTACATATCGTCGTAGCCATCGAAAATGCGCGTCGCAAATTGGTCGGGTCAACACGTTTAAGCAATTCACATCCTACATGATACCAATCTGGATTAGCGCCAGCAACGTACAAACTGATTATTTCTGAAGATAATGCATCTACTATATTGATGCCTTTATAAGAGTACTTCCATGACTCTCGAATCCCCAAATATGATAGATATTGGTTATAGTTGTCCGTATTTTTCCAGGCTTCTACATTCATCGCTGCTTCAAATCAAAATGCGCCTATACGATTAACGATATCCATTGGGTTTGAATATTTGGCTATTTCAGAAGATACACTGTGCTCCATGGATAATTTAGAGATAACGTCTTCCAATATTTTCTCTTCATATTGAGCAGGAATGACTACTATACCATCATTGTCGGCAAAAATCAAATCTGATGGAGATATCGAAACACCTTGAATATGAATTGTCCTATTGAAACTCTCCATTGTTGCGCGTCCCCTAACGTCTTTACAATTAAATCCTTCAGAAAAAACAGGATAATTCATTTTCTCCACATTATCTCTATCCCGGGTAACACCTCCGATTATCGTAGCACTCGCACCAGAGCGAATGGACAACATCGTGTTCAATTCACCGAAATAGGCATAATTGCTACATTCATTTTCTACAATGATAATGTCATTATCCGATATTTCGGAATAAGAATTTAAGGCATCGTATATTCCATGAAAATCTTCTCCGTCCTTCAATTTCCGCAATTTAAGAGTTCGAGCTCTACCGAATACTTTCGTTCCTGAGATATTACAATGCAGACCTGTTATAACTTGATTCGTCAAACCATTGTCATCCAGCACATCTGATAATTGTGCACTGTTAATGGATTTTTTCAAAAACTCAAGACGTCTGTTTTCCTTTGCTTTTAAGCCTTTTGAGATAACCTCTGCAAACTCAAAATCTAATGGATAATTAACATCCGTAGCTTCTATAGGCTCAGCTTCCAATAAATAGGGATTATTTCCATACCTTCTTTGTTTATTACGAGCTATGCCTCGATTGGTTATGTAAAGCCCCATAGTCTCTATTATTGTGTCTGGCAAATCTTTGCTGTTTGGAATATGTTCCCAGTCATAGTTGGGACCTTCCTCTCCCCACGTATATTGCTTATCTTTTCTAACAAGAACTACAGAATCATATATATCACCCTGCTCCTTTAGAATATTTATTCCTCGCTCTATAGTTTCTGGCTTTATAAATGGTGAGGTACATAAAATTTGCACATAAATATCTGCCTCTACTTGACGCGCTTCGTTATAGAATAGAGCGTGCCCATCTGTCTTGTTAGAAGCCAAGGCCGGATCGCGTTTAAGATATGTACAACCCGTATATTGGCCCATTTCGTATATTTGATCGGACTCCGTATCAAGATACACCTCATTGATGAATGAACATTTCATCAACTTCTCTAATGTATGCAGAAAAAGAGGCTTGCCGTTAAGCAACGATATATTTTTGTTCTTTATTCGCTCGCTTGTGCCCTTTACAGGTAAAAATGCTACTACTTTCATGGCATTCTATAAATCATTATAATTTAATATTCCTACAAATTCGTCCTTTTCATTTACAACAACAAGCGTATTTCGCTTGGTTGTTTTGAACATATTTTCCGCTTCTGATAGTGAGGACTCCTGAGTAATCTTTTTAGGATTAACCGTCATTATTTCGTTAATGGATAAAGTTAGACTATCATTATCAGCCTTTTGTAGAGCCCTACGTATATCTCCGTCAGATACGACTCCTACCACATTTTTTCCTTCAAGTACGATAGCCAAGCCTAACTGGCCTTTACTGATAATGGGTAATGCCTCGCGGATAGTCGATAGTCTTGCTAAAATTGGCAAATCCCTCGTGCGCGCCATACTTCTCACCTTTGTCAACAATCGTTTCCCTAAAACACCTCCAGGATGAAAGCGGGCAAAATCTTCGGGCTGAAAGTTCCTTTTCTGCTCTAATGCACATGCGAGTGCATCTCCCATTACCAATGTGGCCGTAGTGGATGCTGTTGGAGCCAGATTCAAAGGATCAGCCTCTTTATCGACATGAATATTGATATGAACGGAACTATATTGAGACAATAGTGAACTCGAATCTCCCGAAATGCCTATTATAGGAACACGCCGATCCATTAGTGTAGGGATAATGCGCAAGAGTTCATCCGTATTTCCCGAATAGGAAATAGCTACCACAATATCGTCCGATGAAACCATTCCTAAATCACCATGATACGCATCCAATGGGTTGAGAAAGAACGCCGGCGTGCCAGTACTGGCCAACGTCGCAGCAATTTTACGCCCGACATGACCGGATTTTCCCACACCGGTGACAATACATTTCCCCTTGCAATGAAAAATCAATTCAACTGCTTTCTCAAAATTTTCATCAATATGGTCCAGCATTGCCAATATCGCCTCTGCTTCTTCCCGTAGGCATTGCTTCCCCATTTCTACTACAGAAAACTTTTTCATTATCTTCGATATTTAGTTTCTTTTAAAAATTTGCGTTGGCACTTTGACACTTTGACACTTTCGATATAAAGCATTGTAAATTTGCATGTTATGCGCATATTTAGTCTCTAAAAAGAGTGCCAAAGTGCCAAAGTGTCATCATATTTTTTTCTTTGTATATGCTGTCGCGATCTATTTTTTAATGAGGCTTCAGGGAGGCTTGTTCTTAGGGTGATGTAAGGACTAAAGTCTAGGATTACCTCGATATTACTCCGATATTACCTCGATAAAGGATCGATGTTATTTTGATTTCAAAATCTCATCTGCTATCTCGCGGATTGCTCCTTGTCCTCCGGGTGTCTTTAGCACATGTATTCCCTTTATGGCTTTCACTTCCGGACGTGCGTTCGGCGGGCAACAGGGGAATCCTACCGCGCTGAGAATATCAATATCATTGATATCGTCTCCCACATAGCAGACTTCCGCTAATGTGATACCCAATTTATCGCAAATCTTCTGCGCTGCACCCAATTTGGTCATACTTCCCGGTCGATCCTTACTGCCGACACTCAGATACAGGAAATCCAAGTGCAGTTTCTCTGCACGCGCTTTGACAATCGGTGATTGCTCAGACGTCAAGATTCCGCAAGGAATACCTGCACGTCGCAGACAAGCCATACCCATTCCGTCATACACACAGAAACGCTTCATCGCGTCGCCTTCTGCTGTATAATACATGCCGCCATCCGTCAGGCAACCATCCACGTCTGTTAGAAATAACTTAACCTCTTTCATCTGCGTTTATTCAGTATTTTATTCTCTCTTCAAATCTTCCTTGTACGTAATTTTCTTGTTCGTCTCCTCGCCGGGTACGATATAAATCGGTACTTCCGGCATATATTTATTTACAATTCCTGCATCGTCGGTCGCGATGATATCGCCGCTCTTCAATGCGCGCTCAAAAGCTTCTGCAATCACATTCAAATGAAACGCTTGGGGCGTTTGCGCACGCATATATTCAGCTCGCGAAGGAATACTTTCTACCTTATTTTCTGCCACGCGGTATAGCGTGTCCGTCACCGGCACTGCCACCGTCACTGCCTCATGTTCCTTCAGCGCTGCAGCTACATCAGTCAAAATACGCTGACTGACAAACGGTCGCGCCGCATCATGGAACCACAAACTGACATCTGACTTCTGACATCTAATCTCTTCTATCGCCTTCCACGACGACTCCCATCGTTCGTTCCCGCCGGGAATAATATGCTGCACTTTTTGCCAACTGTTCTGCAGACAAAGCCGCTGCGCTTCGGCAATCCAATCCGAATGCATGACGATAGCAATCTCATCAATGCACTCCGCCGCTTCAAACGCATCTACCGAGTGCTCCAAAATAGAACGCCCATCCTCCAACGGTAACAACTGTTTTGGTGTGTTTCCTCCAACTCTGCTACCCGTTCCTCCGGCTAATATAACAGCAATGTGCTTCATAAGTCCATTTTTACCCAAATTAGCGTGCAAAAGTACTCAAAAGTTTTTATTTATGCAAATAAAAAACGTGGTTTGACGATATTTTACAAAAAAATTTGCACAATTGATATTTTTTTTGTACTTTTGCGGCGAAATTGTAAAATTGCATTATTGTGCGGGTAGGTATAGCAGGTACAGCGTGGCCGTATAGAGGAGGTTTGGCAGCGTTCAACGAACGCTTGGCGCGGCAGTTTTTGTCCGAAGGACACGAGGTGAATATCTTCACCTTTTCTATGCAATATCCGGACTTCTTATTCCCTGGTAAAACTCAGTATTCGGACGCGCCGCAGCCGGAAGACTTATCGATTAGCCGCACAATTAACAGTGTCAATCCTTTCTCTTGGTTCAAAACTGCACGAGCGATTCGCAAAGCAGGTATTGAAGTGCTGGTCATCAAGTTCTGGATTCCTCTGATGGCGCCTTGTTTGGGCACTGTCGCACGTCTTGCACGACGCAAAGGAATACGCGTGGTGTCCATATTGGATAATGTGATTCCGCACGAACCGCATTTCTGGGATAAATGGCTCATCCGTTATTTCATCCGGAGCGTGGACTCGTTCATCGCGATGTCCGAAAGTGTGAGAGAGGATTGCTTGAAATTCCTTCCGGCTTCGCGTCATGACGTAGTAACGCTGTCGCCGCACCCACTGTATGACAATTTCGGCGAAGCCGTTCCCAAAAATGAAGCACGTTCATTCTTGGGCTTGCCGCAAGACAAAACAATACTCCTTTTCTTCGGGTTTATACGCGACTATAAAGGTCTTGATTTGCTGATGAAGGCATATAAGAAAGCTTATACAAAAGACCTGCTGCTCGTTGTTGCCGGTGAGTTCTATAATAATGCGCAGCAATATAGTGAGTTGGAGAAAGAGTTAGGGTTGGAAGGCACGATTGAATGGCGCACAGACTTTATTCCGGACGACAAAGTAAGGTATTATTTCTCGGCGGCTGACCTCATTGTGCAGCCCTACAAAACCGCCACACAAAGCGGTGTGACGCAGATCGCATACCACTTTGAGCGACCAATGTTGGTGACCCGCGTAGGCGGACTTGCAGAGATTGTGCCTAATGGAAAAGTGGGCTATGTATGCGAAGTTAACGAAGACGAGATCGCTGAAGCGATACGTTCTTTTGCTGTGATGGATACGAAACAACGGGATGCATCATTCCGCAAGAATATACAAAACGAAAAACAAAAATACGCGTGGTCTGCAATGACCGCAAAAATATATGATAATACGAAGTAAAGCACCTTTACGCCTGGGTTTGGCAGGAGGAGGAACGGATGTTTCTCCTTATTCCGATCTCTACGGCGGCGCAATCCTCAATGCCACGATTTCGTTGTATGCATATACAACGATTGAACCGTTGGACAACCACAAAATCATTTTTTCTTCCCCTGACGCTGGACTCGAAGAAGTCTATGATGCGACAGAACAATTAGACACGAACGGCTATTTTGTGCTTGCCAAAGGTGTCTATAACCGCGTGGTGAAAGACTTTGCGCACAAGCCCTTGTCTTTCCGCATCACAAGCCACGTTGATTCGCCGGCAGGTAGCGGACTCGGTACGTCCAGTACGCTGGTAGTCAGCATCTTAGGTGCTTTTGCCGAATGGCTTAAGTTGCCGTTGGGCGAATACGATTTGGCACGCTTGGCTTATGAAATTGAGCGCAAGGATTTGGCAATGGCAGGAGGTAAACAAGACCAATATGCTGCGACCTTCGGAGGATTTAACTATATGCAGTTCCTACAGGACGACAAAGTCATTGTCAACCCGCTTCGTATTCGTCAGCGTTATCAGGACGAGTTAGCGCACAATTTATTGCTGTATTACACGGAAACGAGTCATGTGAGCGCAGAGATCATCCAAGGACAAATAGACAACGTCAAAGCCAATAACAACAAGTCCATCGAAGCCATGCATCAACTCAAAGAGCAGGCCGTTTGGATGAAAGAGAGCCTACTGAAGGGTGATATCGATGCCATCGGAGAAATCCTCAATTTCGGATGGGAGCATAAGAAAAAGACGGCTTCCGGTATCACGAATCCGTTGCTTGACGACATCTATCAAACGGCTATTAAAGCCGGCGCTACAGGTGGTAAAGTGAGTGGTGCAGGCGGAGGAGGATTTATGTTCTTCTACTGCCCTAAAACCAGCCGTTATGCCGTAGAAAAAGCCTTAACGGAGAAGTTCTCCGGACAAGTCAAACGTTATGAATTTACCGCAGAAGGATTAAAAACATGGACACTATAATTCGTTCTATTACAGAGAGTATCGCAACCAAACAGCAGATCTTAAACAACAAGCCGTTGTTGGAAACGATTCAGGCCGTAGCGGACGTCATCGTTAAAGCGCTGCGTGACGGCAAACGTATTTTATGGTGCGGCAACGGCGGTAGTGCAGCTGATGCTCAACATCTCGCAGCCGAGTTATCCGGACGCTTTTATTATGACCGCCCGCCGCTCAACTCCGAGGCGATGCATTGCAACACGTCGTATATGACGGCTGTAGCCAACGATTACGGCTATGACCTTATTTACGCACGCATGATTGATGGCGCTTGCAAACCCGGCGATGTGTTGGTGGGCATCTCGACTTCGGGTAATTCGAAGAATATATGCAATGCTTTTCGCAAAGCGAAAGAGTTAGGTGTTATCACCGTGGCGATGACGGGTGCTACGGGCGGCGAGATGAAAGCGATGGCGGACTATCTGCTTAATGTGCCGTCTGACGACACTCCGCGGATCCAGGAGTCGCACATCATGCTTGGTCACATCATCTGCGAGATTGTCGAAGCGCAAATGTTCCCACGTGTTTAAGGAAGCGGTCATATTAGCCGGAGGCTTCGGGACTCGTCTGAGTCACGTAGTGAGCGATGTGCCTAAACCGATGGCGCCGGTCTACGGCAGACCGTTTTTGTGTTATTTGCTTGATCGCTTGGCTGATGCAGGTATTCAACGCGTGGTGCTTGCTACGGGTTATATGCACGAAGTCATCGAGACCTATTTCGGTACTGGGTACCAAGGCTTGGAAATCATCTATTCGAATGAAGATCAGCCGCTCTTCACAGGCGGCGCCATTCGTCAGGCGGCAGAGAAGATTCAGTCCGAAGATTTTGTGGTACTCAACGGTGACACCCTTTTCGATATTGATTTTCAACAACTATACGATTTTCATACCTCGCACGATGCGCATCTAAGTATTGCGTTGCGACGTGTGGAAGACACCGGTCGATACGGAGCTGTAACCTGCGAGAATGACCGCATCGTGGCCTTTCATGAGAAGACAGAGAGCCAAGGTGCAGGTGATATCAACGGAGGCATCTATGCCATCAATCGCGCGTGGCTGCTAAACCAAGACTTGCCTACGAAATTTTCGTTCGAGAAAGAACTGATGCAACCGCTCGCAGGTGACCCGCATTTCTACGGACTCAGTTTCAACAATTATTTTATCGATATTGGTGTGCCGGACGACTATTTCCGCGCGCAGCAGGAATTCAAGACACTCTTCCCTCAAGATGAGTTCTTATTTCTTGACCGTGACGGTATTCTCAACAAACATCTGCTGGGAGATTATGTGCGAAACTGGAGTATGTGGGAATGGCTGCCGGGCATACTGGAAGCGATGCCGGTGCTCGCTAAACGATTCAAACGTATCTTCATCGTCACGAATCAGCAAGGAGTAGGAAAAGGTCTGATGACTGAAGAGGACTTGGAAGATGTGCACCGCCATATGTTGGCCGATATAGAAGCTGCCGGCGGCCGCATAGACAGAGTCTATGTATGTACGGCTTTGGAGAGCGAGAAGAGTCCGAATCGCAAGCCTGAGATAGGCATGGCGCTACAGGCACAACATGACTTCCCCGAAGTCGATTTTCATCGTTCGGTGATGGTAGGGGATAGTAAATCAGACGAACTCTTTGCGCAGCGATCACGCATGCGTTTCTTGGAAAGCATTCCAGCCCTGAGCCTTTAGCGGTAGTTCTTCGCCGTTGCGACCGATGAGGTTGCAACCGTATTCCTGCTTCGTGATGTGGCCGATGATGTAGAGGTCTTCCACAGGAATCAATTTCTCGTAGTCATCCAGCGAACAAGTGAACAGCAACTCATAGTCCTCGCCGCCGTTCAGCGCACATGTAACGATATTGAGGTTCATCTCCTCGGCGAGTGCCGCTGCCTGGAAATCGATGGGCAGTTTATCTTCATAGACGCAGCAACCGACACCCGACTGCGTGCAAATATGCAGTAATTCGGATGACAAACCATCCGAGATATCCATCATCGCTGTCGGCTTAACGCCGGCTTTGCGGAGGGACTCAAGAATATCGCGGCGTGCTTCGGGTTTAAGTTGGCGCTCCAACAAGTATTCTTTGCCTTCAAAGTCCGGTTGCTCTGCGTTCGCAAGCCGTTCCCGCTCCAGCAGTTGAAGTCCCATATACGCTGTGCCGAGATTGCCGGAAACGCAAATCAGGTCATTCAATTTCGCGCCATCACGATAGACGATATCTTTCGCTGCGGCAGTACCCAAACAAGTAATCGAAATAGTCAAACCCGTCATGGACGCACAAGTGTCCCCTCCCACAAGATCGACGCCGTAGCGCTCGCACGCGAGGCGAATGCCGCTATAGAGCGCCTCGATATCTTCAACGGAGAACCGCTTACTGATACCTAAGCTCACCGTGATCTGGGTCGGTGTGCCGTTCATCGCGTAAATATCGGAGAAATTAACCACCGCAGCCTTGTATCCGAGGTGCTTGAGCGGCACATATTCGAGATTAAAATGGATCCCTTCGAGTAATATGTCGGTGGTCATCAGCACTTTCTTCGAGCCAAAATCCATCACCGCACAGTCGTCTCCGACACCTTTCTTGGTACTCGGTTGCACAGGTTTGATATCCTTGGTGAGATGCTTGATCAACCCGAACTCACCCATAGTAGCTATTTCCGTTTTTGCCATATAAATCAATTTTGCGTGCAAAATTACTGCTTTTTTTTGACATATGCAAACAAATTGCTTTTTTTTGCCCGAATTATTTGCGTGTACGAAATATTTTTCGTAATTTTGCAGCCGCAAAACAATCTTGTATCATGAAGAAAACGATTATTCTTATGC
This sequence comes from Paludibacteraceae bacterium, assembly GCA_024692565.1. GTDB lineage: Bacteria > Bacteroidota > Bacteroidia > Bacteroidales > Paludibacteraceae > Colicola. The sequence goes on from JAILMN010000009.1 coordinate 61,242, forward strand.
TATCCATGGCATTGATCGCTTGCTCAAGCAAGCCGTGTTTGGAGGACGAGTGCCTCTATAGTTCCCGTCAGACGAAGTTCGCTTTTTGGTCGAATGTGGCCGAGCAGATGGAAGTCCTCATCTATGATGAGGCGAATGGCGAAAAGCCGGATAATGTGGTCAGCCTGACCAAAGGTGACGATGATTTCTGGTGTGCAACCGTCAAAGGTGACCTCGCGGGTAAGTTCTACACCGTGCGTTCGTTCCAGAATGGCGAATGGAGTGCCGAGAGTCCGGGTATCTTTGCGAAAGCCGTGAGTATCAACGGACAGCGCGCTGCGATCCTCGACCTCAAGAAAACCAACCCCGAAGGATGGGACAAAGACAAACGTCCGGCAATGACCGATCCTACGGATATCGTGGTCTATGAGACCCACCTGCGCGACTTCACGATATCGCCCAATTCGGAGGTGGAGCACAAGGGCAAGTTCATTGGCCTGACCGAAGAAGCCCCGTTGCAGTACTTGCAGGAATTGGGTATCACCCACCTGCAGATCCTGCCTATGTTCGACTACGGCTCCATCGACGAGACAACGCTTGACCAGAATAAGTATAACTGGGGCTACGACCCGGTGAACTACAACGTTCCTGATGGCGGTTACAGCACCGATCCGGCTGACCCGGCTTGCCGTATTCGCGAAGCGAAAGCCATGATCCAGGCGCTGCACAAAGCCGGTATCCGCGTCGTTATGGACGTCGTTTATAACCACACTTTCGATGTCATGGGATGTGCCCTCGGACGCGTGGTGCCCAAGTATTTCTACCGCCTGAATGATGACGGCACGTTTGCGAATGGCTCGGGCTGCGGCAACGAAACAGCCTCCGACCACGAGATGTACCGCCGCTTCATGGTTGAGTCCGTCTGCTACTGGGCGCGCGAGTACCACATCGATGGTTTCCGTTTTGACCTCATGGGTATCCATGACCAAGAGACGATGCGTCAGATTCGCGCCGCGTTGGACGAGATCGACCCGACTATCCTCACCTATGGTGAGGGCTGGGCAGCGATGGCACCCGCTTACCCGTACGAAGGGCTTGCCATGAAACAATGGACATACAAAATGCCGCGCGTGGGCGCATTCAGCGATGACATCCGCAACGCCCTCATCGGTAGCCCGTTCGACCATGAGCGCGGTTTCGCTTCCGGCAACCCTGCCTCCGTCAAAGATGTGATGCGCGGACTGATCGCTTGCCCCGAATGGAGCGGCGAACCCATGCAACACGTGTCCTATATCACCTGCCACGACAACTACTGCCTGCGCGACCGTATCGAGGTCAGCGCCAAGGGCGAGACCGAGACAACCAAACTGCGAATGAATAAACTCGCGCAGACCGCTGTCCTGGTGTCGCAAGGTATGTCGTTCCTCTACGGCGGCGAAGAACTCTACCGCACCAAACGCGGCATCGACAACAGCTATCAGAGCCCCGACAGCATCAATATCATCCCGTGGGAAAACCGCGACCGCTATCCGGATCTGTTCGAGTACTACCGCCAGATGATCGCTATCCGCCGTGCGCACAAAGGCTTCCGTCTCGGTAGCGCAGACGCGGTAAAAGAGCATGTGGAGTTCCTTGATTCGGACAACGAGAACCTCATCATTTATCGCATCAATAACCTCGAAGGTATCGACTCCGCAGCGGCGCTCATTGTGCTGCTCAACGGTAGCGCAGAAACGCTCAACGCAGCGATTCCCGAAGGCGCATACGCCATCCTCGCTTTCGATGGCGAAGCGGACGTCAACGGCTTAGGCGACTACGCGGGCAACACCATCCCCGTAGCTCCGTATTCGGCAACAATACTTGAGGAATAACTGAAAACCGATTACTGATTACTGATCACTAATCGCTTGCAGCCTGTTCTGCATCTCCAGCATCTCGTCGCGGAGGAAAGCGGCCATCTCAAAATCGGTTGCTTTCGCTGCGGCGAGCATTTGTTTGCGTTTCTGGTCGATGGCTTTGGTCAAGGTCTGAATGTTCATCTTCTGCCATTCGGCTTGTTTCCAACTCTCCTTGATCGCCTCGGTCAGCTTCCGTTTTTCTTCCTCCGGATCGCGGTACAGACCCGCTAACGCAGAAGTGTTGATCTCTTTCTTGATGGCGGTCGGCGTGATGCCGTGCTCCTCGTTGTAACGCATCTGAATAGCGCGACGACGGTTGGTCTCGTCAATCGTAGCCTGCATCGCCGGCGTGATTTTATCCCCGTACAACACAGCTCTGCCGTGCACATGCCGCGCCGCACGACCTACCGTCTGCGTCAGACTCCGTTGGTCGCGTAAGAAACCCGTCTTATCGGCATCAAGAATAGCTACCAGACTTACTTCCGGCAAGTCCAGACCTTCGCGCAACAGGTTCACACCTACCAGCACATCGTACTTGCCGAGCCGCAGGTCTTCCATGATCTTCACGCGCTCGATGGTGTCAATATCGCTGTGTATATACGCGGACTTGATGCGATATTTACGCAGGTACTCGTCCAACTCTTCCGCCATTCGCTTCGTCAGCGTGGTCACCAAGCAGCGCTCGTTGCGGTGAACACGGAACTTGATCTCGTCCATCAAGTCATCCACTTGATCCTTGGTCGGACGCACTTCAATCTCCGGATCCAACAAGCCCGTCGGACGAATCAACTGATCAATCACAATGCCCTCACTTCGCTCCAATTCATACTCATCCGGCGTCGCTGACACATAGATGGTCTGACCCGTTTTGGCTTCGAACTCTTCGAACTTAAGCGGTCGGTTGTCGCGTGCTGCGGGAAGACGAAAACCATAGGTCACCAGGTTGTCCTTGCGCGCTTTGTCACCACCGTACATACCGCGAATCTGCGGCACAGTCACGTGACTCTCATCGATGACGAGCAGCATCTCTTTCGGGAAATAGTCCAGCAGACAATAGGGCGGAGTACCGGGTTCGCGACCGTCGAAATAGCGGCTGTAATTCTCCACACCGGTGCAATAACCGAGTTCGTCCAACATCTCCAGGTCGTACTTCACCCGTTCCTCGATACGCTTCGCGTAAAGTTCTTCGCCAATGGAGCTGAAGTACTCGATCTGCTTTGCCAAATCCACCTTGATCTGTTCCTTCGCAGCCGCAATCCGTTCCGGACTCGTTAAGAAAATCGTCGCGGGACTCAGGTTATAATGGTCGAATTCCTCAATCACCTGTCCGCTGACGGGATCGACCGTCAGAATGGCATCAATCTCATTGCCGAAGAACTCGATGCGCACCAGGTAATCCGCGTACGCGAGCGCGATATCAATCGTATCGCCTTTCACGCGAAAGCGCCCGCGCGCGAGTTCTATATCATTACGCACGTATTGCGCGCCTACGAGTTGCTTGAGCAGCGTGTCCATCGGAATCTGCTGACCGCGCTTCAACTCGACCACATTCGCCGTAAAATCCTGCGGACTACCCAAACCGTAAATACAACTGACGGACGAAACGATGATCACATCCTTGCGACCGCTCAACAGCGCCGCGACGGCACTTAGACGCAACCGGTCAATCTCCTCGTTGATACTCAGGTCTTTGTCGATATACGTGTCCGTACTCGGGATATACGCCTCCGGCTGGTAGTAGTCGTAATAGCTGACGAAATACTCCACGGCATTGTGCGGAAAGAACGCCTTCATCTCCGAGTACAACTGCGCCGCCAGCGTCTTGTTATGACTCATGATGAGTGTCGGACGGTTGACCTCTTTGATCACGTTCGCAATCGTGAACGTCTTGCCGCTACCCGTCACACCAAGCAACACCTGTGCGGACGCACCGGCATTCAGACCATCCACCAGCGCCTCTATCGCTTGCGGCTGATCACCCGTAGGCTTATATGGAGAACACAATTCAAAATTCACAATTCAAAATTCACAATTCAAAATTCATAATGTTATACCGTTGTTGACCTTGGTAGTCTTTACGATAGAAATCAATAATTTTACTAGTTCCTTGTTATCTTCATAGATACTTGTAAACGACAGTTCTTCTATATAACCACTCTCATGTAACAATTCCAACCAATACTCTGTTTCTTCTGCCTCCTTCAATGCAATAGAAAGCTTAGCTATAAAGTCAGGAGTACTTTGTGCCCTCACACCTTCTTTGACGTTTGCACCAATACTTGTGCCACTTCTCAGTACTTGCTTGGATAACACAAATTCATGTTTGGTATCCACGAGCCACTGATAGAGCTTTATTACCCTTAAAGCAAAGGCTTTGCTTTTTGTCTCTATTACATTATCCTCCTTCATGTTTATTAAGAATTCATTGTGAATTGTGAATTATGAATTATGAATTGAAAAAAAGAGGCCGAAGCCTCTTTTGTCAATTAACGCGTCTTTCTTGAATGCGGGCTTTCTTACCCGTACGCTCGCGGAGGTAATACAGTTTCGAACGACGTACTTTACCGTACTTGTTCACTGTGATGCTCTCGATGAAGGGGCTGTCCATAGGGAAGATACGCTCTACGCCTACGTTACCGCTCATCTTGCGCACTGTGAAGCGCTTCTTGTCGCCGCTACCGTGGATGCAGATCACATCGCCGCGGAACTCCTGAACACGCTCTTTGTTACCTTCTTTAATACGATAACCAACGGTTATCTGGTCTCCTGCCTTGAATGCAGGCAACTCTTTCTTCTCACCGGCAAATGCTTGCTCGGCTACTTTCATTAAATCCATTTACTAACTCTTTTTTTTATGGATCCTACGTTCTCACGCTAAGCATTTACTACTATTCGGACGTACCTAATGCAATCGCCAGAGGCTTAGTGTGCACTTTTTATTCATCGGGGTCAAGTCACTCCCGACGAAGAAAAAGCTTGCAAAAGTACTGCTTTTTTTTGAATTGTGCAAATTATTCTGCATTTTTTTTCAAAATCAAGCATTTTTTCTGTGGAAGGTCATACTTGTATAGCAAAATTCTCTGATTTTATTTGCATATGTCAGAAATTATGTGTAATTTTGCCGCGGAATTTGAAAAACAAACAATTAACTTTTATATTAACCATAAAAATTAAACAATTATGAGAAAGATTTTCTTATTATGCGCGATGTGCGCAAGTGTAGCCCTGATGGCTCAAACGCCGGCTATCGGTGACCAGTTTGCCATTGACGAGAGTGGTACAGGCGGTCACATTATCAATTATGAAGTAACGAGTGTCGGTCCGAACGAAGTGAAAGTAGCTGCCAGTGGTCATACCATTGCAACGGGTGTGAAACTGGAGATTCCTGCTGAGGTTACATATGCCGAACAGACTTGGGCTGTAACAGCGTTGGAAGATGAAGTGTTTTATGAAAATAATGCCTTAAGCGAAGTGGTTCTCCCGAGTTCCATTACAGAAATTCCTCTACGTGCTTTCTCTGGGTCTTCCATTACCAAGATAACAATACCGTCTTCTGTGACGGATATTAGTGATAACGCTTTATCTAACTGCTTAAACTTGACAGAAATTGACTTTGAGGACGTTTCAACACTTAAAAGTACGTCATGGAACTCCTTCTCCAATAGTAAAATCATTACAGACCAGACGGCTGACGGTTGGGTTACTATCGGCCAATTAGCAGTTAATTATAGAGGTGCATTTTCGGAGACCTTGGTTGTTCCGGAAGGTATTGTAAATATGACAACTTCCGTCTATTATCCTAACGCATCCGGCTTTGATAATGTAAAGAAAATTGTATTGCCTTTCACGCTGAAACAAATTGATCCTTATGCTTTTGCCCAGGACACAGAGCAAAAAATGGCCAACTTGGAAACGGTAGAAGTTAAAGCAACTACCGTACCACAAATAGGCGGTGGTAGTGCTCAAGGTTATGATTTGAGATTATTCAGTGACCATCAGTTAAAGTTGGTTGTTCCATGTGGTTGTAAGGCAGCGTATCAGGCTGAGAGTATGTGGCAAACTTATCAAGAAAAAAATCAAACTTATGCTTCAATCGAGGAGAACTGTACTACCGCTCTTGATGAAACGGCAACCGATGCCAGCGCGGTTAAGCGCCTCGTGAACGGACAACTCTTCATCGAGCGTGACGGCAAGACCTTCAATGCACAAGGTATAGAGGTTAAGTAATAGTTAACAGGTAATAACGAAAAACGCGGCTTCGGTCGCGTTTTTTTTGTGCCCAAAACGCCTATTGTCCGAAATCCGGACACTTTTTCAGGTGCAGAGGATACTAATGTGCCGTCTTAAGGCTTCTAAATGAACGGATATCGGACACGCATGAACGGAAATCGTGCGTGTTTGTACGGATTTCGTGCAATAGTGTGCGAAAACCGGACACATATATAATATAATAATAAAAAAATAATTTTCTTTTTCATAGTATAAAGATGAATTTTGAAAAACAGAAAAGAAGAAAAGAAGGAAGAACTTATTTTTTGCTTAGAATAACAATACCATCACGGGATCATCTTCTAACGACAACCCGACAAAACCCCGACAAAACCTCGATAAAACCTCGATTTACCTCCGATGTAATACCGATTAAACTCCGATTACTTACGGGTCTGATACTGTTCTAAAATGCTTTTTTTGTGTAATGTATAATATGTAATATGTAAAAATGCAAAAAATATTTGCATATTCCAAAAAATTGTTGTATCTTTGCCGCGGAATTTGAAAAACAAACAATCAACTTTTATATTAACCGTAAAAATTAAACAATTATGAGAAAAATTTTCTTATTTGTAGCGGCGCTCTGTAGTAGCGCAGTTATGTTTGCAGATGCCGTGAGTATCGGTGGAAAGTATCTAGACTATAGTGACGACGTCGCTAATTTGACCGCCCAAATCAATGAAGTAGATGGGTACTCCGCAAGCGGAACGATTTCGTTTAATGCCAGCACAAAGACCTTGACGCTTGACAATGCAACGATTGAATGCACCGGTACAGAAAATGTTATCACTATGTATGACAATAGTACGTTGAATATTGTGCTGATTGGTGCGAATGTATTGAGACAAGCCAACAGTGGGTATTGTACTTGCATCCGTTCCGCTCAGAGTAGTGTAATGCACATCTCAGGAAGCGGTAGCTTGACAGTGACTTCGGTACAGTGGTATCCGATTTCTACCGATGCGTCTTGCCAGATCATAATTGATAATACAACCGTGGATCTGCACGCTACTGACGTCGGCTACACTAATTATGGCATTAACAACAATTCTCAGGATTTCGGTGATGTAGAGATTATTAAATCGCATGTAATGGCTGGCTCTATCAACAGAGTTAATTCGATTACCTTAACGGGTTGCGAAATTGTTTCTCCCGACGGTGCCGTAATAGAAGAGCACGGTATCAACAAGACAAATGTAGAAATCGCTCCCACAGAAGCTACCGGCATCGAAGACATCGTCAATGGTCAATCGTCCAATCGTAAATTCATCGTGAACGGTCAACTCTTCATCGAGCGCGACGGCAAGACCTTCAACGCACAAGGTGCACAAGTAAAATAAACTCATAGCGGGAAGAGTGCTCTTCGGGGCGCTCTTTTCGCAAACTATTTAATGACGAATCAACATTATTAACAATAAAATTTAAAGCTTATGAGAAAAATTTTCTTATTTGTAGTAGGCTTGTTGGCGATGAGCCTAACTGCGCAAGCTGATGTACATGAGGTATCGACCGTCCAAGGACTAAAGGATGCTTTACTATTGGATGGCGACCAAACGGTTAAGTTAACGGCCGACATTGGTACTGTGTACTTCAAATCTTCCGGTGATGGTAAAAACTGGACGGGCAATAAGGTTCTTGACCTGAACGGACACACTATCACAGCAGGTGAGAGTATTCTGTATAACAGCGAATCTACTGACGTACTGACAATTACCGGTAATGGTGTTTGGCATAGTATAAGCAGTTGGTATGCGTTCTATTTCGGTGCAGACCAGAATAGCGCAACTCCTCGCGATAACGGTCACATAATTATAGAAAATGGAGATTTCTCCGGCTCTTTTTCCAATGCTTTTTTATGTGGTTGGGAGTCAAATGCTGTGTTTACTATTAATGGAGGTACATTTGTAAACACATCAGGAGGCTTTGCGATGATTCAACCCAATAATTATGGAAGCACCATCAATATCAACGGTGGTTATTTCAAATTCAAAGGTAGCAATGCGCTCGCATGGTCACGTGCTAAAGTTACATTTAATCTTAATGGTGGTACATTCTTCCAAAGCAGTGATAATTACACTATTGCCAGCAGTTACAGTCCCACTTATGCGCTGGGTACGGGCAAGGTGATTTATCTTGGTGGTCAGAAATTAGCCATTGAAGACTTGACAGCATCTTCTCGCCACTACCGCCTGATGCAAATTGCTGATAGCGATGATGATTTTGTAACCGTTGAGGTTTCCAATACAGAAGGAGGTAAAGGTATTCTGGATATTATGCGTTACGACACTAACAAACCCAACACTGCCAAGATTCTCAAGAACACACCGATGGATATTGGCGTAAAAGCAAATCCGAATACGGGCTATCGCTTTGTTAACTATAGTAACGTAAGTGGAACAACGCTTGCTTCAACAACAGATGCAGAAACAACCTTCCCTATAGGAACGAGTGACATTACTTTCAAGGCAAATTTCGAGACCAAACCATTACACACTATTTCCTATAATGTAGGGGCAGGAGGTTCTTTCACCAGCGCTCCGACAGAGGCCTACGAAGGAGTTTGGATGTCAGGAACATTACATGTTGAGGAAGGTTATTTACCGGTTTCTTTGAGCACAGAACCTGTGACGACTGGATTTGTTTTGGATAAGACTTCCGGTTGGGAATCTGATCGCAATTGGTATTTTAATTATAACATGCCGGATGCTAATGTAACCGTAAATGCGGTCGTACTCCCGGAGCGCACTGTGACAATAGCGGATGCCGCTCATGGTACAGTAACGGCAGATGCGACAAAAACATGGGAAGGCGCAGAAGTAACGCTGACCGTTAACGCGGATGATAACTATCGTCTGCAATCCCTCACGGCAGTAGATGGTAGTAGTAACCCGGTAGCGATCAGCAATAATAAATTCACAATGCCGGCTTCCGACGTAACCGTTACGGCTGTCTTTGAGGCTATTCCGTCCTACACCATTACCATCAATGATGCCGTAGGCGGCTCGGTTGCATCAACTCCTGCCGGCAGTTCCCGTCCGGATAGTTTGATCACATTGACTATTACCGAGAATGCTGGTTATGTGCTTACTTCAATATCCGTCAAAAAAGGAGAAGATGATGTATTGCTCAACGAAGTAGATGCGCTTCATCGCACCTTTACAATGCCGGAAGGCAATGTAACTGTATCGGCAACATTTGAGGCAAGCGTGATGTTTGCTATTACGAAAGACGTCAAAGGAACTGGAACCGGTAATGTAACAATCAGCCAATCGAGTGCTAACGTAGGGCGTGAGATTATCATTACGGCAACACCGGATGATGAGTGCTATATTGTTTCGATTTCTGTTACCAGAGATGACAATAGCGAGGTCGTTGCAGTGGTTGACAATAAATTCACGATGCCGGCAGCAGAAGTGACGGTAACGGTTGTAATAGATGAATATCCGGATGTAAACGTTAGCAATGCAACGGAATTGAAAGCAGCCCTCTTGCTGGAAACCCCGGCACGTATTCACTTAACGACAGACATTTCCGGTGTTTCATTCAAATCCTCCGGAGAAGACAAAAACTGGAAGGGAATCAAGATTCTTGACTTAGCTGGTCATACTCTTATCGCAAATCCGTATCTGCTTTATAATAGCGAAGCTACCGACGTACTGACAATTACCGGTAATGGTGTATGGCAAAGTTCACAAGAATGGTTCGCGTTTGAGTTTGGCGCAAGCCAGGGCAGCGCAACTCCTCGCGATAACGGTCATATAATTATAGAAAATGGAGATTTCTCCGGTTCTTATACCGATGCTTTCTTAGATGGATGGGAGTCAGAAGCTGTGATTACCATCAATGGAGGTACATTTGTAAACACATCAGGTGGCTTTGCGATAATTCAACCCAATAATTATGGAAGCACCATCAATATCAACGGTGGTTATTTCAAATTCAAAGGTAGCTATGCGCTCGCAAGGTCACGTGCTAAAGTTACATTTAATCTTAATGGTGGTACGTTCTTCCAAAGCAGTGATTATTACACTATTGCCAGCGGTTACAATCCCACATATGCGCTGGGTACGGGCAAGGTGATTTATCTTGGAGGGCAGAAATTAGCCATTGAAGACTTGACAGCATCTTCTCGCTACTACCGCCTGATGCAAATTGCTGATAGCGATGATGATTTTGTAACCGTTGAGGTTTCCAATACAGAAGGAGGTAAAGGTATTCTGGATATTATGCGTTACGACACTAACAAACCCAGCACTGCCAAGATTCTCAAGAACACACCGATGGATATTGGCGTAAAAGCAATCGCAAACAATGAGAGTTATGAGTTCGCGAATTGGTCTAATGTAAGCGGAACAACACTTGCTGACGAATCTGCGGAAATAACATCCTTCTTCGTGGGCGACTCGGATATTGCGATTAAGGCGAACTTCTCTACCGCTACCGGTGTTGATGAAATCGTCAATGGTCAATCGTCCAATCGTAAATTCATTAAGGATGGCCAACTCTTCATCGAGCGTGAGGGTAAGACTTTCAACGCTCAGGGCGTAGAGGTTAGATAAGAGGTTGAAAGTTTAGAGTTTAGAGATTAGAGGAAAAACGCATCTTCGGGTGCGTTTTTTTTCTTTTTTCTTGCATATATCAAAAAAAAGCTGTACCTTTGCAGCCGCAAAGGTTTTTAATCGAGTGCAATAGTGCACGAGAAAAAATCTTTGGCTTAGCCGAAAGTTGCAAAGGCATGAGTAAATCGTTAAAAGATCGCTTGGATTATCTGATCGCATTGGTATCAGAATTTGCTGCCGCACATCATATGTCGCTGCAGCAAGCATATTTGTATCTTCAGCGATACAAAGGGCTTGACTTTGCCGACGAGTTCTACGACGTAGAGCATACTTTATCCTTCGACCAAGCCGTTGAGGACGTAACTATGTACTGCCAAAGAATGGGAGGAGCAATCGCATGATACTCTATCACGGAACAAACACAGACTTTCCGCAGATACGTCTTAATATGAGTCGTGTCGGCAAGGACTTTGGCTTCGGATTCTATCTGACTACGGACAAGCAAGTTGCCACGCGCCAAGCCGAGCGCAAATTGCTCCAATACGGTACTGGGGCTAAAATCGTGCAGAGCTATTATCTGGACGAGCAGAAATTGGATGAACTTAAAGTACTCCGTTTTGATTCTTATACCGAAGAATGGGCAGATTTTATACTCTTAAATCGGCAGAATAAGGAACATCGTTCGTTGCATGATTATGACGTAGTTGTTGGTCCGATTGCTAACGACACCGTCGGTTTCCAAATTCGCCGATACACAGAAGGAATTATAACGAAAACGCAGTTCTTGCAAGAGATTATGTATCACCAAGTGACGATGCAATATTTCTTCGGAACAGAACGCGCACTAACTCTATTAGAGAGACAATGAGTAAGGAATCGTTTATGATAGAGTCGCTGACTCGCGACGTGGTAGCCCTTTTGATGGAGGAAAAGGGATTGTCTATGCGTGAAGCCATGGATGCATTCTGCAGTTCCCGTACATTCGATGCGCTATCTAATCCGGATACAGGTTTGTATTTTCAAAGTCCCGCATATATTCTTGACGAGTTCAAGAATGAAGGGCTATAAATAACAAAAAATGGCATACAAATTTGTGTATGTCATTTTTTTGTTGTACCTTTGCAGCCGCAAATGGTTGAAAACACAAATCATATTCCTCAATCCGGCATCGAAATCTACGTAGCCCCGGACAATAGTATCCAACTTCAAGTCAAGCTGGAGCAAGACACCGTGTGGCTGACACAGAAGCAGCTGGCAGAGTTATTTGACGTTAAGAAGGCTGCTATTTCCAAGCATATATCGAATATATTTGCTGTTGGAGAATTAGATCCTTTGCTGACAGTTTCCAAAATGGAAACAGTCGTAAATCGCGGATTTAGAGGAATCGTTAAAGATAAGGTTGATTACTATAATCTCGATGTGATTCTGTCTATCGGATACCGTGTCAATTCACGTCGTGCTATCTCTTTCCGTCAATGGGCAAATAAAGTCCTAAAAGATTATCTCGTTAAAGGCTACGCGATCCGCTCTAATATGCAACTTCAGCAATATCAGGAGCTCAAGCAACTGGTGGGAGTATTGCAGCAGACCATGCAAACGGAAGCGCTGACGACGAACGAAGCGCGCGATTTGGTCAATGTGGTCACCGACTACACGTACGCGCTGGATACATTAGATAACTATGATTACCAGCGCCTTGCGATAAGTGACACCGAAGGAACGGAGCGTTTCCATGCTACTTATGAGAACGCCATGGAAGCCATTCATTCGCTGAAAGAGAAATTCGGTGAGAGTTGGTTGTTTGGCAACGAGAAAGATGATTCATTCAAGAGCAGCATCGGACAGATTTACCAGACGTTCGGCGGTCAAGACCTCTATCCGAGTGTAGAAGAGAAGGCGGCGATGCTGCTGTATTTAGTGACGAAAAATCACTCTTTCTCGGATGGCAACAAACGCATCGCAGCTACGCTGTTCCTATGGTTCATGGACAGAAACGGCATTCTTTATACACCGGAAGGCAATAAGCGTATAGCGGATAACACCCTTGTCGCCCTTACGCTTATGATAGCCGAAAGTCGCACGGAAGAAAAGGACGTAATGGTCAAAGTTGTTGTCAACTTGATCAATAAGAAAAACTAAATACCGCTGCAACCGGCATCGAAGGCACCGAAGCAGCCGTTAAAGCAACGAAGCGCATCGTCAACGGTCAACTCTTCATCGAGCGTGACGGCAAGACCTTCAACGCACAAGGTGTAGAGGTAAAATAATCGACAGATTTTCTATTCTGAATTACGCATCGCTTCGGCGGTGCGTTTTTTGTTGGATTATTGTATGCTTATAGTATATATACTATGTATATATACGGGAGATTCTATGTTTTATCGGGTGTTTTGGCGCTATCCTATGGTTATCCTATGGTTATGTTATGGTTATCCTATGGTAAAGGGTGCATGTTCACCCGTAGATGGGTGTGAATGGGGTGCTTCGGTGCTCCTTTTTTTGTAGTAACTTCGGCACGCAGTAATTTCGGCACTGCAGTAATTTCGGCACGCCCTTATTGCGCTATCCGAATGGCCTAAAGGCTCTCTATAATCGCGGAGTTTTACTCCGCCATGCAAAAAAATGCAAAAAAATTTGCATATGTGCGATTTTTGTAGTAATTTTGCAGCGCAAAATTGTGTGCGTGTGAAGAAAGCTCTGTACATATTCGCCGTGATACTCGTCAGTTTATTGCTGGTGTGCGGGCTGTTTGTGGGCTTTTTGTTCACCGATTATGTGGAGAACGCAGCAATCGATTTGGCGGCGAAAGAGTTGGCGAAGACCCTGGGAACCGACATCCGTGTGGGCAAGGTGACGTATCATTTCCCGGCGCGTCTGTCGCTGCAAGAAGTGTACATCGAGGACGAGCAACGCGACACACTGCTGTATGCCGGCGAGGTATATGCACACTTCCGGCCGTTAGCGCTGCGTGACAACGAGATTCGGTTCTCCCATGTGCGGCTTAGCGACGCGGTGGTGAAGATCTATCAAGTGCCGAAGACAGACTCGCTGCATACGGATTCGTTGGTGTGGAACTACCAGTTCATCGTCGATAAGTTCGCGCAGCCGCAAGGACCCAAGGAGCCGATGAAGAGTCTGGTGTCGGTGCAAGATATCAAGTTGCACAACGTGCGGCTGCACTATACCGACCTCGAGGTGCGCGTGGCTGACGCTGTGGCTGACCTCAACCACCTCACGGAGATGTCCATTGATGCGCAGGTGCGGGAGATGCAGGCGGAAGTGCGCAAAAAAGACAATGATGAGAAGTTGGAGGTGGAGTCCTTTAAGGGTCATGTGATTTTCAACGACACGCTGCTGAGTATGCCGACGATGGCGGCGCGGTTGCCGAACTCGAAGTTGGACGTGAGTGGCTTGGAAGTACATTTCCCGCCGGGTGACACGCTGTACCTGAGTAAATCTGCCAAAGATATTGATTTCTCGATGCAATTCCGCGAGGCCAAGTTGACGCCTCACGACATTGCGTTGTTTGTGCCGCAAGTGAAGCATATGGATCGTCCGATAGCGCTGCGCGGCACGCTTGGGGGCACGCTTGACTCGCTCTATTTCAACAACTTGGCGTTGAGTTACGACGGTCAGCAGTTGATGGAAGGCGATGTGACGGCGGTAGGTTTGCCGGACATCAAGAACCCGTATATCCGTGCGAATTTCGTAGATGTGCATACCAACGCTTCGCAGCTGCAGGATTTCCTGTCGGAGGTCGAAGGCAAGCCTGTTTTCCTGCCGCGTGAGGTGCACCGTTTGGGCGATATCCATTACCGCGGTTTGGCGGAAGGTCGTTTGCACGACTTGAAGCTGCATGGTGCTTTCCGAACCGGTATCGGCGTGATCACGGCTGACGGTTCATTCCGCAGCGACACGACGTTCCGGCACATGGACTACGATGCTCGTGTAACCGGACGTAAGTTGCGTCTGGGTAGGGTCATCAATCAGCCGGACTTGTCTTCCGTGACGTTCGACATCCGTTCGAACGGACACATCGCAGATGGTTCGGTGAGCGGCGATGTGAACGCTCATGTGGCGGAGATCACGTACCGCAACTATACATTCGAGGACTTTCATATGAACGGCCATTACGAGCCGAAACATTATAACGGTACTTGTTCGTTGGACGACCCGCATTTGAGCGCGGCATTCGACGGCGTGGTGGATCTGCACGATGTCAATCCGGTGATCAACGCTAACCTGCGTTGCCGTCATTTCGACTCCGCGCCGCTGGGCATCGCATCGATAGGCAACACGCTGCAGACGCGGTTTAACTTGGCGGTCGACCTGGACGGTATAGAACCCGACCGGATGAGCGGATACATGGTGCTTGACTCGCTGTATATCGAAACGGCGCGTGACTCGGTGCTGATGCGTCAGATGACGCTGTTAGTGTCTGCCGGAGCTGATCACAGCAAGGCGCTCACGCTGCGTAGCGATTACCTGACGGGCGAGATAGACGGTGTGTTCCGTTACGGTGATATTGCTCCGGCGATGCAATCGATGCTGCATCATTACCTGCCGACGGCTATCAACGAGCCGCAAAAAGTATGGCATCCTGTGACGTTTAATATCCGCGCTGATGGTAAGCGTCTGCGTGACGTGCAACGTCTGTTCACGGCTCCGGTTGTCCTCAGTGACCACCCGACTTTACGGGCGAGTGCGGACATTCGCAAGAACGAAGAGCCGTCTGTCAACTTGCGTTTCTTTGCTCCGGGTATCCGTGCCGGTAACACACCGGTACACGACCTGACGGTAACGCTTAACACGCTCGATACGCTCCGTCACACCGGCGGCACAGGCGGCTCGGGTTTGGCGCTTTCTGTCTCTGCCGAAGCAATGAAGATGCAGACCGTTTTCTCCACGCTTGCTTTCCACGACACACTGATGACGCACCTCACGTTGCGCAGCCAGACCGATGTGGATGCGGCGTTGCCGGAAGGATGGCGTGACCTCACGCCGCGTGAGCTGCAGCGTGCGCTGAGTAGCGACCTGACGATGCCCGAACGGCAACGTGCGCTTCTGGCGGCACAACGGGCAGGTAACTACGGCGGTGACATCAAAGCCATCACACATTTCGGACGATATAACAACCGACCGCTGGTCGATGTACATATTATGCCGGGAACACTGCTGCTGCGCGACTCGATTTACAGCTTGGGCGAGAGTAGGTTGACCTACAGCGCCGCCGACACTTCGCTGCTCGTCGAGCATTTCGCATTCGAAGGCGGTGGGCAGTACTTGCGTGCACACGGTTTGGCATCCCGACGCAACGAAGACACGCTTTCTGTGGACTTGCAGAAGATTGACGCATCCTATGTCGTACCGTTCCTGCTGCCTGTACAAACGATTATGTTCAACGGTCTGCTGACCGGTAAAGCGCAGATAGCCAGCGTCTTCAAGCACCCCACGATAGAGACGCAGATACACGTCGATTCGATGGGACTCAATAACTGCTATTTCGGTGAAGCGGACGTCGATCTGCACATCAAAGATTCGCTTGCTTTCCATGCCGACGTGATGCGTCCGACGCGTAAGGTGGTTAACCTTGACGGCAAGGCGCTCTTCGACGGCTCGGGTGTGTGGGAGTTGAATATGGATGCGGATTCTGTGCCGCTGGAGTTCATCAATCACTGGACATCGAGTGTGCTGACTGACCTTGATGGAACAGCGTCCGGTAAGGTTATCGTCGGTGGTCGCAAAGGCTTGACTTACGTGCTGCTGCGTGCTGCGGCTCAGAATGCGTCGCTGACCTTGCCGTGGACAGGTGCACGCTACACCATTCCGCACGACACTATCCTCATGGACACCACCGCCATCCTCTTCCCCAACGTGCATCTTGTGGATGCGGAGGGCAATAAAGTGACCGTGGAAGGAGGCGTTTACCATGATCAGTTTGCCGACTTTATGCTTGACCTGCACGTGGATGCCAAAGAGGCGCTCGTCTTCGACCAGAACAAACGCGGCGAGATGCTGCAGGGTAAGGTGTATGCAACCGGACACGTCGATGTGATCGGAAACGAGAACGATATTCTTGTCAACGCTACTGCCCTCACTACACGTCACTCAACCTTCCGTTTGAGTCTGGATAACGCGGCTGCAGCGTACGAGTCGAACTTCATCCATTTTGTGCAACATCTCGACTCGATTATTCATGACTCCATCCCCGGCGAGACTGACCTCGATAACATTGATGTCAAAGAAACGGCGCGCAAGGACACCTCGCTCTTCCGTCGTGCAGGACGCTGTCTGCTGACGCTGAACATAGAGGTCAACCCGCAGTTGCTCTTCCAACTCGTGATCGGTGAGCGCAACGGCGATAAGATTCAAGCGCGAGGAAGCGGTGCACTGCGTCTGTCCTATGACACCGAAACCGGCGCCGTGCGGCTGTTGGGTACGTACGATATCGACCAAGGTACGCTCACTTATACTGTGGCGAACGTCATCCGCAAGGAGTTCACCGTGGGCGAAGGCTCTACTATCGTCTTCTCCGGCGATGCGACGAACCCGCAGTTAGACGTCACTGCCAAGTATCGAGTCACGGCTAACCTGCGTGACCTATTCGGCGATGAAGCCGACCAGTTGGCAACATCGCGAAGTAACATCCCTGTGCTTACCTGTCTGCATATGACGGGTCTGCTCAATAACCCGACACTCTCGTTCTCGCTTGAGTTCCCGATGAGTGACCAAGCGATCCAACAGCAAGTGCGCCAGATCATCAACACCGACGAGATGCTGATGCGACAGGTCATCTACCTGCTCGTCTTCGGACGTTTCTTCACGCCGGATTATATGTCGAACGCCCAGTATGCGACGCTCAACTCCACTTACTCGCTGCTGTCGTCCACCGTCACCGGACAGATCAACGCTTGGCTGTCCAAACTGACGACGATGCTCACCCTCGGCGTGGCTATCCGTACTGAAGGAGAAGGAGCGGGCATGAGTCAGGAATATGAGGCGCAGATCCAGTTGCAACCGGCTGACCGACTCGTCATTAACGGCAACGTCGGCTATCGTTATAACGACATCTCCAACCAGCCGTTCTTCGGTGACCTCGATGTCGAAGTGCTGCTGACGCAGGACGGACAGTTGCGACTCAAAGGCTACACGCACACCGTCGATAAGTACTCGCTCAGGCAGGCTTCCACCATCCAGGGCTTCGGTTTCCTTTGGAAGAAAGACTTCAACTGGCCGGAGATCAAACGCAAAGCGAAGGAGTCTGTGCCGGAACCCGAACAACCTGTTCAACCGACCGATAGTACGCAAACTTCGGTTCAACCTGCCGACAGTACAACCACCAAAAAGAGCGCTGACTAATCTCAGCGCTCTCTTCTTGTAACTATTAACTGTTACCTGTTACCTATCTTAGTGTCTATCAGGCTTCGGGCCACGACGCTCAGGACGCGGACCTCTGTCCAAACGTGCACCGTCACGGTCTTCACGACGCGGACGCTCACGACGCTCCGGCTCTACATAACCTTCGGGTTTCTCCTTCAGCGCCTTCGCACTCAGACGGAACTTACCGGTCTTCGGGTCAATCTCCAGCAGTTTGATGCGGATGTGATCACCTTCCTTGATACCGGTCTCTTCCATCGTCTCATAGCGTTTCCAGTCGATCTCGCTGATGTGCAGCAGACCTTCCTTACCCGGCATGAACTCAACGAAGCAACCGTAAGGCATCAGGCTCTTAACCACCGAGTCGTACTCTTCGCCAATCTCCGGCAGAGCCACAATCGCTTTGATCTTCGCGATAGCAGCTTGCATAGCCTCGCCGTTGTTGGAAGCAACCTCTACCTTACCGCCCTTCTCGTCTTCGTCGATCGAGATGACAGCACCGGTCTCTGCCTGGATACCTTGGATAATCTTACCGCCCGGGCCAATAACAGCACCGATCAGGTCTTTCGGGATATAGAAAGAGGTGATACGCGGAGCGTGCGGTTTGAGATCAGCACGAGGTGCCGGCATGCACTCTAATATTTTATTAAGGATATACATGCGCGCCTCATGTGCCTGCGCGAGCGCGTTCTCGAGGATCTCATAACTCAGACCGTCCACTTTGATATCCATCTGGCAAGCCGTCAGACCATCAACCGTACCGGTCGTCTTGAAGTCCATGTCGCCCAGGTGATCCTCGTCGCCGAGGATATCGCTCAGGATAGCGTAGTTCTTGCCTTGGTTCTCGGAGATAAGACCCATAGCGATACCCGATACCGGTTTCTTCATCGGCACACCTGCATCCATCAGCGCCAGCGTACCTGCACAAACGGTTGCCATGGAGCTCGAACCGTTGGACTCGAGGATGTCGCTTACCACACGTACGGTGTAAGGGAAGTCCTCCGGAATCATATTCTTCAGCGCACGGCAAGCGAGGTTACCGTGGCCGATCTCACGACGACCTACACCACGAGCCGCTTTCGCTTCACCGGTCGAGAAAGGCGGGAAGTTATAGTGCAGCAGGAATTTGTCTGTACCTTGTATCAGCGCCTCATCCACGATCTTCTCGTCACGACTTGTACCGAGCGTAACGGTACTCAGACTCTGTGTCTCGCCGCGGGTGAAGATAGAGCTACCGTGAGGTCCGGGCAGCGGACTTACTTCGCACCAGATAGGACGAATCTCCGTTGTCTTACGGCCATCCAGACGCTTGCCCTCATCGAGCACAGCGCGACGCATCGCCTCTTTCTCTACATCGTGATAGTAGCGGTCAACCAACGCAGCTACCTCATCTACATCAATACCTAATGCCTCTGCACGAGCAGCCATGTAGTCGGCTTTCTCCGTCTTGAAATCTTCGCAGATCTGACTGAACATCGCCTCGCGGTGATGCTTGTCCGTGTCTGCGGAAGTAGCTTGTGCGTAAGCACGCGCATAGGAATAGTCGTGAACAGCTTGTTTCAACTCATCGTCGTTCACCTCGTGGCAGTACTCACGCTTGGTCTCTTTGCCGTAAGCCTTCATCATCTCGTTGATAGCCAGGCACTGCGGCTTGATTGCTTCGTGAGCAGCCTTGATAGCCTCAAGCATTACGCTCTCCGGCACTTCTTTCATCTCACCTTCCACCATCATGATGTTGTCGTACGTAGCGGCAACCATCAACTCGAGGTCAGCGTGCTCGCATTGCTCGAAAGTGGGGTTGATAACCATCTTACCGTCCACACGTGCTACACGTACTTCGCTCACCGGACCCTCAAACGGAATGTCCGAACAAGCCAACGCAGCACCTGCAGCCAGACCGGCAATACTCTCCGGCATATCGATGCCGTCAGCCGAATACATCGTTACGTTGACGAAGGTCTCTGCATGGTAGTTAGACGGGAAAAGCGGACGCAAAGCGCGGTCAATCAGACGCGCAATCAGAATCTCATAATCCGATGCTTTTCCTTCGCGACGGGTGAAACCACCCGGGAAGCGCCCTGCGGACGCAAATTTCTCTTTGTACTCTACGGTCAACGGCATAAAATCAGTACCGGGAACCGCATCTTTGGCGGAGCAGACAGTAGCCAGAATCATCGTGTTGCCGAGCGTTGCCATCACAGCACCGTCAGCTTGTTTGGCCAACTTGCCTGTCTCCAGTTTGATCACTCGTCCATCGGGGAGAGCAATCTCTTTGGTTACAATATTCATCTTTTTTTCGTCATTTGTGGGCGCCGTTTGCGCCCCGTTAATTTATATAAACACAGATCTCTATGTTGTTTTCTTATGGTTTGATGAGCAATCGGAAAGCGTCTGTCACTTTCTTCACACCCACCACTTCGATACCTGCTTTGCGTGCGTCCAAACGCTCCAACTGCTCAGCAGGAATCAGTATTCTTCGGAAGCCTAATTTCTGTGCCTCCTGGATACGTTGCTCGATACGGTTAACCGGTCTGATCTCACCCGCCAAACCTACTTCACCGCACAGGCACGTACCCGCGTCTAACGCAATGTCCATGTTGCTGCTCAGTACCGCAGCCAGTACCGCCAAGTCGATAGCAGGATCCTGCACGCGCAGACCTCCGGCGATATTGAGGAATACATCCTTCTGCAGCAGTTTGAACCCTACGCGTTTCTCCAAAACCGCCAGCAGCATATTCAATCGCCTGCCGTCAAAACCCGTGGACGAACGTTGCGGTGTACCGTAAGCTGCCGAAGACACTAAGGCCTGCACTTCAATCAGGAAAGGTCGTACACCTTCCACAGCAGCCGCGATAGCAATACCGCTCAGTCCTTCACGCGCCGTCGATAGCAATAACTCCGAAGGATTCGTCACTTCGCGCAGACCGTCTTGCTGCATCTCATAGATACCCAACTCCGACGTCGAACCGAAGCGATTCTTCTGCGCACGCAAGATGCGGTACACATACTGCTGATCACCCTCAAACTGCAGCACCGTATCAACGATGTGCTCCAGCACTTTCGGACCGGCCAACGCACCTTCTTTGTTGATGTGGCCGATGATGATGAAGGGGATGTTACGGGTCTTGGCGAACTCGAGAATACGTGCTGCGCATTCGCGTACCTGACTCAATGAACCTATCGACGCATCGATGGCTTCTGTACCGATTGTCTGGATCGAATCGATGACCACGATCTCCGGTTCCAATTCCTTCACTTGCTCCAAGATGCGCTCCAACGATGTCTCGGCAGAGATATACAGGTTCTCCGCGTTGCCGGCGATACGTTCCGCACGTAATTTCAACTGCTGCGCACTCTCTTCACCTGACGCGTAGAAAGTCTTGCGTTCGCCCTGTTGCATCAGTACCTGCAGCGCCAGCGTGGACTTGCCGATACCCGGTTCACCGCCCAACAGCACCAAACTGCCCGGCACCAAACCGCCGCCTAACACACGGTTGAACTCCCCGTTGTGCATGTTGATGCGCATCTCTTCGGTGGCTACCACATCCTGCAACCGCTGCGGCTTACCGGCTGATTTCTGACTTCTGAAAACTGACTTCTGATTGCTTTCAACTACTTCCTCTTCGTACGTTCCCCACGCGCCGCAGACCGGACAACGACCCAACATCTGCGGAGCTTTTGCCCCACACGATGAACACACATATTGTATCGTTGCCTTTGCCATCAAATCAAAAATCTCAAATCTCAAATGTCAAATTCTCTTCTGCAAGGTAAGTCCGTTCAAAGATAGGACTTGCCTCTTGCAGGAAGAGGTTGTGGTCTTCCACTCGTGCGGAATAGTGTCCGAGAATCAATTTCCCAACTTTCGCCATCGATGCAATCTTCGCCGCATCCGCAGCCGTTGAGTGTTTCACTTCCTTGCTGCGTTTGGCCATCGATTCCAAGAACGTGGACTCGTGGTACAGCGCATCCACACCTTCGATGATCGGTACGATTTTCTCGCTGTACATCGTGTCCGTGCAGTACGCATAGCGCTTGCTCGTCACGTGCTCGAACGTCCCGTCCTCATGCTTTACACGATGCGTTTCTTTGAACAAGAACCCACACGTCGGCACGCCGTGCTTCAACGGAATCGTCTCCACGCTCACCGTGCGGTCTTCAAAGATCACGGCATGTTTGCGCGGGTTGATCGGATGAAAAATGATGTCGTACTGACGGTCATTCGCGTGATAATCGAGTAGGGGAGTAAGCAATCGCTCCAGGTCCGGTTGCGCATAGATGTGCATCGGTTGCGTGCGCTTGAGCATACCAAGCGTCGTCAGCAAACCGATCAAACCGAAACAATGGTCGCCGTGCAAATGCGAGATGAAGATGTTATAGAGCCGGGATGTGTGGATACCGAGTTTCTGCATCGTGAGCACCACACCTTCGCCGCAATCCACGAGGAACGTCTTATCGCTCAACTCTACCAACTGCGCCGAAGGGGAAGTCGTTTTTGTCGGCTTCGCACTCCCGCATCCTAATATCGTCACTTTTCCCGCGCTCAAAATCTTAAATCTAAAATTTTAAATCTCAAATGTGAGCGAGTTTATCCAAAACTCGATCACCCAATTCCGTCTTCTTCTCAATATGTTCGAGCACGGCTTTCACAAAGCTGTTGGACTCAAAGCTTCCACGTACTTCTTCGAAGTCCGCTTCGGCTTGCTCGCGGTCGCCATCCACACCAAAGCCCGTCTGGCTGTTCAGATCGAACTCCTTGCGTGCGTCGTTATACACCATCTTGTCCAGACCCACAACCGCCGCTTTCCATTCTTTAACGGTCCTGCGGATCTGATCCAAGGTCACGTGCTCCACGTCGCAACCCCAAACTTGCTCCAATTTCTCCAGCGCCCACGTCCACTCGTACGAGTAGTAGTGTGCGTGCATGCCGTGCAGACGTTCTGCGATAGCGTCCAAACTCAACTGACCGCGTTCTATCTCGTCCAGCATCTTCGTCACCTCGCTTCGCGGAGCCAACAGACCTGCCAAATCAACCCACGTACCCAGACCGATCTCGCTATCCGGACGCAGCACCTTGCGCACCTCGTCCAACGTGTGCCATTCGGCTTTCTCCAAACGGCTGATAAGACTGTTTCCAAGGAATTTCTGAATACCGATCGTGTATAACTCGCGACCGTGCTTCAGCGACGAGTTGCGGATCTTGCAGTTTCTGTAACCGTAAACCTCCGTGTTCTCTCCGCTCAGCGCTACCAACTCATCCAGCACCTCGCGACCACGCCACATCTTCTGCACCGTGTACGGACTCAACAAGTTGAAATTGATGCAATCCAGTTTCTTCGGATCCTTGCGGTTGTCACGCTTCGGCCATTTCTGTGCATCACGAATCGTACCTACGGTACGAAGATTAGCACCCGGCACCAAGTAACTCTCCGAATTGTTCTCTATCAGGTACGAGAAAGGCAGCTCACTCGTGTCTGCATGATGCGTGTGACGACCCATCACCAGACTGAATGCACCTATCTTACTCGGCCATAACAAATAACTGTCACTCGTCGTCTTCGCACCACGTTCAGCCACACCCTGATGGATCGGACCCAACTTGTACATGTGGTTACTTTGGTTGCTACCCGAACCCGCGTTCAGGAACGAGAACATACCTGCTATCAGCAACGTACTCTTATGGTGCGTCACGGTGTACGGACCTGCGAAAATAGCACATGCCTCGCCGTGCATACCTTGGCAGTTGCTGAAGAACAGACTCTCGCCTGCCGAATAGTGCTTGTCGAAAATACAGCCTTGACCTACGAAACACTTGTCCACCAGCGTACTGTCGCCGATCTCCACACCCGAAGCGATGATGAAATCGGCACACTTAACGCCGCTACCCAAACGAACCGGAGCCGACTCATTCGAATTAACCGTTCCGTTCTTCAATCGGCTCACGCCGCTCAACTCCGCGTAGTCGCCGATCTTCACGTTCTTGATGCTGCCGCAGTTCAGGATGCGTACATGATCGCCGATGAAGCCGCGCTCCGAAGCTTGTGCCTCTGCGTACGCATCAATCTGGCGCTCCAGCTCCTCAATCATCTTCGGACGATGGCGGTAAAGCGTCAAGATATACGCCAGACTTGCACTCAACTCGTTGAAGATCGGTATCTCACGACCACCGCCTTCGTTCATCACCGGCACCCGAACTCCGTTACCGAACGTCGTGCGGCGATCCACCAGGATAGCATTCACGTTCTCGATGCACGTGTGTGCGCCGATCGTGTAGTTGGCGATATAGTTGTGGATATTGTACAAGTGCGCATCGTCGCCTACTTCGCAGTTATGCAAGGTCGCATTGTAGATACCCGAGTGCACTTTCAAACCACCCGGCATCTCTATCTCACGACGAAAAGCACCTATCTTGTTGTGGCCCGAGAACTTGGTGTGATGAACGTACTGCGCATCGAAATCTTCTGCAACCTCGATATCCGACCAGTTCGTCGCCTTGCAGTCCTGTGCCTCCAACTGCGCAATCTCTGCGCTTGTTAATTTACGAAAAGCCATCGTACCTCGTCAATCGTCAATCGTTCAATAACATTGGCATCAACAACATCAATACGTCTTCGTTCTCTGCGTTCTCAGCCGGCAGAATCAGACCTGCTCGAGCAGGATCTGCCAACTTCAGCTGAACGTCTGCACTCTCGATCGAACCCAACAAGTCAATCAGGAACGGCGCCTTGAATCCGATAGCCATCGGCGTACCGTTGTAATCGCAGCTGATCGTCTCCTCGGCGCTCGTTGAGAAATCGATATCCTGTGCAGAAATCTTGATGCTATTCTCGCTCAACGCCAAACGTAACTGCGCCGTGCCGTTGTTGGCGAACACAGCCACACGCTTGCAGGCGTTGATGATCGTCTGACGATCTACCGTCACAATGTTCTGATTACCCTGCGGAATAACGGCATTGTAATTCGGGAAACGACCCTCGATCTGACGGCAAACGATAATCGCGCTGCCGAACTCAAAACGAGCGTTCTTAGCGCCGAACGTCACCTTCACATCCTCGTCCTCTTTCGCCAACAGGTTCTTCAGCAAACCGGCCGGTTTCTTCGGCAGAATGAAACTTGCAGCCACACCGGCTTTCACACCTTCGTTCGTGTAACGAACCAAACGGTGTGCGTCTGTAGCCACCATCGTCACCTTGTCCTCGGCGATGTCAAAGAAAATACCGTTCATCACCGGACGCAAGTCGTCGTCAGCCGTGCAGAAGATGGTCTTCTCAATCGCGCTCTGCAGCACGCCTGCCGGCAGAGCAATCGTCTTCGCGTCAGCCTCTGCACCCGGCATCTCCGGATACTCGTTGCCGTTAACGCCTACGAACGAATACGTACCGTTCTGGCTCACCATACTTACGGCGAAATTGTTCTCGTCGATCGTGAATGCCAACGGCTGCTCGCTGAACTCCTTCAGCGTCTCTAATAGCAACTTAGCTGCCGAAGCAACCTTACCGCTACCTTCTACTCCGTCAACCTCAATACTTGTGCGAATCGTCGTCTCACCGTCAGAAGCGGTCAGACGCAACTCATTACCAACCAGGTCAAACAGCACGTCGTCCAAGATCGGCAACGCATTCTTACTGTTAATAACACGGCTTACTGCCTGCAATTGCGAAAAGAGTTTAGAACTCGATACATTAAATTTCATATACGTGTATTTTTTTTATTTAATTCCATTAAATCGCGCAAAGGTACTGCTTTTTTTTGACTTGACCAAATTTTTCTGCATTTTTTAACAAAAAATGACATATTTAACAAAAAAAGCGCCCCGAAGAGCACTTTTTTCTAAACTTTTAGCTATTAACTAATTATTCCTGCATAAGCAGTTCCATAACGACTTTCGCACTATACGCCACAGGGGTGCCGGGGCCGAAGATGGCGGCAACGCCGGCTTTGTAGAGGAAGTCATAATCCTGTGCGGGGATGACACCACCGGCAGTGACCATGATATCCGGACGGCCGAGTTTCTTGAGCTCCTCGATGACCTGCGGGATGAGGGTCTTGTGACCTGCTGCAAGAGAGGAGACACCCAGTACATGGACGTCGTTCTCCACCGCCTGTTTGGCTGCCTCTGCCGGAGTCTGGAACAAGGGTCCCATATCGACATCGAAGCCGCAATCGGCATAACCGGTGGCTACCACTTTGGCGCCACGATCGTGGCCGTCCTGTCCCATCTTGGCAATCATGATACGGCGTTGACGACCTTCTTTCTTGGCAAACTCTGCCGTGAGACGACAAGCTTCCTGGAAGTTATCGTCGTTCTTAGTACCTGAAGCGTACA
>JAILMN010000003.1 GCA_024692565.1 Paludibacteraceae bacterium
GTGTCATGAATTCCATACAACGTGCTGACTTGAGGATGGTTCCTCCGCGTTGTATAATACCTGACACATCTTGGGAAGTAAAACTCTTTACTTCGCCATCTATTAGACCTTTGTAGCCACGATAGATTGCTTTAACTTGCAAACCTTGCGCAATAGCAGCTCGTGTCACCGCACGAATGGCTGCGTTCATTCCGGGGGCATCTCCACCGGATGTTAATACACCGATTGTCTTAATCATTTTCGTAATATTATATGGTGTATAGTGCAAGAAGTTATCCGACTTGCACGTCCGGATTGATCTTACGAATCAGGCCTTTGATGACGTCACCCGGGCCAAACTCAAAGAACTCATTAGCGCCATCCGCGATCATATTTTGGACGGATTGCGTCCAGCGAACGGGGGCTGTGAGTTGTTTTAAGAGGTTTTCGCGGATGATTTCCGGGTCCTGCGATGCCTGAGCGGTAGCGTTCTGATAGATCGGACAGAAAGGTTTGCGGAAGTCCGTTTTCTTAATAGCTTCTGCCAAATCTTCTGCTGCAGGTTGCATCAACGGCGAGTGGAAAGCACCGCCTACCGGCAAGCGCAATGCACGACGTGCACCTTCTTCTTTGAACACCACACAAGCGGTTTCTACGGCGTCAACATCGCCGGAGATAACAACCTGTCCCGGACAATTGAAGTTAGCCGCTACGACGACAGCATGAGCGTTCGTGGGTTGCATACTGATTTGGTTGCAGATGTCTTCCACTTTCTCGTCCGGCAGACCAAGCACTGCGGCCATAGTACCGGGATTCGCTTCACAAGCGGCTTGCATCGCCTGCGCACGCGCGCTTACTAATAATAAGGCGTCATCGAAACGCAGCGCGCCGCAAGCTACGAGTGCACTGAACTCGCCGAGACTGTGTCCGGCAACCATGTTCGGCTTCTCAATCGTCATCAGACGTTGCGCTACAACCGAGTGCAGGAATACTGCGGGTTGCGTCACTTTGGTCTGCTTGAGATCGTCTGCCGTACCATTGAACATCACATCGGTCAGCGAGAAGCCAAGCAGCTTGTCAGCTGCCTGGCACATCTCGCGTGCCTCTGCGTGCGCATCGTACAGATCTTTGCACATTCCGGGGAATTGACTACCCTGCCCCGGGAAAACGAATGCTTTCATTATACCATCAGTGCACCTACGAGTGCCAAAATAGCGTAAAACTCAGGGAGAGCGGCATAGATCATAGTGTTGGTCTGTACGTCATGACCGGCTGCGATGTTCGCGATACCGTTTGCACAAACCTGACCTTGACGAATACCGGAGAACAAGCAAACCAGACCTACAGCCAGGCCTACACCAAAGCACAGAGCGCCTTGGGATGCAAAATCTTTACCCATCCACATAAGGAAAGCCACGAAGCCGTACAGACCTTGCGTTGCGGGCAGCGCCGACAGAATCATGTAGGACGCCGATTTGTCTTTGTTCTTCTTAAGTGCACCTTCTGCTGCGTTACCGGCAATCGTGGTACCGTAAGCAGATCCAATTCCGGCCAGACCTAACATAAGGCCCCAACCGAGATAACCTAAAATTTGTTCCATAATTGTTATTATTTTTTAGTTGTTATTATTTCTTAAACGGTTCATAGAGCTTGCCGCTTCCTTCGTAGCCGGAGTTCTTGAAATATTCCACGAACGACAGACGCAGCGGGTGAACGAAGGCGCCAAGCGCCGACATCGCGAGGTTCAACAGGTGACCAACCACGATGATCAGCAGGAACGGCAACCAATGCCAAGTCGGGTTGTCGCCCAAGACCATCGATGCCAAGTTATTGAACGCTCCGCCTAACATGCCGCCTGCCAAACCCAAGGCGTACAGACGGATATACGAGAGCGTGTCGCCTAAGATACCCGTAGCCATATTATACGTGTCCCATAGGCCTGCGCCTATGTTAATCAGCGGATTGCGTCCCGGCGTATTGAAGATGAAAATACCCAAGGCAGAGACCGCACCGATTGCGATGAGGGTCCATTTGGTCACTTCTGCCGGCAGCGAGAACGTCATTCCGAGGATCAGCGTAGCGATCGTGCCTACGATGAGCAACAGCCAACCCCATGTGGAGATCGTCGCTCTGAAGCCGTCCCGCTTGGTGTACGAGATGGCTTTGATGGTCATCGCGAGGCAAATATGGAAAATACCGATGCAGATCGCCATCACCATTTGGATGTCATAACCCATCACTTTGCCTTTGATCATCACGCCTTTCAGCGCATCAGGCACCCAGCCTGCGTTGTACAGGTCGATACCGAAGAACGTGCCTAAGAAGAAGCCTATGACTGCCGTTCCGACGCCCAAGACGAAGATAATCGGTCCCAGACCGTCGAACATCTCAATCTTCAGTTTTCCCTTAGCCAGAAGCCATCCGAGCAGCATCAAGAGGAATCCGTAGCCGCAGTCGCCCATACAGATAGCGAAGAACAGCAGGAAGAACGGTCCGAGTATCGGCGTCGGGTCAAACTCATTGTAGTTCGGCCAACCGTACATACCCGTCAGACACTCGAAGAGCTTTGTGAACTTATTGTTGCGCAACTTGATCGGCGTCGCATCTTCTTTCGTCGGATCGGTCTCTTCGTAATACACTTGCGCAGCATCGAGCATAGCGTTCAGTTCCGCCTCTTTGTCTATCGGACAGAAACCTTCGAAGAGGCATAATGCACCTTCAGCCAGCCTGTCGGTAGAAAGCGTAACTCGTTGCCAGTTAATATGTTGGCGCGCTTCTGTGAGTTGCTTCTCCACGTCTTTGAGGTTCGCTTTTTGCCAAGCTTCGATACGTGCATCAGCGGCAGCGAGCAGACCTTTGAGATGCTCAATTTCCTGCAACCATGCCTTCTCCGATTTCTCCGGCTGAGGGATTTCTGAGGCGTAGTCTTCGATATTTGAGGTTTCGAGCTCTCGAGATGTCGAGATGACGACGAAATACGTTTTACCGCCAAGTTCGTTGACCTTAATACCCCACTCTTCTTGGAACGCTTTGTTGGAGCACTCGAAGAAACGCAGGTTATACCCGGCTTCTTTGAGCGAACTGATACGTACTGCGTCAAATTCACCCCAAATAGCCGCCTTACGCGCGGATTCTTGGGCATCTGCGATGCGTTGCTCGATGTTATTACGCTCCGCAATCAGTTCATCCGGCGCACCTTGTTTGAGCAAACGACGCAACTCGTCTTCGTGCTGCAATGCGGCTTGCAGATCCGCATCATCTTCGATGAGTCCTGCCGCTTTCTGCGTAATATGCACCACGCCCAGGTCGCGTAACTGCGTCAGGAAAGGCTCGTAGTCACGATGGAACACCAAGAAGGTGTATTTCTTCATTTGTGTAATCATAAATCTACCCCCTTTCCGTCTAGGGTTTTCCCCGTTTCATCGGGGACAACCGTCACCCTTTCCTTTTTGGATTTAACGATCTTCTGGCTGGACTTATTGAGGTTCTCCTCATCCTCCATGAATCGCTTGATCTTACGTATAGCGTCCTGATAACCAGGTATTTGCACTTTCTCAAAGAGGTTCACTTTCTGCGTCGTTTTCTTACGCGCATACTCGAGCAAGTCCACTTTGCGGCGCACAAACTCCTGTCGGATGCCTACATCGGCGATTGCTTTGAGTTGCTCAAAGCCGTCTGCAAACCATTTAGGGCTGGTGAACAGCGAGAACTCTTTGGTAGAATAGACAACCTCATCAAGCACGGGTACGCGCACGCCTGCGATCTTTTTTATAGACATATGTACGTCGTCCACATGAATAAGGCTCGTGTCGAATTCTCCCCAAAGCGCAATCATCTGATCGTAGTCCTTGATGCGACGGTTCACTTCCTCGTCGAGGTCAGCCAACTCTTTCTTGGCTTTCTTCACCTCTAAACGAAGTGCCGTTTCCTTGCTCTGCAACGTAGGAAGCGTTCGTTGTCGCATCTTCAGGTCTTTCTCCAGACTCTGCAACGATGTTTTATTAAATTGATAAGTAATAGCCATAATTTATGCTTTTGGCCAATATTTCTCTACTAATGCTTGTTTGATGTTAACCTCTTCGGGCTTGAAGTACTTACCGAAGAGCGACCACGCGATGTCGAGCATCTGAACTGTATTGATGTTCACGTCGATGGCAAGGATCTCGAGGGAATAGTCGCGAGCGAAGTCCAAGCAACGCAAATCGTAGTCCGTCAGATCGAAACCATTCTCTTTCTTAGTCTTAGCGTTTGCTGCGTCTGCATACAAACGAACAGCTGCGTTCATCACTTGCGGATGGTCTTCGCGTGTTTTTTTGCCTGCAACGAGTTGTTTTAGACGGCTCAACGAACGGAACGGATCGACGATGACTTTACCGATTTCGGAGTCACGACGCAGGTACAACTGACCCTCTGTGATGTAACCCGTGTTATCCGGAATAGCGTGTGTGATGTCTCCGCCGGACAATGTCGTCACAGCGATGATCGTGATTGAACCGCCTCCTGCTTCCTCCGGGAACTGAACGGCTTTCTCGTAGATCTTAGCAAGGTCCGAATAAAGCGAACCCGGCATGGAGTCTTTGGACGGGATCTGGTCCATTCGGTTCGATACGATAGCCAGCGCGTCCGCGTACAGCGTCATATCGGTCAGCAGAACCAGCACTTTCTCGTGTTTTTCAACCGCGAAGTACTCGGCTGCTGTCAAGGCCATGTCTGGGATCAGAAGTCGCTCTACAGGCGGGTTCTCGGTCGTGTTGACGAACGAAACGATGTGGTCGAGTACGCCTGCGTTGGAGAACACATTCTTGAAATAGAGGTAGTCATCATTGGTCATACCCATCGCGCCAAGGATGATCTTGTCCGCCTCGGCACGCAATGCTACGTTCGCCATGACCTGGTTGTACGGTTGATCCGGATCGGCAAAGAACGGAATCTTCTGACCTGATACCAGCGTGTTATTCAGGTCAATACCTGCGATACCGGTTGCAATCAGTTCGGACGGTTGTTTACGACGAACGGGGTTCACAGAAGGACCGCCGATCTCAACCTCTTTGCCTTCGATCGCAGGACCGCCATCGATCGGATCGCCGTAAGCGTTGAAGAAACGTCCGGCCAGTTGGTCACTCACCTTCAGACTCGGCGCTTTACCGAGGAACACCACTTCGGCGTTAGTCGGGATGCCTTCGGTTCCCTGGAACACCTGCAGCGTGATCTCATTGCCGATGATTTTAACTACCTGCGCCAACTTACCGTTCACCGTCGCCAACTCGTCATTACCTACTCCTTCGGCCTTTAGGGAGCAAGTCGCTTTGGTGATGGCAGTAATCTGCGTGTAGATTTTTTGAAAAGCTTTAGCCATAATATGTTGTGTTTAATATATTCTATTTAAGTTTTGCACCTAAGACATTGTAAATGTGTCCGTTGTGGTAGATATAGAGTTGACCGTCAATGATCAGTTTCTGCCCCATCGACTTGAATTCTTCCGCAGAAATATCTTCGATTCCTTGCGGATCTTCCCATAATTCGAAATAGATCTCGATTTGTTTGAGATACATAGCCTTGGAGGTGTTCTCCATGCGAATATCTACCGTGCCTGAGGTAGGCTCATCCAATACAAATTCATAAGTCTCCAATTGTTCGTAGAGTGACTCTGAATCGCCTACCTGATTGCCTGCTACAAACACGCTCAGTACGCCGTCACCATTAGCGGCAGCCGTGACACGAACCATCGCTACGCCGCAACCTAACGTTTCTTCGGTCACTAACTTAACCTGACCTGCAGGATACGAACCGGAGCCAAAGACAGCGCCTTTCGTCTTGTCGTAATCGGTCGTTTGATCATTAGCAATCGTCACTTTCCAATCGTATCCGCTCAGATTAGCATGCTCATCTGCACGGCAAACGCTGGTGAACGTGTGACTATAGGTGTCGCAACCACTCTCTTTCTGTTCACGCACGCTGCTGATGGTGATATAGACATCACTGGTGATTGCAGAAGCAGGTATAGAGACCAGAACAGAGTCGCCGTCAAAATGCGCAGCATCGGCAATCAACTTACCGCCGCACTCCACGCGGACCGTGCAAGTCTCAGGCGAAGGAGCTGCGTAGCCTTCTTTCTTTAAGAAAGAAACTGCAATATCGGTTACTGCGTTTACTTTCACATAAGCGCCGTTGAAACCGAAGTAGTCGCCGATCTCGACACCCGTCCAATCGTAATACACCCAATATTTGGAATTATCTTTCATCACAGCAAACACCGAACAGTCGCTCATCGGATAGAATTTATCTCCGGCTTGACCGGCGTCCGCTACGTTGCTGTTCTTGCGCGTGGACCAGCCCAGGAACGTGTATCCACTCTTGGCGGTCACATTCGGCAGCGTTACACCAGCACCTTTGGAACTCTCTGTAGCCGAAGCGGTTGCGCACGTACCTTTATCGCTGCTGACGGAGAAATTAACGGTACATTTGTCCACACCGTCTTGGAAGTCAAAATAGATCACTCCGCCCTGCTCTTTGACGCCGCTGAACCATTGTTTGTTGCTAAACATCTTATAGGACGATGCGCCGGATGGGAACAGGTCACCTTGTTTGCCGAAATAGCCGTTGGTGAGGTTGTCCGCCTTGTACTGCGGTGCCTTACCGTCTGCTTCCACGAGGTCTACACACAGGTGACGCTCCACATTATTGACCTCATCCGACTCCCATTTATTCTTCACATAGTCAATCTTCGTCATCATCAGTCCGTGTCCCGGCAGAGACGCATCCCAACCCTTCTGTTGGCGGTTCTCCAAGATATAGAACTCACGCGGATCCGGACTCAAACCATTCAGGTTCGATTGACCGGTAGCCGTGATAATAGCGCAGTCGCCGGACTCGTTCAAGTCGCGCAGACGCACGTTCATCGGACCGTCTAACAAGATCGGTTCAATCCAACCGAGATACCAACGCTCGTACGCGCTGAAGGCTGCAGGCGTGTTACCGTCGTCGTTGAAGCAACCATGATCCATTACATCCCAATCGCCAAGCGTCTTCACCGTCAAACCGGCAGTAGAACTGAAGTTCGGCAGACCGAGGATGTGTGCAAACTCATGAATGAACGTACCGATTCCGTCCTGTTTGGTCGTGTTACGCAGTTCCGGCACGGCACAACAAGACGCAACCGTTTTGCCGTCCAATTGCACCAGATACTCCAGATCCCACGTAGTCTCCAAATCATCCGTGAACTCCCACACAGCGTCCGGCAAGTAGTCCTGTTTCTCGCCTTCTCCGGCATAGATAACCGCTACCGCATCGATACGACCGTCACCGTCCTGGTCATAGAGCGTGAAATCCGCGAGGTTCTCGGCTGCGTTACAAGCATCTGCCATCATCACAGCAGCACGCACATCATCGCCGTCCTCGTCGTTCTCACCGTAGTAACAGCGGTTGTTCGACAGGTTCACCGGACCGATGAAATCAAATACCGGCGTGTACTGACCGAACGAGTTATCAGAGAAATACTTCTCCAACGAGCTCTTGTACGCCGCATAGTCCGTACTCTTGAACTGCACGTCCGTATAGTTGGCGAGGATCACCGGCACACGTTTGGGTTGCAGGTGACGCACACCGCCGTTAGAGGACGCATAAGCGGTTAAAACAGCAGATAATAAGGTTATAATGAAAAGTGTCTTTCTCATGCTGCAATCTGTTTTTCTGCCAACAGGTCATCCAGTTTCTTGCGGTAGTCCTCAAACTCTTTCGAATGGAACTCGCAGTAATTCATCTGCTTGCAGAGGTTGATGATGCGTTTGAAATAATCGACCACATCGAGGAAGTTGTCGAAGTCATAATCGTGTTTGCAGATGTCCATCACGAGGCGCAACATATACTGCTGACGCTCCAGCGGACACACAGCATCGATCTTATCGAATGCGTCTTGCTGCAGAATGACGAAATCAATCACTTCCGCTTTCCAGAACGCCTCGTGGTAATCAACCGGTACACCGTCATCACCCAAGATGTTGATCTGCTCCTGAATCTCCTTACCGCGTTGCAGATAGGTCTTCATGTCGTTCACCATCGGCAGCCAGTCTTTGTCAATCAGTTGCGAGATATAGTCTGCGAACTCGGGGTATTCCACGTATTTCGAATAACTGTCAATCGGGTTCACAGCCGGGTAACGCTTACGGTCCGCACGCGCCTGCTCCAACGCATAGAAACAACGTGCCACTTTCTTCGTTCCTTCCGTCACCGGCTCTTTGAGGTTACCACCTGCCGGCGAAACGGTTCCGAGGAAGGTTACCGAACCCGTCGCTCCGTTATTGAGGTACACGTAG
The DNA here is from genome assembly GCA_024692565.1 of Paludibacteraceae bacterium. Taxonomy (GTDB): domain Bacteria; phylum Bacteroidota; class Bacteroidia; order Bacteroidales; family Paludibacteraceae; genus Colicola. The sequence goes on from JAILMN010000003.1 coordinate 8,292, forward strand.
CCTGCGCGTGCATAGAAAGCACCGATGATAGCCGAGAGGTCCATCGGGAAAGCATCCTGACCCGGTAACTCCTCCAGACGGTTACTCATCTCACGCAGCGCCTGCGCCCAACGGCTCGTCGAGTCCGCCATCAGCAATACACGCAGACCCATCGAACGGTAGTACTCCGCGATCGTCATGGACGTATAGACAGATGCCTCACGGGATGCAACCGGCATGTTCGAGGTGTTGGCAATGATGATCGTACGCTCCATCAACTTACGTCCCGTGTGCGGGTCATCGAGTTCCGGGAACTCCGTAAACGTCTCCACTACCTCGTTGGCACGCTCACCGCAGGCTGCGATGATCACGATGTCTGCCTCCGCTTGCTTGGAGATAGCATGCTGCAGTACGGTCTTTCCTGTTCCGAACGGCCCCGGAATGAATCCCGTACCGCCTTCGCACAGCGGATTAGCCGTATCGATCGTACGCACACCGGTCTCCAACAACTTGAACGGACGCGGTTTCTCGCGATACGCTAAGATGGCTTTCTTCACCGGCCATTTCTGCACCATCGTCACGTTGTGGTCGTTGCCCTCCGCGTCGGTCAATACCGCCATCGTCTCGTTGATGGTGTACTCGCCGGCCTTGGCAATCGACTTCACGGTGTACGTCCCCTCGAATACGAAAGGCACCATGATCTTATGCGGCTGATGGTTCTCATCCACTTCGCCGAGCCAAGAAGCCGCTTCTACCTTATCGCCCACCTTGGCGATCGGCTTAAACGCCCATTTCTTCTGCTCATCGAGCGGGAAATTGTACTCTCCGCGCTTGAGGAACACACCCGTCAGTTTGTCGAGGTCGTTCTGCAAACCGTCGTAGTTACGGCTCAGCAGACCCGGACCCAACGTCACTTCTAACATGTGACCGGTGAACTCCACTTTGTTGCCCACTTTCAGACCACGTGTGGACTCGAACACCTGCGCGTACACATTTGCGCCGATGACCTTGATGACCTCAGCCATCAAACGGGTCTCACCCACGTAAATGTAACAGATTTCGTTTTGCGCAACCGGCCCGTCAACAGCGACAGTCACCAAGTTGGCAATAATTCCTTTAACTTTACCTTGTGTCATATCTTAAAATCTTAAATCTTCAATCTTAAATCTTCAATCAAGTTTTACGCCCTGTTTCATTTCGGAAACAAGCTGGCGGAAAACTTTCTCGCCTTCTTCGATGGTCAGAATGCTCCATCGATGCAGCATCACAGCCTCCAAATAGTAAGCGAACACCATCTCCGGCGAGAAGAAATCGAACTCTGTGCGGCTCTGCAGCCACTCGAACCGAATCGCATCCTGCGCTTTCTCGCGTTGCATCAGGTCCTCAATCCCCGCCAAAGCAAGAATTTCCGTCCAGTCACCGGCTACCTCGTTCAGACCGAAGTCCTTCTGGTTCACATGGCTCCGCAACTGCTCTGCCACTTCCCCTTCTCCGACGATCTGGGTCTTGACGTCGAACCCGTGCTTGCGGCAGATCTGCGCAACCAGCACATTATTCATGTCCTGATTGAATGCAAACCACTCCCGCACGAACCGGTTCCGCGCCTTCAGCCCTTCCGCTAACGTCGCCTCGTCCATCGGCGCACGCAATAAGTTTAGCAGCTTCTTATCGCCTGCTGCTAACTGCTCGTCGAATAACTCATCGAGTTTCTCCAACGATATTGGTGCATCTGAACCGGCTTTTAGTTCAGGAAGACCCGCCAATAGATATTCGTAAGTCATATCAGAAGAGTTCTTCTACGAGTTGCGGACGAAGCATTTCCTTGAAATACGCGATGAACTCAGCGTCGCCGAAGGCAAGTTTGTACCCACCCTTTGCCGGCTGAATGGTGAATTCGGTCTTGATACCCTTCACCTCTGCGATCTTCACGCCCTTCTCGAGCAATCCCTTCGCGTTAGCCGCAAAGTACTTCTTCAGCGCGTCGGCATCTTTTGTCTCGATCAGCACCTCGCCGTTCTTGGCCATCTGCTCTGCCAACTTCGCGATCAGACCCTGCATGAACTTCGCATCAGCCGTTGCGGCCTTCACACTGTCTGCAGCAATCTTGTCTGCCAACAGGTTGGTGATCTCGGTCTTCACGGCATTCACGCTCTGCTCTGCGTACAATTTCAGTTCAGCACGTGTCTTCTTGTCCAAATCAGCCGATTTCGACTCTGCCTCTGCTACCAACGCAGCCGCTTTCTTCTCAGCCTCCGCGATGATAGCTTCTGCTTTTTTCTGCGCATCAGCGATGATCTCCTGCGCCTGCGCATTTCCCTTCTCTACGCCTTCCGCATAGATTTTCTCAGTAATTTCTGAAAGATTCATAATACTATTTACGATTTAACTATTTACGATTTACGATTGATCGACGATTGAGTTTATTGGCCATTTCCAAACGCTTTGCGCCGAATCGGCTGCAAAGGTACAACAATTTTTTCATATATGCAAGTGCGCGCGCGTTTTTTCTAAAAAAATGTGTTTTTATTTGCACAATTCAAAAATTATTCGTACCTTTGCACCGAATTTTGAAATCGCTGCCGCCGGCAGCATAAAAACGGTCACTGGGCTCAACAGTGTAAAAAAGTGAGTACATAGGCGCAAGCGTGCGCCAAAAGATAGCGTAACGCTTATTTAGGGATTTACTCAATCTTCGACAAATTGTAATGGATTTCCTCAAGTAACGCGGAACGCTCACACGTTCAGTGTGGGCTATTCTGCATAATTGGAATCCATGGGAGTCGAAGCCCGAGTAAACCAATTAAGATATCGCAGATAGTCCGCACTTTTTGTTTTTAACTTTTAAAAATATTTATACTCTTATGGAAGAATTATTAGATTACATCCGGAATTGGGCTAATGAGCACCAGGATCCTGTTAATGACATTATTTTTAGATGTTTTTTATACATTCAAGAAAACGCAGGAGTCTTATCGCGTTATGAGATGCTCATAGCAACCGAAGGCGCAACACATCAAGCAAGACAAAATGTAAACAGACGAATAGCACGGGCTATTGAATCACACTTAGATTTGCGTAGTGCAGGACGACGTTACTTGCCAAAAGGAAAATATTTGATTAATTCTTATACTATCTTAACTCCCAAATTAAATTAAATCATTATGAAAAAACTATTTTTTACTTTCCTACTCTGTAGTTGTGTGGGAACTGCATTGGCTTCCGTTACCATTGATAGTATCGCCTACAATCTAAATGAAACGGAACTGACTGCGGAAGTTACGTACAATGGAACTAATTATTATTCTGGAAGTGTGATCATTCCGGAAAGTATTACTTATGACACGAAGATTTATAGTGTCACAAGCATAGGAAGCGAGGCTTTTGCTAATTGCACCAAATTAAAGTCCGTGGCTATTTCAAATAACATTACAACAATTGGAACTAAAGCCTTTATTGCGTGCAAACACCTGAAATCTATACTTATTCCTAGTAGTGTTATAAGTATTGGAGAAGAGGCATTTACCGGCTGCTCGAGTTTGAATTCTACAACGATTTCCAACGGCGTTACAAGCATTGGAAAAAGTGCTTTTTCTAGTTGTACAGCCTTGACCTCTATAACTCTACCCAATAGTATCACTACCATTGGAAGTTATGCCTTTGAAGGTTGCAAAAGTTTGGCTTCTTTCTCTATACCTTATAGTGTTACAACGGTTGCTGATTGTGTTTTCTCTGGTTGCACGGGTTTGACCTCTATTGAAATTCCAAATAGTATCACGAGTATTGGAGGAGGAGCCTTCTCTGGCTGCGCTGGCCTAATATCAGTAGATCTTCCCAATAGTGTTACCAGCATCGGGAAAAGTGCCTTTGAATATTGCAAAAGTTTGGCTTCTTTTTCTATCCCTAATAACGTCACAAAAGTTGAAAATTTTACTTTTGGTAGTTGCACTAGTTTGAAATCTGTGGCAATACCAAACAGCGTAACGAGTATTGGGAACAAGGCTTTTGTTGGTTGCGATAGTTTGGCGTTTATAAATGTGGATAATGATAATCCTAAATACTGTTCCATTGACGGAGTCTTATTTAACAAGGACAAGACTACCCTTATGCTATGTCCTGTTGGTAAGAGAGGAGAATACATTATTCCTAATAATGCCACAAGCATTGGAGATAATGCTTTCGACAATTGTACGGGGTTGACCTCTGTAATTATTCCCAATAGCATCATCAGCATTGGAGAATATGCTTTCTATTATTGCGTAGGTCTAACCTCTGTAACTCTCTCAAATAGTGTCACTAGCATTGGAAGCCATGCATTCCAAGAATGTAACAGTTTGGCATCCTTCTCTATACCTAATAGTGTTACAACGGTTGCTGATTATGCTTTCTCTGGTTGTACTGGTTTGAAATCTATAGAAATTCCCTACGGTATCAAAAGCATCGGATATTATACGTTTCGCCATTGTACCAGTTTGACTTCTATTACAATCCCTAATAGTGTTACAAGCATTGGATTTAATGCCTTTGAAGATTGCACAAGTCTGATAACAATAGATGTAGATGAAGAAAATCCGAATTATTGTTCTGTGAACGGAGTTTTATTTAATAAAGCCCAAACGACTCTTTGTAAATATCCGGGAGGCATACAAGGAGAATACATCATCCCTAATAGCGTCACACGCGTTGGAGATGAGGCTTTTGACGCATGTAGCGGATTGTCTGCTGTGATTATCCCTAATAGCGTTACAAGTATTGGATATAGAGCTTTTGAGTATTGTAGCGGTTTAAGTTCTATCGAAATTCCAAGCAGTGTCACAAATATAGGAGATGTCGCGTTCTACTATTGCACGGGGTTGACCTTTATTGAAATTCCTAATAGTGTTACAAGTATTGGATATTATGCCTTTAGAGACTGTACTGGTTTAATCTCAATTACTATTGGAAGTGGTGTCAAGAATATTAGATACAATGCTTTCGAGCATTGCGAAAGTTTAAATTCTGTAACATGTAAAGCGCTCACACCTCCGACTATGGAACTATTAGGCAATGAAGGCGTTTTCTATCGAGTTGATTGCTCAAAGATTCCTCTCTATGTACCAGCTGAAAGCATTAGCGCGTATAAGGCTGCAGACCAATGGAAAGATTTTAATCCCATCCGACCTATTGGCTATACTGAATACACAATCACCTTCGTCAACTGGGACGATTCTGTATTGCTTGAACTTCCAATAGAGGAAGGAGTAATCCCCGAATATACTGGCACAACTCCAATACGCCCAACAGACGAGGATTATACATATACTTTCAGCGGATGGTCGCCGGCTATCGTGGCTGCTAACCATGATACCACCTATATTGCACAATATATGGCAATTCCTATTGGACAAGACACAATAGCGACAGAAGAAACAGAGGAAGATGTTGACGTAAACGCTACTCCAACGGAAGAAGGCAGCGTGATCTTAGAATGGCCAGCAGTAGAAAATGCCGATACATACACTATTACGATTGCAAAGAACGGAGAAATCATTTGTACCCTGGTGTTTGATGATGAAGGGCGCTTAATCTCTATAGCTTTTGGCGCACCCGCACGTGACGGTATAGGTCGCAATGTACCTGCTGCAGAAAAAGCCGCTAAGGGTTGGAGATACGAAGTCAAAGGTTTAGAGCCTGATACGGAATACGCATATACCGTAATGGCAAAACAAAATGAAACCGTCTTGTACTCTGAAACCATTGATTTCACCATGCCTGCCCCGCAAGGCATCGACGATATCAATGCTGCGACAAAATCGCAAAAGATCGTTCGTGACAACCAAGTCCTCATCCTTCGTGGTGACAAGACCTACACCCTCACCGGTCAAGAGGTAAAATAACTTTTCGTACATTAGTAGGGCAATCTAATTGCCCGCTCATAAAAAATTGCATGAGACAGTTGAGACTTTTGAGATTCTTCCCGGTCTAACTGTCTCAACTATCTCAAGAATCTCATGCATTTTTTTGCATAGCGATATTGACGATATTGGCGATATCGCCAGTATCGCCATCCTCGCCAGTGCATTTTTTCAAAACCCATCTCTCACTATAGTATTATATACTTTGTATATAATACAGAACGTTCATAGCTTTAGTTATTCCTTATATATTCCTTAATGATTCCTTAATCATTCACAGGGGCAACACAGAGTCGGAATAGAGTCGGAAAGGAGGCGCATCGGACTAATATCGTATCCTGCACTACCTTATATATACTATGTATATATCCCGTGATTTTGGAATTGTAGTACTTTCGGCACGCCCCTCTGG
>JAILMN010000017.1 GCA_024692565.1 Paludibacteraceae bacterium
TCACGTGTCGGCAGGCGGTACGGTGCAGGTATGGAGACTTGCACGGCATCGGCATACAGTTTGCCGGTCGCTACTACGCACACGTTCCACTCCGTCGAGTCGGTCTCATAGACCACCATTTTGTTGGCGTCAGCAGAATGGTCAGAAGGGCTCACTACCTCTTCGTTCCGGCAAGCCGAAATGAAAAGTAATAGGATAAGCATAGGCACAAAGTGTATGCGTCTCATAGGCCGTCATAGAGGTGCGAGGGATTACATATCCACGTCGAGGTCGTCGTTCCATGTTGTGCTCAAGACAAAGAGTGCTCGTGTTCCGGTGAATAGGTCGCCATGCAGCAGCGTCTTGGTGTTGCTATTGAGTGGTACCGTTCCGGTCGCTTCGGCGATCTTCTCGTCTGATGCGTTGAATACCGTGATGGTGTAGGTCGTCTCGTACTGAGTTCCGTACACCGGAGCAAGATGGTTGAGTGTCCAGTTAGCGCCAGATGTTCCGACCTTGCTCGTGATGTTTATGTCAACCGAGTACCCGTCATTGGTCGTTCCTGCAAAGGTGGCTACATTGAGACCTTTGTAGTAGTCAGCCAACGCGATGCGTAGCTTAGCCGCCGTGCTCGGAATCTCGTCCTCGATGGTGAGTTTGAATTGCCCGGTCACGCGGTTCAGAGTAATGTTCTGGTCTGATGATCCTGTTACATTCAGAACGAGGTGAGCGCCATAGGTAGGACGAACCGTGGTCATGCTTAAGACGCCTGCATCGTAGCTAAGACCGGTCGAGCGTGTGGCAACGAAATGAAGGTTATGCTCACCCGCCATCAGCATGACGGTGATGGTTCCGAAATCGTCCTGGTCGGATGTCTGATGAGCAAGCAGCGTAGTGCCATCGAACATGTATAGGTCGGTGAGCGCTGTGTTATCATCATCTACAAGCGGATTGGCCATAGGTGCCTGCATGGGCTGCTGTTCGACTTGTAATTCAGGAAGTGTGAAAGTGACTTGATGTTGCTGCACATTAGCAGGTTCATCTTTCTTCGAGCAAGAAAGGAATGCGGCTGCAATCGCCGCCAAAAATAGATACTTTTTCATGATTTGATAAATTTGATATGGTTGATAATTTTGCGATTCCACTTGGCGGTCAGTCCCCAGTCGTATTTTTCGTAGGACACATCCTTGACCGTCTTATCCACGTGCCCCATGCTCTTGTCAATCACGCGGTCAGGGCACTCCAATTCGCCTGCAATAGTTGCCCAAGTCCTACGGATGCGCGGCATTGACACCTCGAAACCGATGTCCGCGCTCAACTCACGCAGGCGATGCGCTATCTTATGACGGAAGCCGTCGTAGTTCGGATAGGTCGCCTTGAACTTCAGCAACATCCCGTCACCCTTGTACTTCTCTACTAACTCCTTCATCTCCGGCTCAATTTGTATCTTCACCTCACGCTTGTAGCGTTGCTCTATCTTATGCCGCACAAACTTGCACGCTCCATCCTTTGGCTTACCCATTTCATAGAGGTCTATCAGGTTGTGACCGCACAAGTAAAACGACATCAGCGCGACGTCTCTGCCCATCTGCAAGCCTGCCAACTTCGGCTCATACGTCATCAAAGCGTGCATCTGCTTGGCAGTCAGACACTCGATGTCCTTCAGCGGCACTGGCGCGATTGAATAGTCATAGTATGGATCGCGGTCACGGCAGACCAACCGACGCTTCTGCCCGTCTCGATACGCAGCCCGAACATAACTCTCGAACATATGCCGAGTAGCAGGACTCTTCGTCTCGCTCAACCATCGCGCGAAATCCACCAGCCGTGCATAGTCTATATCTACAAAAGTAAGCGTCCGCAGACCACGTTCAGCACAATACAACCGCAACACCTTCGCGCAGTACGCATAACTCTCGCGCGTCTTGTCCGTTCGCCTGCTCTCACCATACGTCTCAAAGAATGCCACAAAATCGGTATCAGTTGCTTCTCTCGCGTATGTATGCGTGGCCACGGGCACCTGCCCGCACACCCGTTCCTTTATATTATTAGCGGTCATTCGAGATAACTCGCTCCGCTCTACATCAGCGAGGAACTCGTCGAACTGCCTAACGAAACGCGACACAGCGTCACGCTTCTCGATAGCCATATATGCTTTTTTGTGAATTGGGTCATATAACGACCCTGCATTGAAGTACTGCTCCTCAACCTCAACACCAGTGCCAACGTAAGCACTTGTGCCTTTGTGGTTGATCCTGAGCCGAATCGGCATCATGCCGTTCTTGACTGTCCTCTTGTCGAGGCTCAATGATAGTCTTGCCATAGTGATGTTACAATTTTGTTACAATTTTTCGTCTAAAAACGTACCAAAACGGGTAGAAACCGTACCATGTTACAATTTTGTTACAATGTTTTTGCGTACATGTCCTCTCGTTTCTTGCGTGTAACTATCACAATTTCAATACATTTCGAGTTTGTGGTCCCACTTGGGCTTGAACCAAGGACCCCCTGATTATGAGTCAGGTGCTACTAACCAACTGAGCTATGGGACCCCAGCTTGCATGGCAAGCGGTTATTTGTTTTGTCGAGCCGAACCATAGAGGAAGAGGCTCTCGTCTTTCGTTATTCTCATCTCTTTCTCGGTGAGTTCCGGAATGATGAGTTGCGTACCCGGCGTCAGCGCGTTGGGGTTACTGATGCGGTCTTTATTCGCAATGTAGATATAAACCCAGCAATAGGTATTGTTATAATACTGACGTGCGAGTTTGGACAGCGTGGTATTCTTATCCGTCGTCACGCTCGCGCTGGTACGTTGCTTATATTCATTCACTTTCTCCGGACGAGCACTCTCGGTCAGCGGCACGGTCTTCACCGTGGACTTAGGCGTCGTCTGTTGCGGTTGTGCCTGAGTCTGCGGCTTGGACTGCGGTTTGGTTTCCGTCTGCTTCGGAGCTACCGGTTCATCTTTCTCTGCACGGTTAGCGCGTTTAACCTCAAGTTCCTGCTTCATGCGATCGAAGGTAGCCTTATCCACGAGGCGGATAGCAGCACGTCTGTTCGGTCCGTACGAAGCTTTGCTGCGACGTCCGACGAGTTTACCCAGACCGGTGGAGTACATATGATCGCTGTCCACTCCGTGCTCTTCGCGCAATTCGTCGATGACGTTGTTCGCACGGCTGTCACCGAGAGCGAAGTTAAGTTTATCCGAACCCGTGTTGTCGCAATAGCCGGTAACAACAGCGTAGAGCGACGGGTCTTCCTCTATGCGGTCAGCCACCTGTTGGATGGTGATGAGACCTTCCTCGGTGATCTTAGACTTGCCATTCTCGAAGTAAACGTAATAGATATTCTTCTCGTCCTCCTTGATAGTGGTGGTCTCATGCGACTCGTGCACCTCACGAACGATGATACTGTCGCGCTGGATATAAACCGTATCGTGGCAGCAAGGCGCATCGTTCTTCTGCTTCGGTTCTTCGCTCTTCGCCAGCACACCGAAACCGGAGATATTACGTACGTGGGTCTTGGAAACACCAACCAGTTTGAATCGCATATTGAGCGTCACGTCTACGACACCATCGTTGTTCTTAGACGCCACAGCATTCATACCCGCGTATCCACGACCGTCGATATAGTCATTGATGAAATAGTTATACGTTGCGCGAACGCCGAGAGCGAGGGTGCGGTTGAGGTTGAACTCCAATCCCAAGCCGGCCTGCAAGAAGAGTTGACCATTATACGAAGTCATATAACTTGGAGCATTGACTCCGTCCTCATTGATATAACTCGCCGTTGCACCGCGCTTCCATGTGGGGTTCGCCGATGGGTCGTCATGATACATGATCGTCGATTTATACCAAGCGTATCCACCACCGATAATCGCGTTCGCTGAGAAGATTTTCTTCTTCGCAGTCGGGAAGAAGAGGTTCATAAAGTCCATCGAGACATACAAACCCGCCTTGTGCATATGACCATTGAGCAGGGTGTCCGCATTATACGGCTGCCCATTACCGGTGACGGTGTACATGTCGTACATGTAAGAGAGACCCAGTCCCCAAACAGGATTGAACGAATATTCGATATCGAGACCTGCGTTGGGGATAGCTATCGCATGCTTCATTTCGGAATTGAAGTCACCGTCGAAATAGTTAAAGCCCACATGCGGGGTGAGAGACCAATGTGAGAACCCGGGAGCAACCTCTTCATTCTCGGCCACTTTGTACGGATGGGCACCTTTGAGTTTTTTCTCAGACTCCTGCGCCATGACTAAAACTGACGCGCAGAGGAGGGAAATAATGAGTATGCTTTTCCTCATATTAGAAGATAGGATTATATGCTTATTTTTATAAAAATCACAATTCAGGGTGCAAAGGTACGACTTTTTTTTCATATTACCAAATATTTTTATAAAAAAATATATTTTTTATATCAGGTATTGCGTATATGGAAAATTTTTTGTATCTTTGCACTCGATTTTGAAGTCAACTACATACACACGATAATTATGGACATTTTAGAGAAAATGATTGCGCGTGCGAAGGCTAATCCGACGAGGATTGTGCTGCCGGAAGGCGATGAGCCGCGTACATTGGAAGCTGCGAATATCTTGTTGCGAGACAAGATTGCGCAGCTTATTTTAATCGGTGACCCGGATAAGATTCGCAGTATGGCTGCGGAGAAGGGTTTTGAGTTTATCAAAGAGGCGAAGATCGTTGATCCACTGCATGACGCGAAGATGCCGGAGTATGCGAATCTGCTGTTTGAGTTGCGTAAGGCGAAAGGTATGACAGAGGAAGAGGCGAAGAAGAAGGCTCAGGATCCGCTGTATCTGGGTTGTCTGATGATCAAGGCAGGTGACGCTGACGGTGAGTTAGCCGGTGCTCGCGGTACGACGGCAGACACGATTCGTCCGGCCTTCCAAATCCTGAAGACCAAACCGGGTTGTTCCATCGTGAGCGGTGCATTCCTGATGTTCACGCCGGCTAAGGAGTTGGGCGAAAACGGATTCCTGCTGTTTGCAGACTGCGCCGTGAACCCGAATCCGGATGCGCAACAGTTGGCGGAGATCGCTATCTCAACGGCAGAGACGGCACGCACGATTGCGGGTATCGAGCCGCGCGTGGCGATGTTGAGTTTCAGCACGAAGGGCAGCGCCAAACATGAATTGGTGGACAAGGTAGCCGAGGCTACTCGTTTAGCGAAAGAGATGGCGCCGGACTTGGCTTTGGACGGCGAGTTACAAGCCGATGCAGCGCTTGTGGAACGCGTAGCGGCAACCAAGGCTCCGGGCAGTCCTGTAGCGGGCAAAGCGAACGTGCTGGTGTTCCCGGATCTGCAGGCAGGCAATATCGGATACAAGTTGGTGGAACGCTTCAGCGGCGCAGACGCCGTTGGCCCGATTCTGCAAGGCATCGCCGCTCCGGTGAATGACCTCAGCCGCGGCTGCAAAGTGCAGGACATTGTACAAATGGTAGTCATTACCGCGAATCAAGCGATTCGCTGAGTTTAATGTTGAATATTTAATGTTGAAAGTTAAAATATCATGAAAATCTTAGTTTTAAACTGCGGAAGCAGTAGTATCAAGTACAAGCTCTTTGAGATGGAGAGCAAGAAAGTGATGGCACAAGGCGGCATCGAGAAAATCGGTCTGCCGGACTCGTTCCTATTGGTTAAATGTCCGAACGGTGAGAAGGTAAAGATCGAGAAGTCGATGCCGGAGCATACCGTAGGTATTCAGTTGATTCTGGACACGCTGGTAGATGCCAAGCTGGGCGTTATCAAGGATTTGAAAGAGATCAACGCGGTGGGTCATCGTGTAGTCCACGGCGGCGAGAAATTCAACAAGTCGGCTCTCATCACACCGGAAGTGAAGCGCGAGATCGAGCAATGCGTTGAATTGGCTCCGCTACACAACCCTGCTAACCTGAAGGGCATCAATGCCATCGAGAAGACGCTGCCGGGTGTACCGCAAGTAGCTGTATTCGATACCGCATTCCATCAGACGATGCCGGATTACGCGTACATGTACGCGATACCATATGAGTTATATGAGAAATACGCTATCCGTCGCTACGGATTCCACGGCACGAGTCATCGCTACGTGAGTGCGCGCGTGTGCGATTTCTTAGGTGTTGATCCAAAGGGCAAGAAGATTGTAACGGCTCACATCGGCGGCGGCGGCAGTTGTGCTGCAGTAATGGACGGCAAGAGCGTGGACACCAGTATGGGTCTGACTCCGGTGGAAGGTCTGGTAATGGGTACCCGCGCCGGTGATCTGGATCTCGGTGCAGCTACGTTCATCATGGACAAAGAGCACCTGAGCACGGCTCAATTCAACGACCTGGTGAACAAGAAATCGGGTCTGCTTGGAGTGAGCGGTGTATCGAGCGACTGCCGCGATATCGATGCGGCCATCAAGGAGGGCAACAAACGTGCGGACTTAGCGCGTAAGATGTTCATCTACCGCGTAATCAAATATATCGGCGCTTATGCTGCTGCGATGAACGGTCTGGATATCCTCGTGTTCACAGCCGGCATCGGCGAGAACGACCCGTATATCCGCGCTCAGATCATGAAGGGCTTGTCGTTCCTCGGCATCGAAGTGGACGAAGAGGCCAACAACGTTCGCGGCGAAGAACGCATCATCTCGAAGAAGGGTTCGAAAGTGACCGTTTGTTTGATCCCGACGGACGAGGAACTCATGATTGCAAGTGATACAGAAGCACTCATCTAACATGAATAAACCGATCATTTACCAACTTTTCCCGCGGTGGTTTGCCAATTTTAATACCACCCGTAAGTTCAACGGTACGAAGGAAGAAAACGGCTGCGGAAAGTTAGCAGATATCAATGCGCGTGCGCTCAATTCGATTGCCGATTTGGGTGCCACGCACGTGTGGTACACCGGTATCATTCGTCATGCTACGGCGGAGTTCAACAACCCGGCCATCACCAAAGGCTTAGCGGGTTCGCCGTATGCCATTACCGACTACTACGACGTCAATCCGGATCTGGCAAAGGATCCGAAGAAACGGATGGCGGAGTTTGAGGACTTGGTGAAGCGCACGCACGAGGCCGGGCTGGGTGTCATTCTGGACTTTGTGCCGAACCACGTAGCGCGTCAGTACAAAAGCGTTTGCAAGCCCAAAGGCGTCAAAGATCTGGGCGAAGGCGACAATCCCAACTGGGCTTTTTCGCCGCTGAATAACTTCTATTATCTGCCCGGCGAGCGGTTCACGATGGACAAGGATCTGCAGGGCTATGAAGAGATGCCGGCAAAGGTGACGGGTAATGATTGCTTCACGAGTCACCCGGGTGAGAACGACTGGTACGAGACGGTCAAACTGAACTACGGCGTGTTCTATCAAGGCGGTCGCGAGAAGCAGTTTGACCCGATTCCCAGCACATGGGTGAAGATGAAAGACATCCTCCTTTTCTGGGCGGACAAAGGTATCGACGGTGTACGCGTGGACATGGCGGAGATGGTGCCCGTGGAGTTCTTTGCGTGGGCGATTGCGCAGGTGCGCAAGAAGCATAAGAAATTCCTTTTCATCGGCGAATGCTACGACCCGAATCAGTACGATGCGTATTTGGCGGCAGGCTTCGACTACCTGTACGACAAAGTGGGAATGTATGACTATCTGCGCGGCGTGACGAGTCGCGGTTGGGCTGCCGAAGGCATCACCTACCAATGGATGCAACATGGCGATGCACGTCTGCCGCATATGCTGTATTTCTTGGAGAACCACGACGAGCAACGTATCGCCAGCGGTTTCTGGTGCGGCGACGGTCGTTGTGCCGAACCGGCGATGACGATTGCCGCAACGCTTCATCAAGGCGCAGTACTCATCTATTCGGGTCAGGAATTAGGCGAACGCGGCATGGATCTGGAGGGGTTCAGCGGTATCGATGGCCGCACAACAATCTTCGACTACTGGGGTGTGAAATGTATCCAGGCATGGGCGAACAACGGTAAGTTCGACGGCAAAGGGCTGGATGAGGCACAACGCGAGTTGCGGGATTTCTACCAGCGTCTGCTGACCACGGCACGCGACAGCAAGGCGATTCAGAAAGGTCAGATCTACGACATCACATACGCGCAAGGCGAAGGATTCAACAAGCAACAACAGTTCGCTTTCCTGCGTCATACGAAGGGCGAGACGCTGCTGATTGTGGTTAATTTCCACGACCGCGAGCAGCAGATCCGCGTGCGTATTCCGAATGATGCGTTCGTCTATCTGGGTATGGAAGAGAAAGCCAAAGCGACGGCGACGGACATCTTGCGCGACGGCAAATATGCCATTGATTTGCGACCGGACAGCGTCTTCGAGATCGCCCTTCCGGCTTGGCGAAGCGTAGTATTACGAATCAAATGATGGAACTGCTGAAGGACATATTGCGTTTGGTGCGGTGGAGCAATCTGCTGTTTCTGATCGCGCTGGTATGGCTGATGGAGAACTGGGTAGCGGTACCTATTCTGGCTAAACTCGGATTCGGCGAACTGCTGCCCTGGTACACGCTCTGGCTGCTGGGCGCGGGCATTGTGCTTATCGCGGCAGGCGGGTACGTGGTGAACGACTACTTTGATGTAAAAATAGACCGCATCAACCGTCCTGACGCCGTGATTGTGACGCGTAGCGTGAGTAAGCCGGCAGCGATGCGATTGAGCATCAGTCTGAGTGTGGCGGGTGCCGTATGCGGCATCGCGGCTTCGGGACTGCTGCGCAGCATGACGCTGACTATCATTTTTGTGATGGTGCCGGGACTGCTGTGGTTCTACTCGAGCAGTTACAAACGTCTGCTGATGATCGGCAACCTGACTATCGCACTTCTCGCAGGCCTGACGCCGTTAGTAATCGCGCTGGCGAACGTAGCGCAACTGAAACTGCTGTATGCCGCTATCCTACCCTACACCTCGCTGGAGCAGGATCTGTTTGTGTGGTTAGGCGGGTTCGCACTCTTCGCCTTTCTGCTGACGTGGATACGGGAGATTGTGAAAGACCTGCAGGATCAGATGGGTGACCGCGAGTTGGAATGCCATACGCTGCCTATCGTCTGGGGGGAACTATGGACGAAGATTTTCGTCACCTTATTGATGGTACTGACGCTCGCTATCATCGGGCATCTATGGTGGCACGTGTTGCCGTTCGACCGCAGTTGGACAAGCCTGAGCACACGTTATATAGCCCTGGGCATCGTGACGCCGCTGTGCTGCTCGCTGTGGTTATTATGGTCGGCTAAGATTCCAAGCGATTACAAGACCTGCCAGCAGGTAATTAAGTTCACCATGCTGCTCGGCATGCTCTACTCCATCTGCCTCTTGAGAGGTAACTACTGATATTACTTACATGCAAATTTCTACTTAAGCTCCATACCTTGCGCAGTATAGATTTTCTCTCCGTGGCGGATATACAATACACCATTGCGGAGAATCTTGGAAGACTGCATATCGTTGCTATCGTCACGTACATGATCGACGGCGGTGGATATATCTATCGGAGTAACATTAATAGCATATATATATGTCCCCAAGGTTGGACCACCAACAAAGATAGTTGTTTCTTCTCCAACATAGAGGAATTCTACACAATCAACATTCGTGGAACCACTACTATTGACATCAAATTGTTTAATGGTATTATTCCACGTGCCCGCTGCAATTTCCAATGCTCTGTTCTTATCTCGGTAAATAGAGATATCCACATTACCCGGCACATCAAATTTGATGTAACCATAATCAGGATTCTTTCCGAAATTGGTACAAATATAGTGAGTAAAGCTGAGGGTATCATATAAAGCGACGGTAGAATTCACGAAACTACGATAATCTTTGGTTGCAACAATTGTCAGGCCGCGGATAGTAGTATCTTGCTCAATGTATCCCAAATCCTTGATATCGGGATCATCGCCTCGCCACCATGCATCTACATCCAAGTGCATTGTAACAACGGAATCACAACCCTCGGAAGTTAGGAGCGTTTGCTCGTAATCGCCAGAAACAGTATATTCCACATTATTCCATACATATTTGAACGGAACTTTTTTCGTAAATTCTGATGAATACGAAGGTTTAATGATAGAACCGAAATCTTTCCATCCCTCTGCAGTTTGGTATGCATTTCCTGCTCGACAAGGGACATAGAGCGTATCTATACTCAAGTCTGTATTCTCAAAGATATTGGACGGGATTGCTAATGGAGAATCCCAATCAACGTAGAATGCGATTCCCCTATTATAGTAGTCTGAACCACAGTCGCTAAATGCATTTTCACCAATTGATGTTACATTAGCCGGTATCGTAACAGATAATAAATTGGCGCCATCGAACGCATAATCTCCTATTGTCTGTAAGCCTTCCGGTAAGAATAAAGGATCACGCGCAAAAGCATGCCAGCAGTTGGCAAAAGCGTTCTTTCCGATAGTTTTTACACCTGTGGGAATAGACAAATTGTATAGATTGTAACACCCAAGGAATAGTTCATCCGGAATAGCGGTTACTTGAGAAGGAATATTGATAGCAGGCATTGCCGAGCATCCGGAGAAAGCCTTTGCTCCAAGAGATGTAACTGACTCTGGGATTTCAACGGATTGAGCAATATACTGCAGGCCTTTAAATGCGCATCTTCCTATATACGCGATACCATCATACAAGGAGACTGATTTAATATCACTGCTATAGGTCTGCCATGGAGCTTGCGCATCAATATTAATATCATAATCATACATTGCGCCCGTTCCTGTTATAATCAGTTCGCCTGTTGTTGATCTGAATACCCAATACAGGTTGTCGCCGCATTTACCATGCGGGAAAACAGTTAGACGGAGTGTAACAACAGAGTCGCAGCCTTCTACTGTTTTGAAAGTCTGCTGATAGTTTCCGGAAACGGTGTAAACGCTATCATTCCATTCATATGCGTCGTCGGACACTGCTGAAAACTCGGTTTCTACATCATAGCAATTCTTTGTCGGTCCGATTACCACTTCAGGAATCACAGCATCGGTAGAAGCATCCACTACACTACTCATTTGTTTTGGGCGGAAAATAGCATTACTCGGGCTAACAATGGCTACACCATTCAAATTGAGTGCATGCAAATATTCCAAGCCTCCTCCTCTACGTCCGGTATTGAGGACGTTAGTATTACCATGAAAGGCAGCAGTTACTCGTGCGTTGTTTACTGTCAATACTGCGCCATATGGTTTACCTATAGCCACAGAGCCTCCATAGCCGGATATTCCGGACATTCCTTTTGCAGACACCTCAGTTCCTCCGGTTATAGTTAGTTCAATATTCTCAGTTAGGGTTACATTATTGTCGTTATACAAGAATATTCCAATTCCTTCGCCCTTTGCATTAACAGACAGTTTTCCGTCGCCTGTGATAGTTGCGCTTTTATTGAGTCGGATACCGGACCAATTGTTGGCGCCATCAATAGAGTTATCGCCACGCACTTCTATTGTCAGATTAGGAATAGAACTCTGAATAGCATAGGCGCCCGTTGGAGCGATGATCGCGTTATGCAGACTAAGCGTGTTGGTAGCCGGATCAAAAGAAATGTCATCAGCCAGCACATCTGGAACGGAATCCACAATATGTTGATAATTGCGTTCGGTGAGTTGCTTGCCGTTAATCCAGAGATCGTATTTCAGCAAAGGCATTTCG
>JAILMN010000012.1 GCA_024692565.1 Paludibacteraceae bacterium
CCACAGGCCGGTTCGTATATTTGCGTATCGACCGCCTGCGTTGACATAATGCTTCAAAATTCTCCATTTTTTAATAAGAACATTATCGGTTCATCCAATCGTGCGCTCCAGTCGTCCTCGCAGTGCGCATGACCGGGAAAATAGCGGTATTCAAAATGGGCACTGTCCCACCCTTCGGCCCGCAGCATGGCGTTAATAGCCGTTTGTGCCTCGCCGTAGAAAGCATCGAGGGTCTTATCGCCCTGGTCCATATACAACTTAGCGCTGTTTGGTGCAATATGCGTACGCAAGTACTCGCGATACGCCGCCATCTTCGCTGCATCGGGGTGCGCAGGATCCGGATAAGCGAGCGTGCAATGCGTGGACATACAGGCCGCTCCGGCAAACACCTCGGGGTACTGACACAAGGCATAGGACGAAATCAACCCTCCGCAACTGCTTCCCATCGTCCAGGTATGTTCGCGCTCCGGATAAGTGGCATAGGCGCTGTCAATGAAAGGTTTGAGTTCGTAAACCAGAAAACGCAGATAGGCGTTTCCCTGCGACGGAAAATCGTCATACACCGCTGCGCTATCCGGCAGTAACAACGACACATCGTCCGGACAATACTCACCGATACGGTTGTCGGGGTTATAATCGATACCTACCACGATGGTCGGCCGGATTGCGCCGCTCGCGATCAGGCTATCCATCACTTCATCCACACACCACTCCTGATTATTCCAGGTCACCGATGCGTCGTACAACATCTGACCGTCATGCATATAGAGCACATCGTAACGCTGGGCGGGGTCGTAGTTCTCCGGCGTCCAAACACGTATTGTACGCGGTGCAACAAAGGCAGAGGGGAAGTCCGGGTAGATCGTTAACTGCCCTTTGCTCACCTTCATCGCCTCGCCGTCCCGCTCCCTAGCACACGACAAAAGTACCAATGCGGCACACAAAAAAACAAGAATCTTTTTCATTCTCTTATCAATTCGGGTGCAAAGGTACTACTTTTTTGTGAGATATGCAAATAAAAACGAGTAAATATTTGCATATATGCAAAAATTGTTGTACTTTTGCGGCCGAAATAAAGAGTGAAAGCTATGAAGAAGCATTTTGCATTAGTGACGGGCGCATCGTCGGGCATTGGACTGGAGTTCGCGCGACAGTTGGCGCAACGGGGTTATAACTTGCTCATTGTGAGCAACGTACCGGAGATAGAGGAAGCCGCTAAGGAGTTAAGGAGTGAAGGAGTGAAAGAGTTAGAGGTTATACCGCTGCAGATGGATTTGGGGAAGCAGGAAGCGGCACGGGAGTTATATGCATATACGAAGAAGAATGAGATAGAGGTGGAAGTGCTGGTGAACAATGCCGGCGTCTATCACGACAAGGATATATTGGATGACAGCGAGGGTTTCACGAGCCTGATCATGAACCTGCATATGTACACACCGGCAATGCTGTGTTACCTCTTCGGTAAGGACATGCGGGAACGCCGGAAGGGCTATATCCTCAATGTATGCTCGGTGACGAGCAAGATGGCGGCCCAGCGACTCGGTACATACGGTGGAACAAAGGCCTTCCTGAGTCATTTCACGCGGGCGCTGCATATCGAATTGCGCAAGTACGGCGTACACGTAACGGACGTCAGTCCGGGTGCAGTAGATACAGGGCTCTACTCTATCCCACCGATCATGACGAAGATCGGTAAATGTCTCGGCATCATTGTCAGTCCGCAGACGCTGGTACGGCGTGCCTTGCGGGCGCTATTTTGGGGATGGAGCAAAACAACAATACCCACCATCTTCTGGCGGGTACTGTGCTTTATCATTCTTCTGATTCCTACTTGCGTTTTGCGATTGATCAGAAGACTCGGATTATTCTAATCCAGGAAGTAATCCACGGTCGTGACGACGCGGACACGTTTGATCCAAGGTTGGTACTCATCGGATTCGATGCTGAACTGACCTTGGCTTGCTTTACGTATAGAGCCCAGTGAACACTTGGCATCTTCCGCGAACTTCTGCGCCACGGCACGGGCATTCTGGGTAGCCTCTTCAATCATGGACGGTTTGAGTTCCGGCAGACCGTTGAACTGATAG
>JAILMN010000032.1 GCA_024692565.1 Paludibacteraceae bacterium
GAAGGTGATCTTCGTTCGGAAACACAATTGAACATCAAACGCTTGATGGATATCGGTTGTTACCGTGGTGTTCGTCACCGTATCGGTCTTCCCGTTCGTGGACAGAGCACGAAGAACAACGCCCGCACGCGCAAGGGACGTAAGAAAACTGTTGCAAACAAGAAAAAGGCAACGAAGTAATTAACAACCGAGTTTGAGCCATCTGCGGAGTCTTTTGACTCTTCACTCTTGACTCTCGACTCTTAATAAATTCATCAAGTATTATGGCAAAGAAAGCTATTGCAGCTAAGAAGCGCGTTGTGAAGATTGATGGTGTTGGCCAACTTCACGTGATGTCTTCTTTCAATAATGTAATCGTTACAGTTGCTAACGGTGACGGCCAGGTTATCAGCTGGTCCTCAGCTGGAAAACAAGGTTTCCGTGGCAGCAAAAAGAATACTCCGTACGCAGCACAGATGGCAGCAGCTGATTGCTGCAAGGTCGCATTCGACCTCGGTCTGCGTAAAGTAAAAGCATACGTTAAGGGTCCTGGACAGGGACGTGAGTCGGCTATTCGTGCTTGCGTCGCTGCCGGTATCGATGTAACAGAAATCGTTGATGTTACTCCGATGCCGCACAACGGTTGCCGTCCTCCGAAACGTCGTCGTGTATAATAACAGTATTAACCCTTTAACGTAATTTATAATTATGGCAAGATATATTGGCCCAAAATCTCGCATTGCACGCCGCTTCGGCGAGGCTATCTTTGGCGAGGACAAGGTGCTTGCAAAACGTCCGTATGCACCCGGACAACACGGCGTTAACCGTCGTAAGAAAAACTCTGAGTATGGCACTCAGCTTGCTGAGAAGCAGAAGGCTAAATACACTTATGGTGTATTGGAGCGTCAATTCCGTCTCCTCTTCGCAAAAGCTGCTCGTACCAAAGGTATTACCGGTGAAATCCTGATTCAGCTTCTCGAGTGCCGTCTGGACAATATCGTGTACCGTCTCGGTATGGCTCCTACCCGCGCTGCGGCTCGTCAGCTTGTTTCCCACCGTCATATCACTGTGGACGGACAAGTAGTGAATATCCCTTCGTATTCGGTTAAACCCGGACAAGTAGTCGCAGTTCGCGAGAAATCGAAATCCCTCGAGGTCATAGCTGCTTCTCTCCAGGGCTTCAACCACGCCAAATACGGATGGCTTGAGTGGAATGAGGCCGACAAGGCTGGTAAGCTGCTCAATGTTCCCGCTCGCGCTGAGATCCCGGAGAACATCAAGGAGCAATTAATCGTTGAGTTGTACTCTAAATAATCATTAAATTCATGGCAATATTAAATTTCATCAAACCTGATAAGGTTATCATGTTGGAGTCGAGTGCGAACAAAGGTATCTTTGAGTTTCGCCCACTCGAGCCGGGGTACGGAATTACGATAGGCAATGCAATCCGCCGTGAGCTGCTTGGCAGCCTCGAGGGATATGCTATCTGCTCTGTCAAGATCAGTGGTATTGATCATGAATTTGCTACCATCCCCGGAGTAATAACAGACGTCACTAACCTTATCCTCAATCTCAAACAGGTACGCTTCCTTCACAAGGAGGGCATTGAGGAGGAGACTGAAACGGTTCGCCTGCATGTGCATAAGGAAAAATCTTTCACTGCAGGAGAATTCAACTCTGTTCTTCAGGCCTTTGAGGTACTTAATCCCGAGCTCCAACTCGCCGAGATGGACGACTCTGCGGATTTTGAGATAGAGATTACTATCAACAAGGGGCGCGGATATGTGCCTGGTGATGAGAACCGTAAAGCCGGTGACCCTATCGGTACACTTGCTATCGATTCCATCTACACTCCTATCCGCAACGTCATGCTTTCGGTTGACCAGTATCGTGTCGAGCAACGGACCGACTACGAGAAACTCACCCTTGAGATTACTACTGATGGCTCTATCGCGCCGCAAAAGGCGTTGACCGAAGCCGCTAAGATCCTGATCTACCATTTCATGCTCTTCTCGGATGAACGTATTGTTCTTGAGGAGGAGACCAAGAAAAATAACAGTGCACTCGATGAGGAAATCCTCCGTATGCGACAGCTTCTCAACCAGAAACTGCAGGATATGGACCTTTCCGTGCGTGCGCTTAACTGCTTGAAGGCAGCTGAGGTGGATACACTTGGCGACCTCGTCCGCTATCATCGCGCTGACCTGCTCAAGTTCCGTAATTTCGGTAAGAAATCGCTTACCGAACTTGACGAACTGCTTGAGCGCAACGGTCTCGCATTCGGTATGGACATCTCACGTTACCACGTGAATGATTAAATCAGGTACTTTTCGTGGTTTTCGTAGTCTGCGTAGGTTTGCGTATATTACGAAAACAACGAAAACAACGAAAACAACAGTTTAATTGTATTAAAAATTATGAGACATAATAAAAAATTCAATCACCTTAGCCGCAAAGCTAACCACCGCGCTGCTATGCTCAGCAACATGGCTTGCTCGCTGATCCTCCACAAGCGTATCAGCACAACCCTCGCTAAGGCTAAAGCGCTCCGTATCTACGTTGAGCCGATCCTCACACGTGCCAAAGAGGACAATATGAACAACCGTCGTCTGGCGTTCTCCCTCCTCAAACAGAAAGAGGTCGTTACCGAACTCTTCCAGAATGTGGGCGAGAAGATCGCTAACCGTCCCGGTGGTTACACACGTATCCTCCGCACCGGTTTCCGTCTGGGCGATGCGGCTGAGATGTGTATCATCGAGCTCGTAGATTACAACGAGAACATGCTCAAGGAGACCAAGAAAGCAACCAAGAAAGCAACCCGCCGTGCCGGCAAGAAAGCCGTTAAAGAGGCTGTAGAAGAGGTTGCTGCTGAGGCTGCTCCAGCTGCTGCTCCCGAAGCTCCCGCTGCAGAGTAAATAACCCTTTGAGATTTCGGTCTTTCGGAATATCGGAATATCGATATCTCGATAAATCGTTAAAACTATGTTTTTGGATGCAACAAAACATAATGAAAACGTGACAGATCTCGCCAACGCTAAAGTTGGCGAATCTGTTTCTGTTTCCGGCATGATCCATAATGTCCGCGTAACGAAGTGGGGCGGATTCATCGTGCTCCGTAAGAGCCGCGGCTTGCTGCAAGCTGTTGTCTCTAATGAGACTTCGAAGTTCTTCGACGAAGCCGGCAACGAGATCGCTATGAACGACCTCTGCCGCGAGATGGCGATCACCCTTACCGGTACTGTCAACGAGGCGAAGATCAAAGACCCGGCAGCGTTCTACAACACCATTGAGATCGCAGTTTCCGAGGTGCGCGTTCTGAGCCGTCCGACGACCGCAGAGGTAGTGGATATGAACGCCCTCAAGTTCGGCGACGAAGAGACCCTTCTCCGTTATAAGTTCGACAACCGTCAGGTCACCCTCCGCAACCCGCGCGACATGGCGATCCTCAAAGTGCAGAGCACTATCGCACGCGCTTTCGGGGAGTTCCTGAGCGCGAACGGCTTCACGCAGATCTTCACTCCGAAGATCGTTTCCGAGGGAGCAGAAGGCGGTGCGAACGTCTTCAAAATGGATTATTTCGGCAAGCAGGTCTATCTGGCGCAGAGTCCGCAGTTCTACAAACAGATCGGTGTCGGCGTCTATGAGCGCGTCTTCGAGATCGCGCCTGCCTACCGCGCAGAGAAACATGCCACCTCTCGTCACTTGAACGAGTATATCTCTCTTGATGTGGAGATGGGCTTCATCAAAGGTCAGGAGGATGTCATGACCCTCGAGGCGGCGCTGCTCCGTCATATCATCGCTGTCGTAGAACGCGATTGTGCGCATGAGCTCCAACTGCTCAATGCCGTTAATCCCGTGCTGCCCGAGCAGGTACCTGCATGGAAACTGTCCGAAGTACATGAGATCCTCTTCGAGAACCACCTCTGCGAAGCAGACCACCGTGGGGAAGACGACTTGGCTCCTGAGGAAGAAAGGGCAATTTGCAAATATGCATATGACAAATACGGAAGTGATTTCGTCTTTGTCACCCATTTCCCGTCGGAGCACCGTGCTTTCTATGCTATGGACGATCCCGAGGATCCGTCGCTGACACTGAGTTTCGACCTCCTCATGCGCGGTCTGGAGATTACTTCAGGCGGTCAGCGTATCCATAAGGAAGCCGACTAT
>JAILMN010000010.1 GCA_024692565.1 Paludibacteraceae bacterium
AAAAATTTGGTCAATTGAAAAAAAAGCAGTACCTTTGTCGCCGCAAACGGCGATTAGTTCTCGTTCACTGAGAATAATTAATCGTATTAAGGAACTAAATTAACACAATTTATGGACGACTATCACGCGGAGAATGCAACAAGTACATGCCAAGAAATTTCTGGGGCAGCACTTCTTGACGGACCTGAACGTCGCCCGCAAGATTGCTGAGACCATAAGCTCGGGCCGAACGATAGAAATCGGACCGGGTATGGGTGTTCTTACTCAATTTCTTCTTCAAAACCACGACATTAAGCTCACGGCCATTGAGTTGGACCGCGAGAGTGTTGCGTATCTCAAGGAGTGGTATCCGGAGTTGAATCTGGTAGAAGGAGATTTTCTGAAGTTGGATCTGAATGAGATTGTGCCGGAAGGAGAATTCAATATCATCGGCAATTATCCGTACAACATCAGCAGCCAGATTTTCTTTAAGGTATTGGAATACAAAGACCGGATACCTGTTTGCTCGGGAATGATTCAGAAGGAAGTAGCGGAACGTTTGGCATCGAAGCCCGGCAAGAAAGCATATGGGATTTTGAGTGTGCTGCTGCAGGCCTATTATAATATAGAATATCTATTTACAGTAGATGAATATGTATTCAATCCGCCGCCTAAGGTGAAGTCCGCCGTGATACGAATGACGCGCAATAAGCGACGACGGTTGGAGTGCGACGAGGCGTTGTTTAAGACCATTGTGAAAACGGCTTTTAACCAACGACGAAAACAGATGAGGAATTCACTGAAGAGTTTAATGAATGAACGAATTAATGAATTAATGAATGAACGACTCGAATGGTTCCTCACCCGAAGACCGGAACAATTATCCGTAGAAGAATTTATTGAATTAACCCTTTTAATTGAAAAACAACATGTCTGAAATCAAAATATTTTACAAAGATAAGGAGAAAATCAAAGTAGCACGTACCATCTCCGCACTAAAAGAACTCGACAAGAAAGATATCATCTGGATTGATCTGCTCGACGTGAGCGACAAGACCGAGGATACGCTTGAGGGTTTCCTCAAAATCGATATCCAGGAAGATGAGGAAATGGAAGAGATCGAGTTCTCCAGCCGTTATATTCAAACGGACGATTCGATTGTGGCAAACTCTAACTTCTTGAAATCCAACTTTGAGACGGAGCCGGTTAACTTTATTTTGAAAAACTCCATTCTGGTGTCTATTCGCGATAATGAGTTGGACACGTTTAACGAGACATTCAAGAAACTATTCGTCAACACGCGCAATTTCCCGACGGGATATCACGTGTTGGTAGCGCTTTTCGAAACGCGAGTAGAAAAGGATGCCGACTTGATTGAGGATACGACGGATTTGATTACCGCACTCTCCCAACAGATCAACGCGGAATCAGATCACGTAGATGAAGATTTGCTGGTACAAATCAAGGACTTGCAAGAAAAAGTGACCATCATCCGTCAGAATATCATGGATAAACAACGCGTGATCAGTAACTTCCTAAAGTGCGATTTCTTCCCGGAGGAACTCAATCCGCGTTTGACGATGATTATCAAGGATATCAACTCGCTTTTTGACTACACGCGTTTCGGTTTTGACCGTCTGGACTACCTGCAGGATACGTTTCTCGGTTTGGTAAACATCGAGCAGAACCGAATCATTAAGATATTCACGGTCATCAATATCATCTTCCTGCCGCCTACGCTGATCGGTAGTTTGTACGGAATGAATTTCGATTTTATGCCGGAACTTCATTGGCAGTACGGCTACGCTTTTGCGGTGGGTCTGATGGTGATGTCGGTAGTAGTTATCTTGCTGATTTTCAGGCTGAAAAAATGGTTATAAACATATTATCAACACCTGCTTTGTTACACATTTTATAACTTGTTCCACATTGCAATTATAAAATCATTTGACTTTTATTTATCATCCGAAAATCGCTGTAATTTTTAATAAATCAGTAAGTTAAATAAGTTATCTACATTATCAACATTTTATAATATTTATAGGTTATAAAAAGAAAAAATATATTTATAAAATGAAAGAGAAAATACGCCAGCTGTGTAAAGAAAAAAATGCGGTAATTTTTGCGCATTACTATACTCGTCCGGAGATACAGGAGATAGCTGATTTTATCGGCGATTCGTTGGCGCTTGCTCAACAGGCTACGCGCGTACAGGCGAATATATTAGTAATGTGCGGCGTGCATTTTATGGGAGAGACGATGAAGATCCTTTGTCCGGATAAGAAAGTGCTTATTCCCGATATGGCAGCCGGTTGTTCTCTTGCCGATAGTTGTAAAGCGGAAGATTTGGCGGTTTTCAAAGCGCAACATCCCGATCATATGGTGGTCAGTTATGTGAATACCAGCGCGGATGTAAAAGCACTTACAGATGTGGTGGTTACTTCGTCCAACGCCAAGAAAATTATAGATCAGTTGCCTCAAGACGCAAAGATTATTTTCGGACCGGATTATAATCTCGGATCGTATATAAACAGCGTCACGGGACGTAATATGCTGCTTTGGAACGGCGCTTGCCATGTGCACAGTCGTTTCAGTTTAGAGGCGCTGCTGCAACTCAAAAAAGAAAATCCGGGTGTAGAAGTGCTGGCTCATCCGGAATGCAAGGCACCGATTTTGGCTCAGAGCGACGTAATTGGTTCCACTAAGGCATTGCTTGAGCACACTATCAAATCGCCCGCCAAACGCTTTATAATAGCCACAGAAAGCGGTATTTTATTTGAGATGCAGCGTGCCTGTCCGGATAAAGAGTTTATTCCTGTTCCGCCGGAGATGACGGAAGGCGTAGGTTGTAGTTGCAACGAGTGCGAGTATATGCGAATGAATACGCTGGAGAAAGTGTATGCTTGTCTGCTGAACGAGTCACCGGAGATGCAGGTACCAAAAGAGACAGCCGAAAAGGCTATCTCTTCTATTCAACGAATGCTCGAAATGAGCTAATTATTCCTTTTTGTTGAAGAGTATAAATTTCCGCGCAAAGAAATTCCAGAAGAAGACGATTGCTGTGGAAATAAGTTTGGAAATCATGTAGTGCAGATGAATCAAATCTGTGCCGATATACATGATTAGTTCGTTAAGTCCTAATCCGATTACTCCGATAAAGGCAAAGAACAAAAATTCCTGCCAAATTTGCATTTTGCCGCTGTGTTGAAAAACCCAACTGATGCTGATTAAGTAATTGGTAATCAGGCCTAAAAGAAAAGCAACTGCGGCAGACCACAGGTACGGAACGCCGGCATAATGGGTTAAACCGAAGAGTGTTCCATAGTCCACTAAAAAGGCTATTCCGCCTACAAATCCATAACGAAACAGCTGCAAAAACCAGTTGTTAGTGGGCGCTACAAAGAGCGTATTTAACCATTTTTTTATCATTCAGCCAATTCTATTTCTGCGCGTTCTCTATCAAAAACGAGCATATATTGATGTGTATTATCATAGTGCAAAACCGCTTGCGGGAAATACTGTGGATACTGCTGAATAGCCGGATAGAGATAGAGATACGTAGAGCTGTAACCCAGATTATCCAACAGCACAAAGTCCACTTTTTTCTCCACCAAATCGAGGATCAGTTCTTTAGCGTCTTTGGTATATTTGTAGTTAACGCCCGGCAGTTGGCTATTTAACCAGAACATCTGCGGTTTGCGGCTACAAACGACACTTCCTTTCGGTGCGCTTTTCTTCATCTGCTTACCCATACTGAAAAATTGGGTATATTGGATGGGATATTTCTGTTTGGAAAGCTCAATTTCGCTCTTCAAACCCTCTTTGGAC
Organism: Paludibacteraceae bacterium; assembly: GCA_024692565.1. GTDB lineage: Bacteria > Bacteroidota > Bacteroidia > Bacteroidales > Paludibacteraceae > Colicola. The sequence goes on from JAILMN010000010.1 coordinate 3,808, forward strand.
GGGATGAAAAGAAGGCATAAGATGAGCGCACAGCCGGTGAAAAGATACTTGCTGTGTTTAATCAGTATCCATTCTGCAATTTGCCAAATTCCGCAGAATAAACCTGCAGCCAGAAGCGGTAAAATGGACGTGATATAGCGGTTTCCGCTCGGGGTAGAGAAGATGGAAATAAGACCTAATGTAACAGCCAAATAGCCGATCAATCCCCAGCGTAGTTTACCCATCGACCAATATCCGATCAGTATCACCGCCAGCACTAAAGCGCCGATGATATAGATGGAAGCCGAGAACGTCGGTTCATCGCAATTGACATTCAAATAGGGGAAGATGGTATTGGGTATTGCATTGAAAATCAGCATCTTCAACGTTTCAAAGAATCGATGAATTATTTCCGGTAAAGTCAAAGTACCGGCGTCCGGTTGCCACGGATTGCTGAGCATAATCGAATCCAAATAACGGTTTCCGTTTAGACCTAACACTTTATTGCGGATCATATACGGAAGGCATCCGGCGATAAAGCCTACGACAGTTGTTCCCAAACCAACCCAACGACGTTGCGCCAAGAGTAACAGCCCTACTCCGGCAACCAGAGCCAGGCCTTGCGTGCGGATGTGATAATTCCAAACGAGCGCGACAATCATTGCCCAGAGCCACGGACTTTTGATATCTGCCCACCATCTTTCGTCTTTGCTTTCCGCCGACAGATAGCGCGCTAAGGCATAGAAAACGAACGCGGACATGAAGAAGAATGAGGCTTCGCTCATCATCATCGTGGAGAAATGCCACAGGCGCGGACTGAACAAACCAGCCGCAGCAGCTACCAAACTGATGTCCCACCGCAAGCCTAATTGCAGTAACGTAAAGAAAATCAATAAGATACCGCCTAATACAAAAATCTCATTCAGCCATTTTTGTGCTTTGACATTGTCCGTCACCATTCGTATAGGCGTCATCAACAAAGGATAGCCGGGAGGAAAATTGGTTGTGGGTTGAACGTCAGGCGTCGATAAATCGCAGTAACCATGACCCGTAGCCAATGAGCTGGCATAGATATAATAGCAGAAATTATCGCCGTTCAAGTCCGGTTTCGGATTGAATGTTTTGGTGGCCAGGATGCCCCAAACGATAGCTAATACGGCGCAACAAACGCCGATAATGGTTTTATTTGCTTTCATGATACTCCGTTTCTGTATTGACATTCCAAATTGATTCTTTATTCTCTATGTTTCCGCTCTTGATGCTTGCAACCGTTTCGAAAGCGGTCATCATCGAGTGGTCCATGTTGTTATAGCGATGTTGGCCGTTTCGACCGAGGCAGAACAAGTTAGGTATAGTATCCAGGAACCGGCGCACGGTATCCAACTGATAATAACTTCCGTAGTATGCCGGATAAGCCTTCTGTATCTTCACGTGGCAGGCATCGAGCACATTCTCTTCATCGATGATATCGATCTTCGCCAACTCGCATTTTGCCATCTTGATGAAGTCCTTGGACGACATATTCCACAGCGCGTCGCCTTCCGTGCAGAAGTACTCCAGACCGATCCACATCGTGTGCTCGTAGTCTTTGACGAGATACGGCGACCAGTTGTTGAAGATCTGCAAACGACCGATTTTCACGTCGCGCTCTTGGATGTATATCCAAGTATCCGGCACACGCTCGGCGTATGTACGCAGTTTCGTCTCGTTTTTAATCTTCATTTTATCGACGAGCAAACCTACGGTAATAAAATCGCGATACGGCAATTCGGCAGCTACTTGTTGCACTTCTTTCGGCACATTCACTCCTTGTATTGCCGGCACTAAATCTTTGATCGGCATCGTGCTCAGGAAATAATCGCACGGCAGTTCTTCTTGTTTGCCATCAGCGGTCGTGAGCACAACGGTTTGGACCTTTCCTTTTTCGATTTTTATGCCTGTTACAGCCGTTTCCATCCTTATCTCACCGCCCATCTGCTCGATATCTTTGGCTACGAGTTCCCATAACTGACCGGGACCATATTTTGGATAGATGAACTGCTCGATGAGCGAGGTCTCCACTTCGGCGCTGTCTTTGCTTCCGAAATTCTTACGCCACATATCTTTGAGTACCGCGATGATCGACAGTCCTTTGACGCGTTGACTACCCCAATCGGCGCCTAATTGCGAAGGATGAACACCCCATACTTTGGTCGTGTAGTCCTCAAAAAACATCTCGTACAGCGGGCGTCCGAAGCGATTGATATAGAAATTCTCAAGCGAGGTCTCCGGCAGTTTGTGCACGCACGCACACAGGTATCCGAAACCTGCGCGCATCATCCGTGCGAAGCCCATATTGAGGAAAGTTTCCTTTTTCATGGAAATCGGATAATCGAAGAACTTACGCAAGAAGAAGATACGGCTCACGCGTCGGCGAAGCAGCATCGTGCGGTCTTCTTTCTCCGGATTCGGACCTTTTTTTGCGAACTCTTTTTCTGTCTCGTTCAGCAAAATATCATCTTTCGACGGCTTGGCCTGCAGCGGCATTACCTGTTGCCACCAGTTCATGACCTGATTGCTTTTCGAGAAGAATCGGTGACCACCGATATCCATCCTATTTCCGTGATACTGAACGGTTTGCGAGATACCGCCGATAGCGTTTGTCTTCTCACAAACGATCGGTTTGATGTCCGTTTGTTTAAGCAATTCATAAGCCGCTGTCAGACCCGCAGGACCTGCACCGGCGATGATGGCAATTCTCTGTGTTGTACTTTTTTTCATATGTTGTTAGAATAATTTTAGCTGTTTGTCTTGGAAAATCTGATACCCTACTTCGCAGTTGATACACTCGTGGTGTTGGCAGTAGTTTTGATACAGATGCAGCAGCGCTTGGGTATCTGCCGCATTGTGTATCTCTTGACCCAACACGCGCCATTGGCGAATGGTGGTATTGTTCTCCGCAGGGATCTTCTCCATGAGCATCATCGCCGCTTCTGCTTGCGCGGTATGGTTCCTATGCAGCGCATAAGCATATTTGTAAGGAATAACAGTATTGATCAGCAGAATATCGATACTGCTGCTACCCATATTCTCTACTGCAAAAAGTGCGCGCAGATCCTTTAAGTCATTGGTATCCAGTATCTTACTGAGCAAATTCTCGGATTGATACATCAGTTGTGCGAATTGGTGAATACGCAATTCCGGACTATTCTGCGGACGCATTCGGGCATGTTTCCAAACACTTCCGTCCATAGGCATCAAACCGAACTTAGCCCGCAGAAAATCATACTCTTTCTGCAGTTCCAGTTCTTGTATCAAACCTGCCTGACCCATCAAAAGTGCGGTTAACTGAAACAAGTTATTGCGATGTTTCTGCAAATACGAAAGCGGCGTATTGATGGCCAATTGCTCGAAAGGCAGGCTATTAGTGTGGAAACCGAAATTGCGCGCAAGTGATATATAGAGCGCGTGCTCCCAACTGCCTTTGGTGATTTCAAGAAGTCGCGTGATAGAGCTGCGTTTGCACTCCAATCGTTTACGCAGAAGCGTTTTGCGCCATCCTTCGGTCAATAATCCCGGGTCATGAACCAACTGTTCCGCGCAGCCTATTCGCGCCACGGCAGAATCCATCTGTTGTGCCGATTGGAACAGCGCACTCAAGTAATCCTTGTCTGACGGATACTGCAACTCACATTGCGGAATCAAGTCCCCGCGCGAGTTATAAATGGGTTTTTCTGCCGTGCGAACCACATGCAGAATGACGTTGTCGTACGCCTTATCCAAATGATGACGATGCTTGATCCAATCGGACGAACATACATGAATCTCAATATTGCCCACCCATTCGCGGTTGCCAATCTTCACATGTGCATGGCTATAATCCGGTCCGGCATCCCGATTATGTTCGCCCACAGACAGAATCTCAACCGGTTGTCCGTCGGTTGTATGCTGTGCAAAACCTGCCCATAGGCAATGTTCCCAGATGTAATGTAAAACTATTTCAGGCATTTCAAAACGATTGGCAGGTGGTCCGAAAAACCATTTTGATACGTGTAACCATTGTATGTTCGTTTGGGTTTCAAACCCAAGTATTTCTCATCCGTTTCTTGGATCCATTCGGCATCATAAATCGTCACGTCGCCGCTCAGGGCAGGTGAGGTATAGAACTGATCCAAACACGTCCAACGACCTTGATATTTGTGCGTACCTCCCTTTAATTCCAGCATCCTATTCGTAAGTCCTTTCAAGTCTTCTTTCGGCGCGCTGTTCATATCGCCCATGACGATTATTTTCGCTTGCGGCGTTGCGGCTAACACACTATCCACAGCCCTTTGCAACACCTCTTTGGCGGCTTTTCGTTTCCATTCACTCTCTGCCGTTCCGCCGCGTTGACTCGGCAGATGACACACGAAGAAATGAATCGTATCGCGTTTGTCCACTTGTGCGCAGACATAGAGTATATCCCGCGTCACCAAATCCTCCAATCCGCGAGCCTCTAACCCACTAACTCTTATCGCCCTTGTGCCCAACGTATCGATCCGCGCTTTTTTATACACCAGTGCAACGTCTATACCGCGTTTGTCCGGACTCTCATAATGCACAAAACCATATTCGTTTTTGCGTAATGTATAGCACAAGCGTTTCAGGCATTTTGCATTCTCAACTTCCTGTAAACCAACTACATCCACGCCTTCCCATTCGCCGATATTGGTCAACACGCGTGCGATATTCTCCACTTTGCGATAGTAGCGCGTATAACTCCAATGCCGCTCACCATCGGCTGTCCATTCGAGATCCTCTTTCGGTTCACCCGCCACGCTGTCGTGCGCCGGATGAAACAGATTCTCGACGTTATAGTTGACAATAACGATTAGAAGAACACTCAATAGTCGCATTACAAGAGCATCATTTGAGCGCGTTTCAGCGCTGCAATAAACCTATCCACATCCTTGCTATCGTTGTACAAACCGAACGATACACGTACTGTTCCGGGAACACCGATAGCGTACATCAGCGGCTCGGCGCAATGTTGCCCGATACGAACCGCCACACCTTGCTGATCCAGCAACGTACCTATGTCGAACGGATGGATATTCGGTATATTGAAACTAATCACGCCTGCTTTCGGTTGCCCTGCTCCATACACCGTACAACCCAAATCAACCAACTGTTTTTCGCAATATTCGGTCAACTCCCGCTCATGGTTATCAATCGCCTCTAAACCAATACTTTGCATGTATTCGATCGCTTTATGCAAAGCATAACTACCTACGAAATTAGGCGTACCGGCTTCGAATTTATAGGGCAGCGTGTTATACGTCGTCCCGCTCCAGCGCACATGTTGAATCATCTCGCCTCCTCCTTCGTGTGGCGGTAACTGCTCGAGCCATTCGCGCTTACCATACAGAATTCCGATACCTGTCGGACCGTACATCTTATGTCCCGAAAAAGCCATAAAATCGCAATCCAGCGCTTGCACATCTACTTTCCTATGCGGCACACTCTGTGCACCATCGATACACACCAGCACTCCTTTTTCATGTGCCAAACGGATGATCTCTTCGATGGGTTGAATGGTACCCAACACATTGCTCACATGTGCCACGCTGATGAACTTCGTCTTTTCGTTCAGAAGGCCCTTAAATGCTTCAAGATCCAACGTCAAGTCTTCGCGCAAAGGAATATGCCGCAGCACAGCTTTCTTGCGTTCACACAGCATCTGCCACGGCACGATATTCGAGTGGTGTTCCAATTCGCTGACGATGATCTCGTCTCCTTCCGAGATAAACCATTCGCCATTCGCTTTTCGCCATTCGCCTATGGAGAACGCCAGCGCGTTGATAGCGTCGGTTGTACCTTTGGTGAACACGATCTCTTCCGGCTCACGGGCGTTAATAAATGCCGCAATCTCCTTGCGCGCCTCTTCATGATGTGCGGTCGCTACCTGACTCAGATGATGCACGCCGCGGTGGATATTGCTGTTCCATTTGCTATACGCTTCTACAATCGCATCCAACACCTGCTGCGGCTTCTGACTTGTTGCCGCATTATCCAAGTACACCAACGGCTGACCATGCACCGTTTCTTTCAATATCGGAAAATCTTCTCTATTCATGGTTTGTAATAACTTTCTTCCAGTATCTTCTGCGCGTCCGGTTCTGCCATCAATTCTTGCAGCGTCACGTTTTCGTTATGCTCCATATAACTCTCCGCAATGCGCCAACCGAGCCAGATACCCAAACGTCCCGGCGCGTCTTGTGACACTTCCGACGTGAAAGGACCATCGTTCAGATACCCGGTTAACACCAGACTCTCGGTCTTGAAAAGGTCGCGTTTGTCCATCACCAAATGCCAGATTGCACGTTCGTTTTTCACGCACCACTTCCATTGTTCTTCCGTCCAACCCATCACTTCGTAACCCGGCAGTTCATCGAAGATCTGTGATGTCAAATACATGACTTTTCCGCGGTAGAGCATCTGGTCTAACAGCCTACTTTTATCGCTCGTATAAGGCAACATCCGGAATAAAAACGCACTTATCACATCTACCGGAATACACTCCTTGCGCATCGTCTGCTTCTGGTATTCATACACCACGCGGTTGTAGTATTCATAGTCGCTTCCGAGGTACATGTCTGCACCTATTCCCACCATTTCGTCACCAAAATAAATCGGCATCTGAAAGCCCGAAATGAACAGGTACATCGCCGGTATTTCTGTCTCCGGCCATAGATATTGAATACGCGCAAAAGCTTTGCCCAACGACTTCTCCAAATCGCTCACATCCGCAAAAACAACCTGTTCCCGCTTGTTCGTCTCTTTGAATCCGTACAAGGTATCGTTCAGAAAAGCGGGCAGCGCCTCTTCTAAATAGGCTGTGTCTTCTGCCGGAACACCCAATATATCTTCCACCCAAAGCGGCATAAACACCGGATATTTGTCATACAGCACTTTCACATCCTGCGCCACACTCGCCGCGTGCACATTCATCAGCGCGTTGTCAAACCGCACAATCTCTACCTGCTGCGGCTCCAAATCCTTCGGGAAATACGTCCGGCCGTTGTGACAAGCAGTCAAAAAAAGCGCGCAGCTGAACAATAAAAAAATATGAAATTTGAATTTTGAAATCATAAATTTGAAATAACTCCGTCTTTGATTTCGATAATGCGGTCTGCAATAGATGCCAACTCCTTATCGTGCGTAACGAGCAAAATCGTCTGCCCGTATTCCTTGCGCAGCTGCAGCAGCAACTCGCTTAACTCCTTTTTGTTCTTCTCATCCAGACTTCCTGTCGGTTCATCCGCCAAGATAATATCCGGCGCCATCATCAGCGCACGAGCTGCGGCTACACGCTGTTTCTCGCCTCCGGACAGTTCATTCGGCTTATGTTCCATCCGGTCGCCCAGACCCAAATCGCGCAGTAACTTCTCCGCACGGGGTATATACTCGTTCTCTTTCTCACGCGCTATCATCGCCGGGATACACACGTTCTCCAACGCCGTGAACTCCGGCAACAACTGATGGAATTGGAAAATGAATCCGATATGTTTGTTTCGGAAAGCCGCCAACTCTTTATCGCCTTTCGCCATCAGTTTTTCGCCGTTAATAATCACTTCGCCTTTCGTCGGACGATCCAGCGTCCCGATGATCTGCAGCAAGGTCGTCTTGCCTGCTCCCGATTTACCGACGATCGCTACAATCTCGCCTTTTTCAACGCGCAGATTAACACCTTTCAGCACTTCCAAATCACCGAAAGATTTCCATATATCCTTCACTTCAATCATAACTGATTCGTAATTTTGGGCACAAAATTACTGCTTTTTTTTGATATACGCAAATTTAATGTAAAAAAACTACATCGAACCTAATGCCAGACAGATTAGTCCGAGGATAATTCCTGCCATACAACAGATCTTAGGAATAGCATTTTTCTCCTGCAGAAAAATCAACCCATAGGCAAAGCCTATCACTGTTCCGCCGCGGCGAATCGTACTTACCACAGCGATCAGCGAATCCGGGTCGCGGAGCGCTAGCATATACACATTATCGCTGATAATCAGAAAAATCGAAATCAACATGATCACACCCACGCGTTGGATGGACACTTTTCCACTCTCGCGTTTATGCACTATCAACCAAGCGATCAGCATCATAACTGCCTGATAAAGAGTGTAATAGACCTGCACGGCATTATGGTCGTATCGCCGCATCAGGAACTTGTCGTACAATCCCGAACAAGCGCCGATCAGTATCGCCAAGGCCAGGCAGAAATAATATTTGTACATCTCCTGCGTGTGCGTCAAACCGCCTTCCGACTTATGCGTGAACGAGAAAAGGAAGATAGTCCCGATAGCGATCAGCACACCTGCCCACTGCCATCCGTTCAATCGTTCGCCGAAAATCAATACCGCGCCGACCAATGTCCACATAGGCCGCGTCGCTTGCATAGGACTGACTACCGACAGCGGTAATTGTTTGAGCGAAATGTACGCAAAAATCCAACTGCTTAATACGATGACCGATTTTAACACCGTTAGCAAATGGCCTTTCAAATCCAATTGCGGCACAAAAAACGGTGTTTCGCTCATTGTCTCCGGCATGTATCTGGACAGCAGAAGCGGCATAGACAACAGTACCGCAGACACGCATATACTGAGCGTCAATACGTCCACCACTTTGTTCTCCCGCAGCGCCATCTTCTTGCTGATGTCGTAGCACCCGAGACACAGAGCCGATATAAACGCCAAAACTATCCACATAAATTCTATTGCACAGAGAGAATCTGGATGGCTTTTTCGATAATGTCGTCTTTGTCCGTACTGGTCATCGTGACTAAGATATCCGGTTCGATGCCCGGCTCAATATCTTTTTTGTCGCGGTCAAACATCCTTACACTCGAGAAACGCACGAGCCAACCGCAAGGCATCTCATAACTCATCGGCATTCCTCCTCCGCCTCCGCTTATGCCGCCGATAATGGTAGCTCGCTCGGCATAACGCATCATACTGACAAACAGATTCGTAGCCGAGTAGCTGTGACGATTGCATAGTACAACGACCGGCTTTTGCCATTTGCGATTACCCATCAGCGAGGCATCTAACGTCATAGGTTCCAGCGCCGAAAAATCATTATGCCCCGGACCCGTCTTATGCTGCCAATAACCGATCGTTTGATCGCTTGCGAAGAACGGAGCTGCCAGATTGTACGCATTCGATATACTGCCTCCGCCGTTATTGCGCACGTCGATAATCAAACCTTTGCAATCTTTGAAAGCCGAGAAAATCCAAGCGATATTGGCTGCACCGAAATCATTCGAGAAACTGGAATAATAGATATATCCGATACGGCCTTCGTCAATCGTGCAATAATACAATCCGCCTGCTACCCGATAATCATGCATATAGAGCGCCTGTAGAGCCGTATTGAAATTTGCAGGAAACGTATCGTACCAAGCTGTATTGACGCTGCGGTCAAAAGCCGAGTAAAGGTTCACGTGCCCGTCACGCAGCGAATCAAGCATACTCGCGCATAAGTCAAATAACGCTACCTGCTCATTCTTCTTCAACTTAGCCGCTTTAGCCACATACTCATCATGAATAGCCGACCAGTCGATATCTTTAGTATCGATATAGCAATAGCGGGTGTCGATAATCTGCCATAACGCTTCCACATTATCCACCGGGTCCATCGAGAATGGAATTTCATCTTTGGAGCGACAAGAGGTCAACAAAAGACCCGTCGTCAGAAATGCGAATATGACGTTTCGTATTCTCATAATTTTGCGTTTGCGTGAATCTTATATTTCCATCGACAACCGATAATGAAGCTGAATTGATTGCGCATAAAATGTAAGTCGGCTGTGCCGTAATTGACAAACTGATGCTCTGCGCCTACGCGCCACGTGGAGTGCGGAAACTGCAGATCCAAACTCAACTCATGCTTAACCGTATTGTGATTCCAATGTCCGGAACAGCGCGCCTGACCCGGTACACCTTCTATGATCTCATAGTACGACTGCCAGTATTCGGGCAGATAATCAAAGCCTATCAGATTCGTTCGCAGCAGGTAATTCAAGCGGTAACTCGTTTTCTTGCCGTAGAATGACCAACTGATGCCGCCCATCGCCATCACATCAATAGCGATGTCTAATGAGACGATTTTATTGACATTGCTTGTGTGTTCGCGCACATTGAATTCCGCCTCCAAATACGGTCCCACATGCACGCGCAACCGCTCATCGAACCATCGCCATTCATAGAGCGCACCCCAACCTGCCGACACCTGCACGCCCAGAAAACGATTGGAATACGCAGCGTTATGATAGTTGGTCAGGAATACATCCGCGCGACCCACATGTGCCCAATTCGCCAATTGACCGGTTTTACCCAAACGGGTGTCTTGGCGGAAGGGTTGCCACCATTCATTGCCGATACCATACTGCAAACCCGTGTATCCCAACGGACTGAGGTACGAATCCAGTTGGTAGCCCGAACCGATCTTGACTCTCAAGATATTATCGTGTTCCACATTTTCCTGCGCCATCAGTAGCACCGGAAAACATAACAACCCTATGAGCCATAGTTTCTTCAATCTTCAATTATCAATAAGCGGTCGCCATTCTTCTGCGGTACAATCTTGATCCAAACGGTGTCTTCTGGCAGAAGCGGTTCAATCTTCTCCGGCCATTCGATGAAGCAGTAGTTACCCGAATATAGATATTCTTCTGCGCCGAGGTCCATCGCCTCGCGGATGTCTTTCAGTCGATAGCAATCGAAATGAAACACCTCACCCCGATAGGGTTGTTCCACATCATACACATTAACGATCGCAAACGTAGGACTATTGACCACATCCGTCGAACCCATCTCTTCCACCAACTTTTTGATGAACGTCGTCTTACCGGCACCCATCTGACCATCGAATGCAAACACACGATGTGGTTCGCAACTCTTCAGAATCTCCAATGCACTCGATGTTCTATTTTGCTCATTAAGCAGAAAAATGTTGGATTTGTCGTCTAATTTGACAGTATAAGTACGCATAGTCTTGCTTTTCATTCAATTCTCAGAGACTTATTTTGGCCTGTAATTGCTCGTAAACCATTGATCCTCTGTGAGTTCCGAGCAAATTGACCATTTCTTCTTTGCTGGCACTTCTGGCGCGTTTCACGGAACCGAAATGAGTCAGTATTTTTTGCTTCGTTGATTCGCCAACCCCCTGTAAATCATCCAGTTGGCTGTGAATTTGTGCCTTCGATCGCTTCTTTTTGTGGTACGAAATAGCAAATCGGTGCACTTCGTCCTGTATGTTAGTCAGCAATCGGAACACTTCGCTCGTTACGGGCATCGAAATCTCTTTCGGAGGAAAACCAAACAACAACGTCTGTGTTCGGTGTTTGTCATTTTTCTTCAATCCCGCAATCGGAATCTTCAATCCCAACTGATCTTCCACCGCTTCTCGGATAGCGTGCATCTGACCCAAACCTCCGTCAGCAATAATCAGATCCGGCATCTGTCCGTTTTCATCGAGCAAATGTTGATATCTTCTCCTTACCACTTCGCGCATACTTGCGTAGTCATCCGCGCCATCTACGGTCTTGATCTCAAATCGCTTGTAATCGCTCTTGCTCGGTTTTGCCATCCGATAGACCACGCAACCCGCTACCGCACTCTCGCCTTGTATATTCGAGTTATCGAAGCAGTCAATCCATCTGGGCAAACTCTCCAAACCCATCATCTTCTGCAATTCCGTCAGGATCCGTACGCCCCGTTGCTCCGGGTTGAGTTTATCTTCCTGTTTTAATCGGTCTAATTTGTACTGCCTTACATTCTGCATCGCCAGGTCAAGCAGCTTCTTCTTGTCCCCACTTACGGCAATATGCACATGCAGGTTTTCATCAAATATCTCCGGAATGAACGGAACAATCACATCTTGCGTCGTGCTCTCTAATCGCTCTCGCAACTCCATCATGCCAATCGCCAGCAGTTCCTCTTTCTCTTCTTCCATCTTACGGCGATATTCAATCGTCTGTCCCTGTACGATACATCCGTTGTGCACATGCAGCATCGATATATACACTCGGTCGTCTTGCTCATCGTAACCGAATACATCCGCCTCTTTTGCCGATGAATTCGTGATAATGGTCTTGCTCTTGAATTGCTCGAGCAACTCTATCTTACGCTTCAGGTCAGCGGCTTCTTCAAACTTAAGTTCCTCCGCTTTCATCAGCATTTCTTGTTCCAATTGGCGTCCTATCTCGTGTGCGTCGCCTTTAATGAGTCTGCGCGCTTGGTCGATCCACTCTGCATAGTGTTCTTGTCCTTTGCCTTCACAGATACCGCAGCAATTCTTCAGGTAATACTTCAGACACACGCGCATCTTCTTTTTCTCGATGGAATCGGGAGAAATAGGAATATTGCAGGTTCGAATCGGATACAGTTTGTGAATCAACTCCAATACCGTCTCTACCGTGTTGCCAAAACTGTAAGGTCCGTAGTATTCACCGGACTTTTTGTTGATCGTTCGCGTTTTGGAGATCCGGGGGAAAGGCTCTTTGGTGATGCAGATAGACGGATAGCTTTTCCCGTCTTTCAGCAAGATATTATACCGCGGCTGATATTGCTTGATGAGGTTATTCTCTAATAAGAATGCATCCTGCTCACTCTCTACTACCACATACCGTATATCCGCTATGTGCGCAACCAGTTGTCGGGTCTTGGATGATTGGTGATCTTTGTTGAAATAGCTATTGACGCGCCTGTGCAGGTTCTTGGCTTTACCCACATAGATAATCTGCCCGTCCTTGTCAAAGTATTGGTACACTCCCGGACTCTCCGGAATACGCTTCAGGAGAAGGGCTATATGATCATCTTTTTTATTCATCCACCTCTATCCCAAAGAGGCAATCAACTTCAGCTGCTTCGCCTTTCAGATACTCGCGCCCATGCAATCCTTCCAGTTCAATAATGCAATTGACGTAGATTTTCTTCACGCCCAATTTCTTCACCAACTTGATTGCGGCCTCCATCGAACCACCTGTAGCTAAGATGTCATCATGAATCAGTACTACATCGTTGGGCGACAATGCATCTTTGTGAATCTGTATTGTGTCGTCGCCATACTCCTTCTTGTACGTCACAGACACCGTCTCTGCCGGAAGCTTGTTGTGCTTACGAATAGGTACAAATCCCGCATTGAGTTCTATGGCTACCGCCGGAGCTAATATAAAACCTCGTGACTCAATGCCCACCACTTGCGTGATACCCGCGTTTTTATACCTACGCACAATCTCATCTTTCATCCAACGAAGACACTCTGGCTTATCTAATGCCGTAGTAATGTCCTTAAATTGAATACCTTTTACGGGGAAATCCGGTACGTTACGAATTGCCCTTTTTACATCTTCTGCTGTCATATGTTTATGTGTTTGTTCCACGTGAAACATTTTAAGTAGTTTGCTTTGCAAACTAAAATCACTTATCTGCCCATTAAGACCAGCAACACACTTACGTCATTTGGGCTTACTCCCGGTATGCGTTGCGCTTCTCCGATGGACTTGGGGCGGATGCGGCTTAACTTCTGCCTTGCTTCGGTGCTTAGGCTTTGTACTTCGCCGTAATTGAAATTGTCCGGAATGCGTATTTGGTCCAAGCGTTGCAATTTGGCAGCTTCCATTTTTTCGCGTTTGATATAACCCGCGTACTTGATCTGAATCTCACAACTCTCTATGATTTCATCGGATAATTCTGCCGTTTTGGACTTCAGCTCCGGTAGTACTTCGGCAAGCGTTTTGATAGTTACTTGTGGACGCAAAATCAGATCGCTTATCTTGCATCCTTCATGCAGAGCGGAACTTCCGATTGATTCCAACCATCCGTCAACCTCTCCTTTGTGTATAATAGTGTGTTGTAAATATTCGATGAAATCGGCGCAATCTGATTGTTTCTTGCATAGCAAATCGAATCGTTCTTTGGTGGCCAATCCCATCTCATAACTGCGCTTGGTGAGCCGTTCATCGGCATTGTCCTGTCGCAATAAGATGCGATATTCTGCTCTGGATGTGAACATGCGGTAGGGCTCATCCACGCCTTTATTCACCAAATCATCAATCAGCACACCGATATAACTCTCATCTCTACTCATCGTAAAAGGAGCGCCTCCATGTACGTTAAGATGGGCGTTTACTCCGGCAACCAATCCTTGACCGGCAGCTTCTTCATAACCCGTGGTACCATTGATTTGTCCGGCAAAAAACAGATTTTTAATCTGTTTGGTTTCCAAAGTGTGAAGCAGTTGTGTGGGGTCAAAGAAGTCATATTCGATAGCATACCCCGGTCGGTAGAGCACTACATCTTCCAATCCTTTGACGGTTTTTAATCCTGCCAATTGAACTTGCCAAGGCAGACTGCTGGAGAAACCATTCACATAATACTCATTACTGTCAACACCTTCGGGTTCTAAAAATAACTGATGTGCTTCTTTGTCCGCAAAAGTCACAATCTTGGTCTCTATACTCGGGCAATAACGCGGACCGATACTCTGAATTTGTCCGTTGAAAAGGGGAGAATCTTTCAGTCCCGCGCGGAGTGCATCGTGTGTTTTAGGGTTGGTATATGTGATCCAACATGGCATCTGTTTGAGTTCTCTTTGGACCGTATTCAGGTAACTGAAGTGATGCCAATCATTATCGCCATCCTGCCGCACTAATTCATCAAAATGAATCGACCTTGCATCGATGCGTGCAGGGGTGCCGGTTTTCATACGATCGCTTCTAAAACCCAATTCAACCAACTGCTCTGTGATACCATGTGAAGCAGGTTCGGATGTGCGTCCGCCCGGTATCTGGGTCTTACCGCAATGCATCAGCCCGTTGAGGAACGTACCATTGGTCAGAACCACCGCCTGCGCTTCCATCTCAATGCCCAACATCGTCTTAACTCCGCGCACCTTATTATCTTTGATAATAAGACTTGTCACGATATCTTGCCAAAGATATAGGTTTTCTGTGTGGGATAGAACTTTTATCCACTCTTCAATAAACCGTTTGCGGTCGCTTTGGCTACGCGGACTCCACATAGCCGCACCTTTGCTTTGGTTAAGCATCCGGAATTGAATAGCACTCCGGTCTGTGACGATCCCCATCTGTCCTCCGAGCGCATCTATTTCTCGTACGATTTGTCCTTTGGCGATACCGCCTACGGCGGGATTGCAACTCATCTGTGCAATCTTATTCATGTCCATCGTGATCAGCAGCGTCTTACTGCCCATGCGGGCAGCAGCACTGGCAGCCTCGCATCCTGCGTGGCCTGCGCCAACTACTATCACGTCATATTTAAAGTCCATATTACTTGCCTATTCTCTTATTGCGATGACCCCACTTCCATTGACCACTGTAACAGCCGGAAGTAATGGTTCGCGTCTTCGGTTGGAATGCGTCTTCTATATAGCGCCGATAGGTGATTTCTTTCGTGTTTCTATCTACCAATAAACCCACTACGTCAAAGCGCGGTTGTTTCTCTATCTTGTGGTATTTGAGATAGGCGTTCGCTGCCGCTATTACCCTTCTCATCTTGATTTCATCGACGTTTTCTTCTGGCAGTTTGCCATTTAAGATGCACGTTCTTGCCTTTACTTCGACAAATACGATTTCGTTCTTACTCTCCGCAATCAAGTCCACTTCCAGATGCCCCATGCGCCAGTTGTGCTCCAGGATCCGAAATCCTTTTTGCTCTAACATCTTGGTGGCTTCTGCCTCGCCGATGATTCCTATAGGGTCGGTAACAAATGCCATCTTATCTCAATTGCTCCATACGCGCTGCATCTAACCTTAGTAGGATAAACAGTAGCAATGTGAAGCCCCATAATGAACTGCCGCCATAGCTGAAGAACGGAAGCGGAATACCGATGACCGGCAGCAATCCCAAAACCATTCCCACGTTAATGGTCAAGTGGAATAGGAAGATGCTGGCTACGGAATAGGCATAAATTTGCGTGGATATATTTCGTTGCCGTTCAGCAATCTCAATCAGTCGTAGAATAAAGAACAAATAAACCAATAAAACTCCGATGGAACCGACGAAACCCCACTCTTCTCCAACCGTACAGAAGATGAAATCGGTGTCCTGTTCCGGCACAAACTGCAGCTTGGTTTGGGTGCCTTTGAGGTAGCCTTTTCCGAAGAATCGTCCGGAACCAATGGCGATGCGCGCCTGGTTGACATTATATCCTGCGCCGGCAGGGTCCTCTTTCATACCCAGTAGCACCTCGATACGTGTCCGTTGATGCGGCTGCAGAACGTGCGTGAATACAAAATCGCAAGCTTGTGTGTAACCGATACAGAACAGACTGAATACAGCTACGATGAGTAACATGTACTTACGCCAATAGATACTGACGAAGACGGTGTAAAGAGCCAGCGCCACCACGATTCCTACGGAAACCCAGTCGAATGGCACTTGCACCCATATGTTCACCAGCAGGCATATGCCGTAGATAGCCGCTACGCTGCCAATCAGGATCAGTGCTTGCCAACGCATTTTATGCTCTTTGCAAACAAAATAAATCTCCACTGCCGCGAGCAGCAGCATACACGTTAACATACCTACGCTACCTGTTCCGAGAGGCAACGGTATCTCGCTAAACCGGATACTGATGATGAATAGCGCTACAGCTGCCACGCATATCCATAGTACGTATCCGCTCATTCCTTGACGGTAGAATACCAGCAGGAATGCTGCAAAAACCAGAGCCGAACCGGTTTCTTTTTGCAGGATCATGATGATCAAAGCCGGTACGCCGATGAGCGCGAAAGGTACGATGAGATCGCGCCAAGTTCGTAGTTTGTAATCGTACCTGCCCATATATTTGGCAACGGCTAAAGCTACCACGCACTTGGCAAATTCAGCGGGTTGCAGACTCACCGGACCTAACGAGATCCAACTCATCGAGCCCTTGATATCGTGTGCCAGAAAAGGTGTGGCCAATAGCAATAGGAACATCGCGCCGTACGCTATATACGCCAGCATGTCGTAGGTCTTATAATCGATGAAAAGCAGCACGATTCCTAATACGATCGATCCGATGATCCATGCGAATTGTTTACCCGCGCGGTTGGAGAAATCGAAGATACTCGTTTGGTCAAACGTGTAACTGGCTCCATAGATATTCAGCCAACCGAAAAACACCAATAGCAGGAACAACCCGACGGTGATCCAATCTACGTGTTGCCATATGTTACCACTTCTCGACGCCCTCATTCAATACACTTTCTGCTATTCGTTTTTTCAAATCTTTGCGTTCAACCGTTCCGGTTAGATATTGCTCAATCATCATAGACGCAATCGGGCATGCCCATGTAGCACCGAAACCTGCGTTTTCAACGACCACCGCCACCGCAATCTGCGGGTCTTCCACCGGTGCAAAACCAATGAAGATTGCGTGGTCGCGACCGTGAGAATTCTGTACGGTACCCGTCTTTCCAGCCATGTGCAAACTGTCTACTGCGAAATGGCGACCGGTACCGTAGATCATCACGCGCCGCATACCCTCTTTGACAACTTCAAAATGACGTTTCTCGATGTCCAACTTATGCACGTGCGTCAGCATGGAGTCGTTTTTATTCAGGTGCGGAGAGATGAAATACCCTTCATTGGCAATCGTAGCTGCCTGATTGGCCAACTGCAGAGGGGTTACCAAAATCTCACCTTGACCGATACTGAGAGAACGAATCGTGATGGCTTTCCATCCCGTTTTGCCGTACCAGCGGTCGAAATACTTGGTGCTCGGAATACTACCTGCCGATTGCTCGTTCAGATCAGCATCTGTAAAGCGTTGACCCAGACCGAAACTCATCACCGCATCGCGCCATAGATCATACCGACGCTTGAAATCTTCATTGTTTTTTCCGTAACCGTCTTTTTGCAGCAAGTCGCGGAATGCGCACCAGAAATAGGGGTTGCAACTCTGCTCGATTGCCCTGTCTAATGCCACAGGCGAACCATGGTGGTGGGTGCATTTGATCGGTGTGCTACCCGGACCCGAACAAGGATAAAGGGTGTTAGGCGTGATGGCGCCTTGTTGCAGACACACGAGCGACTGAATGGTTTTGAAGGTGGAGCCGGGTGAATAGGTAGCCTGTGTGGCGCGATTCATAAGCGGCTTATTCGGATCCCGCAGCAGACGCGTGTAGTTCTTGCTTCTTTCTTTTCCTACCAGCACCTTGGGATTCCAACTCGGATTGGATGCCAATGCCAGTATCTCACCCGTTTTTGGCTCGATGGCTACGGCACTTCCTATCTTTCCGGCTAACAGTTGTTCGGCTAACAGTTGCAGCTGAATATCCAAGGTTGTATAGAGGTCTGTTCCGGCTTTTGCCGTCTTGTCCAATGCGCCATCCTGATAGCGTCCTTGAATACGTCCTTTGGAGTCGCGCATCAAAATCTCCACTCCTTTTTCTCCGCGTAACTCTTTCTCATAGGTGCGCTCCAGACCATCACGTCCCGCATAGTCACCGCGTGCATAATACTCATCGACTTCCAGATCGTTCTGATTGACCTCACCTACCGACCCCAACACATGCGCTGCGGCTTTGTAGGTATAGTCGCGAAGCGTACGTTTCTGAATCTGTATGCCGGGGAAAAGGAAAAGCGATTCTTGCAGCGTAGCAATATCCTCTTTCTTCTGTTGACTCATGAATATCTGCGGCGTGTGGCGGGAGTAACCTCTATTTTTGCCGCGGTCTTTGATCTCCGCGATGCGTTCGTCGAACTCAGCCCGACTGATATGTACGCAATGACAAAAAGCAGCGGTGTCCCAATCTTCCTTCATCTCACGCATCGTCATCGTGATTTCGTATATCGGCTGATTGAAAACGAGCAGAACGCCGTTGCGGTCATACATCAAGCCGCGAGAAGGATAAATAGTCTGCTTGACCAATGCGTTTCCATCCGCCTCTTTAGCGGTCGATTGATCAATCACCTGCAGATAAAACAATCGTATTATATACACCAATACCACCACAACGGCTATGCCGCTGATGACAAATCGGCGTCTATAATACTCGTCGTTAATCATCTGTATCTCAGGATGTTATATCCTATTATGATGAAACTGGTGATAATTCCGCTGACGACAGTCTCTATCAGCACAAATCCGATGTGCGACCAACTCCATGCGGCCAGAAGGAAAACAACAGCATGATGCACAAACACCAAAATCAGCACGTATTTAATCATGTTCTCCACGCCCAATACATGCATGCTGATGGCTTCGTTCAAGCGGTCTATATCATTGACCATACTGCTGATGATATACGGACGGATGAACATAATCAAGATACATGCAGCCGTATGTACTCCAAGCGAGTTGCAGAATATATCCATCACCACTCCGACCAGCGCACCGATAATCATATCTACGTTATGCGGCAGCGTGACAGGCATCATCATCAGGCATAGGATATAGATGTACGGATGACAAACACCCAGCAATTGCAATTGATCAAAAAGAAGCACTTGCAACAGCATCACCAGTATGTACCGTCCTATTTGTTTAGTCCAATCCATTTTCTAATTCCTCCAACTCTTTTTGATCTGCATTTTGCACCACTTCCACATACTTCAATCGCTTGAAATTGGTGAACAATCGGATGCGGATTGTATGGTACGAATCACCCTCGTATAAAGTGCTGTTTTCTACGGTTCCAACGGGAATTCCTTCGGGAAAAACAGGACTCAAACCGCTGGTTATAATGGTGTCTCCCGGGTTCACCACCATGTGTGCTGCCACGTCGGTCAACTGCGCAAAACGACTGTCTTTTCCGTCCCACTGCAATGTGCCGATATAGTCGTTCTTGGCAAAGCGGCAACTGAGATTCGTGTGGGTATTGATGATCGGCAGAACCACGCTGTAGTTCAGTCCCACCGTGCGGACAATACCTACCACGCCGTCTTTGTTGCGGATGCCTTGTCCGCGCTCGATGCCGTCTTTGCTTCCGCGGTTGATAGTCAGGTAGTTATGCAGTTGATCCGTGGTCATCTGCACCACTTTAGCCGGCTCATAATAGATGCAGGTTTGACCTTCCAATGTCGCAATTTGATTCCGCAAAGCGGTGTTCTCTGCCGCCAATTGCTCATTCATACCGCGCAACTGAAAATAACCCGTCACTTCGCGTACCTGCTCGTTTTGCCATGCTACGACATCGTTCGCCGTACTCAGCAAACTGCTCCGCGGATAGGCATTATTGAGTACCAGTAGCATAAATGCAGCAACTTCCAAGACAATGAAGACCAGGAAGTTGCTGTAACGCAGCAGTATTTTTAGCAGGTTTTGCATAAGCTGCTATGCGTGTGTTATCGAATGAGGAATCCGAAGTTATTCACGTTCTTCAGCGCTACGCCTGTACCGCGAGCTACGGAGTGCAACGGATCATCGGCTACGTGGAACGGAATAGTGATCTTATCCGTCAAACGTTTAGCCAAACCATGCAGCAGTGCTCCACCACCGGCTAAGTATATACCGCGTTTCACGATATCGGAGTACAACTCAGGAGGCGTGGACTCCAGCGCTTGAAGAATAGCACTTTCGATCTTGCTCACGCTCTTCTCCAGACAGTGCGCGATCTCCTGATAGCTTACCGGAACGGACATCGGCAGTGCTGTCACTTTGTTCGGACCCACTACGATGAAGTCCTCCGGAGCATCTTCCAACTCGGGCAATGCAGAACCCACCTGGATCTTGATACGCTCTGCCGTAGGCTCGTCGATACGCAAGTTGTGCATACGGCCCATGTACTCGATGATGTCTTGGTTGAAATCATCACCTGCAATCTTGATGGACTTGTTGCTGACGATGCCGCCGAGCGAAATCACAGCGATTTCCGTCGTACCGCCACCGATATCCACGATCATGCAACCTTCCGGACTCTCTACGTCCAAACCGATACCGATTGCTGCAGCCATCGGCTCGTAAATCATGTAGATGTCGCGTCCTCCGGCGTGCTCCGAACTGTCGCGCACGGCACGGATCTCCACCTCGGTCGAACCAGAAGGAATACAAACCACCATACGGATAGACGGAGTGAACAGGTGCGCCTGCTTCGGAATCATCTTGATCATTCCGCGGATCATCATCTCGCAAGCATAGAAGTCTGCGATCACACCGTCGCGTAGCGGACGAACCGTGCGAATCATTGTTCCACCTTTACCAATCATCTGTTGTGCCTTGCGGCCGACGGCAACCATTTTGTTGTCCGCCATCGAAATAGCCACTACCGACGGCTCATCTACCACCACTTTGTCATCACACATGATGATGGTGTTCGCCGTTCCTAAGTCAATGGCAATTTCCTGTGTAAAAGAAAAAAGTCCCATATTTATGTAAAATTTGTCGTATTTCTGTGCAAAAATGCCCCTAAAAAGGTCAAAATTCGGAAAATTGTGCAAAATTACAACTTTTTTTTCATATATGCAAGCGCGCGCGATTTTTTTTTATTTTTTTATAAATGTGATACATCCGAAATCGGGTACAAAAAAGAGGGATAACTTTTGACGTTATCCCCCGCTGCGCTCCCTCTAGGACTTGAACCTAGGACCCCCTGATTAACAGTCAGATGCTCTAACCGACTGAGCTAAGGAAGCGAAATCGGCTGCAAAAGTACTGCTTTTTTTTTACATACGCAAGTTTTTTTGAAAAAAAATGTGTATCTTTGCGCAGTTTTTTGAAAATTAACCCCATTTTTGGTAAAAAATACAAAAAAATGAAGAAAATTTTAGGTTTAGGGAATGCGCTGACGGACATCCTGCTGCAGGTGAGTGAAGACGATCTGCGGGAATTGGGTTTTCCGAAAGGAAGTATGAACCTCATCACGATGAGACAAGCCGAAGAAATTCAGTTCCGTTTTGCTTCGGTGCGCAAACGTATGGTGGCCGGTGGCTCGGCATCGAATGCGGTGAACTGCGTGGCTGCGTTGGGTGGTAAAGCTGCGTTTATCGGTAAGATCGGTAACGATGAGGTCGGCGATTTCTACCGGGAGGACATGATCAAGAACGGAGTGAAACCCATTCTGCTCCTGTCCCAAACGGCGATGTCCGGATGCTCCATCGTGCTCATCACCCCGGATGGCGAGCGTACGTTTGCTACCTATCTGGGCGCTGCGGCGGAATTGTGCGCAGATGATATTCAGAAGGATGCGTTCAATGGCTACGACATCTTCCATATCGAGGGCTACCTGGTGCAGAACCATGATCTGATAGAGAAATCCATCCGTTTGGCGAAGGAGGCGGGATGTATGGTGTCGCTGGATTTGGCGTCTTACAATGTGGTCAATGAGCATCATGCCTTCCTCAAGGAATTGGTGAAAAAATATGTGGATATCGTCTTCGCCAACGAGGATGAGTCCTTCGCTTATACCCATCTCAATCCCGAGGAATCGGTGCAGATGATCGCCGAGCAATGCGATATCGCGGTGGTCAAAGTGGGTAAAAACGGCTCGTATGTACAGCAGGGAAGCACACGTCACCACATAGGTGCCATCACCACCAATTGTACTGACTCCACCGGTGCCGGAGACCTTTTTGCCGGAGGATTCTTGCATGCGTTGAGCGATGGCTTTGATATCCGCCGTTGTGCCGAGATCGGTACAATCGCTGCCGGACGTGTAGTGGAGATCGTGGGAACGAAATTGAGCGAAGAAACATGGGATGAAATCAGGCGTATCTGTGCGCTCTACCGCGGATTTTTGCAGAAATACGATAAAGAATAAAGAATAAAATTATTGAAATATGAAATACATCATCTATCCGTTTTATATCGTCTATCAGTATCTGATAGCATGGCCGTTATTGGTGTGCCTCACCATCTTCACGGCCTTGTTCACCATCGTGACCGTCCATTGGCGCAACGCGGAGTTTGTGCATAAGGTGCAGCAGTTCTGGTCGCGCTCGTTCTTCTGGTTGATGTTCTTGCCCGTTTCTGTCGATGGAACCGAGCATATTCAGCCCAATCAGAGTTATGTCTTCGTGTCCAATCACCAGTCGATGTTCGATGTGTGGTTGATCTACGGATGGCTGCCGGTGATCTTCAAATGGCTGATGAAAGCGGAGTTGCGCAAAGTGCCGTTTGTCGGAACGGGATGCAAAGCTGCCGGACATATTTTTGTGGATAGGCGCAATGCCAAAGCGGCGATGGAGAGCCTCAAAGAGGTGGAGAAGCAGCTGGTGAACGGCGTATGTACGGTCATTTTCCCGGAAGGAACACGCAGTCTCGATGGTCAGGTGGGACGTTTCAAACGCGGTGCGTTCCAGATTGCATGGGATTTAGGCCTACCCGTCATCCCGCTTTCGCTCGACGGATGCTTTGAGGTGCTGCCCAAAGGCAAACCCTTCGTTCATCGCGTGCCAGTACATATGCACATTGGCGAACCCATTGATCTGAAGCAGTTCGCGGATGCTAACGAAGCGATCGAAGCGGTAAGAAATGCCGTAATCAACGGAAGAAAATCGTAATGCTATTCCGCGAAATCATAGGACAGGAAGCTACGAAGCAGCAACTTCGTCAGGCGGTGCGAGAGGGACGAATCCCTCATGCGCAACTCTTTGCCGGCATCTCGGGTATTGGCAAACTGCAACTGGCGTTGGCGTATGCCCAATACCTCAATTGTCCGCATAGTACGGACGAAGACAGTTGTGGAACTTGCCCGACCTGTCTGCAGTTTGAGCGATTGCAGCATCCGGATCTGCATTTCGTCTTCCCGATCGTCGGTTCGGATGAGACCTGTGACTCCTTCCTCGAGCCTTGGCGCGAGATTATTCTCAATAAGCATTACTTTGACCTCGAAGATTGGCATAAAGCCTTGGGCGTTGAGACCAAGCAAAGTATGATCTACGAGAAAGAGAGCGGAGAGATCATGCGCAAATTGAGTCTGAAAGCCTACGGCGAGGGATATAAAGTGATGATCATCTGGCAGCCCGAGCGGATGAATGCGCAGTGTGCCAATAAGTTGCTCAAATTGTTGGAGGAACCGTCGCCCAAAACGGTCTTCCTGCTGGTGAGCGAGCATCCGGAGGCGCTATTGTCCACCATTCAGTCGCGCGTGCAAACGATTCGTGTGCCGCGTCTGGAGACGGAGACCATCGCGCAGGCGTTGCAGCAAAACGGCATAGACGCTACCAAAGCATTGGATATCGCTCGCATCGCTAACGGCAGTTACTTGTCGGCGCTGAAAAAAGCCGATGAATCCGAAGAAAATCAGCAGGAACTGCGCGATTTTATTGCGCTTTTCAGGGATGCTTATACGGTAGGCGTGCTGCGTGACCCGCATAAGAAATACGAGAGTCTGAAGCGCTTGCGCCAGTGGAGTCTCGATATGGCGGACAGTAAGGTGGGACGCGAGAAACAGAAGCATTTTCTGCAGTATGCCCAGCAGCAGGTGCGGGAGAACTACATCCGCAATCTCGCACAACCCGAACTCAATTACCAGATGGAGGAGGAGCGGGCGTTCTCCGCTAATTTTGCGCCGTATATTCATAGCGGCAATGTGGAAGCCATCATGAACCAACTCGATCTGGCGGAGCGACAAATAGAGCAGAACGGCAATGCCAAAGTGATTTTCTTTGACCTTTGCCTGCAAATGATAGTATTGATCAAAAAACCAAAAATATGAAGAAATATATAGTAGGAAACGCGCATGAGCAATTGGGGGCAGCGGCTACGAAGCGCAACTCGGCGCACATGCTGCCCGTCAGCGATTGGCTGTCGGATCTGCCGGAGAATACCCAATTGACGGATTTGGTAGAAGTGCAATTTAAGAATACCCGAAAGGGCTATTTCCATAATAGCCAGCATCTGCCTTTGGAGAAAGGTGTGAAAGTGGTGGTGGAAGCCAACCCGGGTCATGACTTGGGTGAAGTGGTGCTGACGGGTAAACTGGTGGAGCTGCAGATACGTAAGAATCGTATCGACTCCTCGCGTTATGAGATACGTCAGGTCGTACGCATTGCCACAGAAGAAGATTTGGAACGCGCGGAGCAGGCGCATGCGCGCGAGCACGAGACGATGATCAAAGCGCGCCAATTGGCTAAGTCTCTGGGGCTGGAGATGAAAATCGGCGATGTGGAGTATCAGGGAGACGGCTCGAAAGCGATCTTCTTCTATATCGCTGACGG
This sequence comes from Paludibacteraceae bacterium, assembly GCA_024692565.1. Classification (GTDB taxonomy): domain Bacteria; phylum Bacteroidota; class Bacteroidia; order Bacteroidales; family Paludibacteraceae; genus Colicola. The sequence continues at coordinate 28,926 of JAILMN010000010.1, forward strand.
ACGTGTCGATTTCCGTCAACTCATCAAGGTGTATGCCGAAACCTTCCGCATCCGCGTTGAGATGAAGCAGATCGGTGCGCGCCAGGAAGCAGGACGTATCGGCGGAACGGGTCCTTGCGGACGCGAGTTGTGCTGCTCCACATGGATGATCAATTTCTCGTCGGTAGGAACAGGAGCGGCGCGGCTGCAGAATATATCGCCTAACCCGCAGAAGTTAGCCGGCATGTGTGCGAAACTCAAGTGCTGTCTCAACTACGAGGTGCCGGTCTATGAAGATGCATCGAAATTATTGCCGTCCCGCAATATTCCTTTGGAGACGAAGGATGCTACGTATTATTTCTTCTCTGCCGACCCGTTGGCGGGTACCGTCACCTATTCGTCCGATGAGCACGTGATGGCGAATCTGCAAACCATCACCACGGGTCGTGCGCATGAGATCATCGCGATGAACAGGCGCGGAGAAAAACCGTTTAATCTGGAGGGCACGCGTGCCGTGGTGCCGGAGGTCGGTTACCAGAATGTGCTGGGACACGACGATGTAACGCGTTTTGACCGCAAGAAAAAGCATCATCATAACGACAGACGTGATGACCGAAGAGATAGGAGGGATAGAAAATGAAACGATTAACCATTGGTTTGGCTGTGCTGGCGCTCTGCTTATCTTCCTGCAGAACCGATATTGTATATAGTCAATTTTCCCCGATATCATCGGATAAATGGAATGTGGATTCGGCGGTGCAATTTGATTATTCCATCGATGATGCATCGGTGCCATACCGCATGCTGGTCTATTTGAGGCACAACGAGCGCTATCCTTACCAGAATATTTGGCTCTTTGTGGATAATGGAGCGCGCAAGGATACGATTGAGTTCTATCTGGCGGATGACCGCGGCAGATGGTTGGGAGACAAGCATTACGGCTTTATCGAGATGCCTGTGCTCATCGAGGAGGAGAAGCAATTCCCCGATACCGGACGATACACGCTCACTATTGCGCACGGCATGCGGGACTCGTTGCTGCGCGGCGTGACGGATATAGGATTGGAGATCATACGTAATGGGGAAAAATAAACTCAAGAAGTTTGCGGAGATGGAGACTTTCTCCAATGTGTTTCAACCGCCGTATGAACCGATGGCGGGGCATTGGCATGAGCGCTATTTCCGTAATGACCATCCGATCGTGCTGGAGTTGGGCTGCGGACGGGGTGAATATACCGTAGGCATGGCGCGCAAGTATCCGGAGAAAAACTTCATCGGCGTGGATATCAAAGGAGCACGTATGTGGGCGGGTGCCAAAGAGGCGGAGCAGGAAGGCCTGCGCAATGTGGCGTTTCTGCGAACAAACATCGAATTCATCGAAACTTTTTTTGCCGCCAACGAGGTGGATGAGGTGTGGATCACCTTCTGTGACCCGCAGATGAAGAAAGCTACCAAACGACTTACCTCCACCTATTTCATGCAGCGCTACCAGCGTATCGTTAAGCCCAACGGGCTTATTCATCTGAAAACGGACAGCCCCTTCCTCTATACCTATACCATGGAGATGCTGCGGCTGAATCCTTATCCCGTGCGCTGTTCCACGGATGATTTATATGCGGATTCGCTCGCATTCAACGAGCAATTTTCGGATGCTCGTGCCCTGCAGACGCACTATGAGAAGCAGTGGCTCGACCGTGGAATGAGTATCAAGTATGCGGAGTGGCAATTGGCGCCTCTCACCGCTTGGGAGGAACCCACCATCGAAATAGAAAAAGACAGTTATCGTTCATACGGAAGAAATTATGTATCCTCAACAAATCATTGATGCGCTGCGCCATGTGCGCTATCCAGGTACGGGCAAAGACCTCATAGAGAGCGGAATGCTGGAAGATGATATCCGTATCTCCGGCTTTGAGGTGTCGTTCTCGCTCATTTTCCAAAAGGACAACGATCCCTTTGCGAAATCCGTGATGAAAGCGGCAGAAGTGGCGCTCCAAACCTATGTCGATCCGAATATAGCGGTGAAGATCCATCCCAAATATACCAAATCGTCAATCGTCAATCGTCAATCGTCAATCGCTCCCTCGTCCATTCACGCGAAGCACATCATCGCCATCCATAGCGGCAAGGGCGGAGTAGGTAAAAGTACGGTGACGGCGAACCTGGCGGTAGCGTTGGCGCAGAAGGGATACAGCGTCGGATTGCTCGATGCCGATATTCATGGCCCGTCGATGCCGAAAATGTTCCATACCGAGGATTGCCGACCGATGTCGGTGGAGGAAGAAGGACGTACGCTCATCGAGCCCATCGAGCAGTACGGCGTGAAGATGCTGTCCATCGGTTTCTTCGTCAATCCCGAGCAAGCGGTCATCTGGCGCGGAGGCATGGCATCGAATGCTATCAAACAGTTGATAGAAGATGCCCATTGGGGCGAATTGGATTATTTCCTTATCGACCTGCCGCCGGGCACCAGTGATATCCACCTCACGCTGATATCGGAACTGCAACTGACAGGTGCCATCGTGGTGACGACACCGCAACCCGTGGCGCTTGTGGATGCACGCAAAGGTGTAGAGATGTTCCAAAACGAGAAAATTAATGTACCTATCCTCGGTCTCATCGAGAATATGTCGTGGTTCACACCTGCCGAGTTACCTGATAGTAAATATTATATCTTCGGCCGTGACGGAGGAAAACGTCTGGCGGAAGAACTGAACGTACCCTTATTGGGTCAGATACCGTTAGTGCAATCGATACGCGAAGGTGGAGATGAAGGTATGCCTATTGTCCTTCAGGGCGGTCATCCTGCCGCGGCGGCATTCGAAGCAATAGCGAAGCAATTGGAAGATTAAAAGCACATGAGTCAACCGACGGAATTAGGCATAGAGCCAATACATAAACTCCTTTGGAAGTATGCGTTGCCTGCTATCATTGCTATGACGGCTACGTCGTTGTATAACATCGTGGATAGTATCTATATCGGTCACGGATGCGGTGCGTTGGCGTTAGGCGCATTGACTGTGGCGAAACCATTCATGGATATCTGTGCAGCATTCGGTAGTCTCGTTGGTGTGGGGGCTTCTTCGCTATTAGCAATCTATCTTGGTGAGAAAGACTATGACCGAGCCAACCGCGTTTTGGGTAATGTGATCGTGATGAACATCATCCTTTCCGCCGTGGTGATGGTGGTGGGCTTGGTATGGCTTAATCCCATTCTCATGGCGTTCGGCGCCAGTGAAGATACGATCGGCTATGCGCATCAATACATGGAGATTATCCTGTACGGCAATATCCTGACGCATATTTATTTTGGTTTGAATGCGATGTTGCGTTCAGCGGGACATCCGCGTTTCTCAATGACCGCCACCATCGTCGCGGTGGTCATCAATATTATCCTGGATCCGATCTTTATCTTCGGTCTCGACATGGGTGTCCGTGGAGCCGCTTTGGCAACGGTCATCAGTCAGGCAATCGCGGTCACATGGCAGGTAACAAAATTCTTTGATAAGAACGAATTAGTCCGCTTTCATCGGGGGATTTGGCGACTAAATAAGCATATTACTTTTCGTGCATTGGCAATCGGAATGTCCCCGTTCCTGTATAATATCGCGCATTGTTTTGTGGTGGTCATCATCAATAATCAACTGAAGACGTTCGGTGGCGATATGGCGATTGCGTCCTATGGGGTAATCAACCGTCTGACCTTCGTCTTTGCGATGATGGTGATGGGTCTCAACCAGGGTATGCAACCTATCGCGGGGTATAACTACGGAGCGAAGCACTACGACCGTATGCTCAAATCCTTCTACCTCACCTGCCTGTATGCTACGGGCGTGATGGGCTGCGTGTTTATCTTGGGAGAGTGGTTCCCGCGTATGGTCACGCAGATGTTCACGCATGATCCCTTGCTCATCGACCTCACTATCAAACCGATGCGCATCATCTGTTCGTCCATGCTCATCATCGGCTTCCAGATGGTGACGGGTAATCTCTTTACCTCTATCGGTAAGGCAGGCAAAGCCATATTCCTCAGCCTGACGCGTCAGGTGCTCTATCTCATACCGCTGGCGTTGTGGATGCCGCTGCTCTTTGCCGAGCCCCTTGACGGTGTATGGTGGTCCATCCCCGTCAGCGACACCTTCTCTGCCATCACCGCCGTCATCGTCCTACTCGCCTCTCGCAAAAAACTACATATGGAATAAATCATTTGCTTATGGCTAATTATCGCGTTATAAAGAATACCGTGATGCTGTGCGCAACTTTGGGTTTCTCCACTTTTGTCTCGGCAGCACCTTGGACAGGAGCCAAGACGGAACCTGTCAACGACGGCACGACCTACACGATCGCTACGCCGGAAGAGTTGGCGTGGATAGCGGAGGCGAGTCAAACCAATACGTTCGCAGGCAAAATAATCCGTCTGACGGACGATCTCGATTTGGGTGGTACGCACCCCACACCTCCCAGTTGGATACCTATCGGCAGTGAAGCGGCGCCGTTCCAAGGAGAGCTGGACGGCAATATCCATGTGGTGTATAATCTCTATATGCTTAGTTCCGCCTTTCCCAAGGGCGCAGGCCTCATCGCGGAGACAGGAGAGGCTGCCGTGGTGCATCATCTAGGTATCGCGCAAGGCCAGATTATGACCGATGGTTCCAATAATGTCGGCTCGTTCGTGGGCGTGAACCGCGGAACGATTCACCATTGTTTTAACATGCTGCAGATCATCGCCCATAATGGCGATAACATCGGCGGTCTGGTTGGAACAAACTACGGCGCAATTAACTATTCCTATAATGCCGGCATTATCACGGACGCCAATAATCATGTAGGAGGATTAGTCGGTTTCAATAGTGTCTCTTCCGTATTAGATAATTGCTATAACATGGGTTACTGCAAAGGAACCGACCACGTAGGAGCGCTATTTGGCAAGAACGAAGCTCCTGAGACACAATTGATTAAAGTGGTTTTTGACCAGCAGTTGACGCGCATGTATGCAACGGGTTATGGGGCCAATGATCCTATCCTTACGGACAATACGAAATATGCGATTGAAAAGTCCAAAAACTTTTGGCAGTACGGTCCGTATTATCAAAATCCAGAGGTTGAATGGTGTAGCGACGTGCATGCACAGTTGGTTTGTTTCAAAAATCACCCTGCGTCTTGGCTGTCCGGCTTTGCCGTCAGTCTGGATGCCGACAATCGCCCTATCGAGCGTGCGGAAGGAGTAGGTGCACCAAAGGAAGGAAATGTCCCGCGGCAGACTATCATATTAGATAGGTTGTATAATAATCTCGGAGAAGGACAATGGTATTCACCCAGCCCGGATGTAATCTATATCCCCAGCCCCACTTCTTCTGTCGCCCAAGTATTCCGTCCATGCGGTAACCAGGAGGTTATCCTCACGCAGACTTATGATAAGTTCGTCAAGCAAGTATATACGATTGTGAAAGGATACGATGTGTTTGATGCCGGAGTCGTGTCCGGAGAAACATGGGCTTGTTGGAACCAAGAGGATGTCAAGTTCATGGTGCAGAATAACGGTGGCAAAGAGGCATCCGGAGGCAAGGATGATGAACAGAAGAACTCAACGTATAGTTACCAATATATGATTATCCGCGATACGGTCATCAGTCGCTATCCGGAGCATTATGAACCGATAGACACGTTCTATATGCCGCAAGAGATATATAAAGACTGGTGCCTACCGACGGATGTCCCGGGTGATTATGCATTCAGACGTTATGTGAAGGATTGCAAGTGTAAAACAGAGTGGACCTTATCACAAGGATTGTATGGCGCGCCTGTGGGAAGGTTGTTCCTCCATGTGCGCGAGAAATTCGACCCGGGTGAGTTGGTCGAGAAACCGGATACCTTGTACGGCATCTTACCCATTACCTTGACCATTGAGAGTGCACGGGATGCGTCCGGCGGTGGCGGTCATTTTAACTATACATGGGCGATGACGCGCAGCGCATGGGATCCGGCAACGCAGGACTGGCTCGCTCCTACCGAAGATGACATCCGCGATCCGCTCTATATGGGCGGCAGTCCGGTCAATACACCCTCTTTCGATTATAACTTCACCAAACCCGGCAAGTATTCCTTCACGCGTAAGGTCAGCGAAACGGCCTGCGAAGCCTTACCCGTCGAGTCCTTCCGTCCGTATGTGGTCTATGTGTATGAGACGCTTGACCCGGGACGTATCGATTTGTTCGAGCGCCAGTTATGTACCTCCCTCTGTACCGATACCATCAATGAGATAGACTCCGTCAGTGGCGGTAACGGCATCTATCTCTATCGTTGGCTCTGTAATGGCGAACCTATCCCCGGTGCCGATACCACTGTCTTGGATCTGGCGGATATCGCACTAACCCACGGACAGACCTATGTCTTCCATCGCCAAGTGAAAGATAACACCGGCCTGATGGATTGGCAGACATCCGCGGGCGAAGTGCACGTGCGTGTTTATAAGGACTACGACGCCGGTGCAATCACGCCGATTGATGACCAACTATGTACGGACAACAGCACCATCGATGACGTGCCGATGACCATCCTTCAGCAGCAGGCAGCTACAGGCGAACCGGGTAGCGAGTATGTCTATTGCTGGTTGCTCTATCGCGGCGGTGCGGACACCTTACTCCTGGATACTATCCATCATAATGCCCCTACGCTTGATACTACGATCTCCCTCAGTTCATACGGACTCTCCGTACCCGTAACGCTCTATGTCCAACGGGCCGTACTGAACCTGCTGTGTGAGTCGGAGCGGAAAATATCTGCGAACTCCGCCATGTGGCGATTCGGTCGTTCGGAAAAACGAACGGAGTACGTCAAGGCCTGCACGCTGCCCTATGTCTATACCTATACTTTTGCGGACGGTAGCACCAAGCAATATCGCTTCACGCAAGAGAATGAGACCACGGTGATGCAGGATCAGACCACGGAGGGATGCTCGCTTGATGTCACGCTGCAATGTCTCTTGACCTCCACTCCGGAAGTGGAAGTGGAACCCGTTCTCTCGGTTTGCGAGACAGCGCAGATCATGAATATCTCCTATACGGTCGTTAACGGTGCGCCGGATCATTTTGACCTCACCTTCTCGGAGAGCGCCAAGGAGATAGGCTTCCGCGATTCGCTCAACGCACCGATGCCCGTATCGCAAATCATCGAGATCCCCGTTCCGACTCCGCTGCCCTTGGGCAAACATTCGATGACAATCTCTTTCTTTGCAGAGACAGCCAGCTCCGATGACTGCAAACGCAGCGCACCGACTATCCTGCCCTTCTCCATCGACTTGGATGGCTTTGTGCATCGCAAAGAGAACGAGGTTGTCTTCGTGGATAATAGCGGTAAGCATAACGACAAGGGTCTCACCTTTGTGTCCTATCAGTGGTATCGCAACAACGAACCGATCGAAGACGCCACGGGGCAGTTCTACTATGAGTACAACGGCCTGAACGGATTCTACCAGGTGGTGATGATCGGCGCGGACGGAACGGAGTACCGCAGCTGTGTCTATGAGTACCGACCGATAACGCCGGTCAACGAGATCGAAGACGGCTCTCGCGGAAAGAAAATTCTTCGTGACGGACGACTACTGCTCATCCTCAATGAGAAAACCTATAACATGCTTGGCCAGGAAGAGAAATAATGAAAAAAAACTTGTGGATCATAGCGTTGCTGTCGGTAGGTCTCGGAGCTTTTGCTGCCCCTAAGCAAAAAGCCAAACAAGAGAAACCGATCAAGCATTACCTCGATATCTACGCCCTTGGCGGAGTAGGTTCTTTAGGCTATCAACTGCAAGGCGGAGCCGTCGATCTCAGTGCCGCGTTCGGCGCCGGATTGGGCTATACGTATTTCTTCCATCCGTCCGTAGGTCTGCAGCTCGGTTTGTCCTTCTCCCGCGTGTCATCCTCGTCGCGTCTGACCGAGCGGATGGAGTGGCGCACATGGCAGGACGGCTCGCCGCTCACCGATTATACGGGAGAGCCGTATATCCATTATACCGCTTTCTCGGATTTCCGAGAGCGGCAGCAGGCGTATCTCATCGAAGTGCCTCTCGGCCTGCGCTTCCGTTATTTCAAGAGTAGCGGCAGCAAAGCTGGCCTGCATGCCGCGCTCGGTGCCAAACTGGCCATACCCGTCTTGGCGAATTATACGCGCGTGTCGGGAGATATCACCCATACCGGCTGGTACGAACAGTGGCAGCTGACCTTGCATGATCTGCCCGGACGATTCGAGACGGAGCGTTTCGATACCAAGCAGGAAGAGTCCATCACCAATCGCCTCAATCTGATCAATGCGGTGGCGTATGCCGAACTGGGACTCGCGGTCCGCATCAGCCCGCATTACGAGCTCTATATAGCCGCCTACGGCCAGTATCTCATCAATGATTTCTCCGCTACAAAAATGGATGAACGCGTGCCGCTTGGATTCCGAAATACACATAATAACTATGCCTTCATGAATGAGTACCGCGGACTCTTCGGAACGGATAAAGTGGGCGCACTCCATCCTTGGATGGCGGGACTTAAGATCGGCATCTCCATCTGGCCGGGGAAGACGGAGAAAGAGAAGAAAAATGAACTTAAAAAACTGCTCAAGGAGTTCCCCGATGAGAAAAAAGTGGTTACCGTCCATGATACCGTCTATATCCATGATACGGTTTGTCCGAATGAACTCCGGCCTGTCGCCACTGTAGCCAAATCTCCGGCAACCAAAGCGCCGCAGAAGATAGACAATACGCCGCTGCCGCATGAGCGTCAACTGGATTCCTTGCTCGCTGAGGCGGTTATCTGGTTCCATTTTGATGACGATGTACCTATCCTCGAGCCCGCCTACGTCCTGGACTCTGTAGTGGCGATGATGAAGCGTTATCCGGATCTGAAGATCCATGTGTACGGTCATGCGTGCCGGTTGGGAACGGACGGCTATAACCAGCGCCTGGCACTCAAACGTGCCCGTGCCGTGGCAGCTGTTCTCATCGATAAAGGAGTCGAACCCGAACGGATGTTAGTCTGGTCCTTCGGCGAAGAAAAACCCTACCGCTATAACACCGAGAAACAACTCTCCAAGGACCGCCGCGTGGAAATCATCCCCGCCCGCTTCGCCACACAGTAACTAACATTTTTAGAAACATTTTTTAGGACGGGAAAAATAAATAAGACATCATCGCGAGCACTTCGAAGGCATTTCGAAAGCATCTCGAGGACAAGTGCTAATCAAATACTTCCATGAGGATGTCGAGCGATTTGGGGTTTTGCCAGGTCTCGACATGTTCCTCGAAATAGTCACACAGCGCGCGGAGAGCCTGTTGCCGTTCCTTGCGCGTGGTAGGGTGAGGATTGAAGGAGTGAGTGTTTTGTGAATTAGGGTTTAGGGGGATAGCGAAACCGAGTTTGGCGGCTAAATCCACGAGGAACAGCAGGTGAAAGTTCTGTGGCTCCGTGCAGCGGTCGAGTTGCTCTATTGCCTGCTCCAGATAGTCATAGAGCGGTTCATCCGTCATCGGATGGCGCAGCACATGGTAGAGCACTTCGCTGATGAAGAGTGCGATCGTGCGTTTATACGGATCTTGGACGATGGTCTGCGGCACATAACTGAGTTGCGCCGTGCGTACCGAGCGTTCGTCCGTAGTGAGTTGGACGATGGAGAGCGGCGAGTATTTGCCGGAGGTGTTTTTGCGTCCGAGGCCGTACACCATATAATTAACGCGCCCGCCCGCGCGAGTGTACGCGTGTAGGACGTGTGCCTTGTCGGAGTGCGGCTGCAGCGACAGCACTATCGCTTCAGTCGTGCTTAACATAAAGGGAATCGATGGCTACACCATCGTTGCGGCGAAACACCTTAAAGGATAGGCCTGCCTCATCTGCCGTCAAGACCCCATAGACGAAGTCTTGTGAGATGACATCCGCTTGCAAGGACTTCCGCAGCGGTTTGACTTTGCCGGCTGTATTAAGCATCACGAACGAACCTTTGCGCACGTAGTTATGGTCGTGTCCGCAAAGCACGAGGTCGGTCTGGCTCAGCGCATAACGGAATGTTGTATACACGCCGGCGTTGAAGCGTCCTTTAGCAGCAGAGAGAACAGGGTGGTGCATCATGACGACGATATATTTGCCTTCCGCACCATACATTGCTTTCCGTAGCCACGTGAGCAGTCGCGTCATCTCAACGATGCGGTCCATGGGGTTGGTATCCAGAACGATGAGACGCATGAACGGAAAATCGACGTAGTAATTGGCGCCTTTGATACCCTCCACCGAAGGCGCATAGAAGGTCTTCTGCCATGCTTCGGACAGTTCTTTCGGAAAACCTTTGTTATACTCGTGATTACCCGGGCAAGCGATGACGGGTTTTCCATTGAGCGCGCTATGAGACCACTCGCGCAGCAGTTGCTGGCGATAGTATTCCTGTCCGCGCTCCATCCAATCGCCCGTTTGCAGCACCACATCAGCTTGCGGCACGCGTGCAGCAAGTGTGTCATAGTCATCGCGCGTGAGGTTGCTATGTATATCGCCCATAACGAGGAAAGTGAGTCCTTCTTCGTCAGTCGGACTTGTCAGCACCGAGTCGATGACATCGCCAGTCCAGACGGGTTCATCGGGCATCCCGAACCAAGCCTGCCAGCGGACGGCACACACGATGGCGGCCGCCGCTAACAAGACAACAGGTATTGTTATGTTAACCCACTTACGCATTAGAACGGCAGGTCACTTGTGCCTTCGCCTGCAGAAGCGTCAAACGGATCAACGTTAGGAGCCGGAGCCTCAGCCGGTGCAGCTGCAGGAGCCGCCGGTGCCGCAGGAGCAGCTACAGGTGCTGCAGCAGAAGGAACAGCCGCAGCCTGGGTTGTGTCACCCTGCTGGATCTTCCATGCGCGGATAGAGGTGTACCAACGGCCGTTGAACTCACGGCTCTCGATATCGAAGCTAACCGTCACTAATTGATCTACATCGCACGGATTCTGTTTGATACGGTCCTCGCCGAATACCTCGAAATGCACCTTACGGGGATATTGATCAAGTGTCTCCAATACATACGGCTGCACGCGCCAAGGGTTGCCGTTACGACCGACACCTTCCTGTGCCGGCAGTACTTGTATAATCTTACCTACTACTTCCATAATTATTCACCTTTAATTGCTGCTACACCCGGGAGAACTTTGCCCTCGATTGCCTCGAGCAATGCACCACCACCGGTGGAGATATACGATACTTTGTCTGCCAGACCAAATTTGTTAACGCATGCTACAGAGTCACCACCACCGATGAGCGAGAAAGCGCCATTAGCCGTTGCCTCTGCAATAGCCTCACCGATTGCACGGCTACCGTCACAGAAGTTATCGAACTCGAACACACCTGCAGGACCGTTCCAGAGTATTGTCTTCGCGCCCTTGATTGCGTTGCGGAAGTTCTCTTGTGCCTTCGGACCGGCATCCAGACCTTCCCAACCCTCAGGAATAGCATTCGACGGGAATACTTTCTGGTTAGCATCGTTGCTGAAGCTGTCTGCGCAGATAGCATCCGGAGCGAGCACGAGCTCTACGCCGTTTTTCTTAGCCAACTCCTCAACGCCCAGCGCTACGTCCAGTTTGTCGAGCTCTACGATAGAACCGCCGATCTCACCGCCGTGCGCTTTAGCAAACGTATAGGTCATACCGCCGCAGAGAATCAGTTTGTCCACCTTACCTAACAAGTTCTCAATAATACCGATCTTCGAACTTACTTTCGAACCACCCATGATAGCTACGAACGGACGTTTGATGTCGCCGAGCACAGCGTTCACAGCAGCAACCTCTTTCTCCATCAGGAAACCGAGCATCTTGCTATTTGCATCGAAATAGTCAGCGATGACAGCTGTCGAAGCATGTTTGCGGTGAGCGGTACCGAAAGCATCCATCACATAGCAGTCAGCGTAGCTTGCCAAAACCTTAGCGAACTCTTTCTGACGAGCTTTCATCTCTTTCTTAGCCGCCTCATAAGCCGGATCTTCTTTCTCAATACCTACCGGTTTACCTTCCTCCTCCGGATAGAAACGCAGATTCTCGAGCAACAGAACCTCACCCGGTTTGAGCGCAGCAGCTTTGTCTTGCGCTTTTGCGCAGTCCTCTGAGAACTGAACCGGACGACCAAGCGCTTTGCTTACTGCGTCCACAATCTGGCTGAGGCTGAACTTAGCCTGCACTTTACCTTTCGGCTTACCCATGTGGCTCATGATGATGAGCGCACCACCTTCGTCCAGAATGTGCTTCAGCGTAGGAAGCGCACCGCGGATACGGGTGTCATCTGTGATCTTACCATTCTCGTCCAGGGGCACATTGAAGTCCACACGGACAATCGCCTTCTTACCGGCAAATTTGAAATCTTTGATAGTCATAATGTTAAATATTTTAGTTGTTTTGTTGTTTACCAATCGATACTATTCAGATGACCGCGATAGACATCGCTATAGGTGGTCGTTCTGTCTTGACCTCCGAAGAGGTATATATAACTGTCGCGTACGATAGCCGTCTGTTTCTGCCGCGCCTGATAGACTGCCGGCAACTGGTTCTTGGTTGTGTCCGCGGCATTCCATGTGAGTCCTTCGTCCTCGGAAATCAATATATCCCGTCCGAAATACTGCATCTTATCGTCCACGCCGCCGAAGAGCAACAGCTGGTCATTGTAACTGATGACGGAGATGCCGGTGAGGCTTGTGAACTGCGGTCTGTCAATCGAGAACTCCTGCAGGCGGTACCCGCCGTTCTCTTGCGTATGACGCGAATACTCTAAGTTCCACCGAGTGTTGAGACTGCGACCGTTCTCAGCAAAACCACCGATGATCATCGCGCGGTCGCGTAAGCTGGCGCTATAGAAAGTGACGGTACCGAAGTCGCTGATCGGGAACTCTCCGTCAGGCTTGATGCCGGTCATCTGCAACGCACTGCCGTCAAACATCGCCAACTCATAGTCATCTTCATCGCCCGTGAGTGCCCATACGCGCTCGTTCCAATAAAGTAACATCGTGCGCACGGTAGCGCTCACGCTGTGCGCCGTCCATGTGATAGCGTCCGTACTGGTGTACACGGCGTTGTCCTGACCATAGAACAAGGTGTCACCGCTACTGATGATCTGACGCACTTTGGTTCCTGCCGGCAGTCCTGCAGGAGCACCTAAGTCAATCCAAGTGCTGCCGTCCTCCGAACCCCATGCATGCAACTCAAAACCGTTCGAAGCAATCATCACAAACGCATCGTCCAGCTCCACTACGCGTTGCTCGCTGTCGTCTGTTGCATAGATACCTGCGCATAACTGCTCCCATGAGTACAAATCCGGATCCACCTGGTGTACCGTCGGGCAGATCTCATACACTTTGGTCGTTGTACGGTCGGACGAACGGATGGTGAGATAAATCGGCTTCTTGGTGAAGTCGAGCGTATCGTAACCTGTCAGACTGACGATGGTGTCCGGGAACGTGAGGAATGCCGCACCGGGAGTCGCGGCAAACGAAAAACGCGGTACTACACGCTTCAGACTCGTGCCGTACATGATAGAGTCTTGATTCCAAACAAGACCGGTGTCCAACCGTTCCTCAACAGTGAATACGGCTTTCGCCAAACCCGGCATACTGTCGTTCTTGGCAAACGCAAAACCGGTCAATTGGGCCACGGAAGAAGTGGCCTTTTTCGTCTCTGCTTTCTCACAACCGATCAAAAGAAACGGTATAAAACAGATAAATATGTAGAAAAATTTGCGCATTTCAATTTTTTGTTGTACCTTTGCAGCCGCAAAGGTTAAACTAATACGATTTATGTTATTCGAGTCTCAAATTTACGATCTCAAAATGTGGTTGCCCTGGGTGCACGCTCGTCGTGAGCAGCAGGCCTTGCGGGCTATCGTGGAGCAGCAGCGTCGTATCATGACGCCCGAGCAAGTAGCGGAGCAGTCAGCACGTATCGTCGCGCAGATAGAGCAGATGTCGTGGTTCCAAAACGCACAGACGGTGCTCATCTATTACCCCATTCATAACGAGGTGGATCTGCGTCCGTTGCTCAACAAATACAAAGATCAAAAAACCTTCCTTTTCCCCGTCACCCATCGTCATTCGATGGAGGTGCGTCCGTATGATGGCGAGGATATGATGCGTAAGGGTCGGCTTGGCGTGCCGGAACCGCAAACGGATACCTTCAAAGGTGCCATCGATCTTATTTTCGTGCCCGGCGTAGTCTTTGACAAGCAGAAACATCGCATCGGGCGGGGTGGAGGCTATTACGATAAGTTCTTATCCAAGCAGCTGCTCGCTAAAAAAGTAGGCGTTTGCTATGACTTCCAGCTCAAGAAGCACGACGTGCCGCATACCTGGAGGGATAAGAAAATGGATCGCGTCGTTACTCCTCAGCAGACCATTGGATAGTCGGCTGAATATCACGTATATGTTGTAACTCTCGGTCGCTCTCGGCTGAGAGTTTTCTTTCGCCTGTACGGTAATAGTAAATCACACCATACAACTGACATTTCATCATCTTGGCGTACGGCAACTCGTTCTTATAATACTCCTCAACCGTATTCCAGATATTCAAAATGATTTCGTCCGCCTGCGCACGCATAGGCTCCAAATCGCCGTGTACGCGCTCGGTGTTTTGAATATGGAAGGTGTGCTGACGTTGGTGCTCGCAGAAGATATCATAGTGTACCTTGACCTTGTTGATGGCCGGGTTATAAATCGGAAAACCGCCGTTGGCCATACGTTTCTGCTCACCTTCGATAATCTTCTTTCCCCATTCCAACAGATAGTCCTCCGTGGACAAATCCGGCACAATATGCTGATGCGGATCCAGACCATAAAGCAACTTCTGCTCTTTCTTGATCTCTCCGCGGATGACAGCGAGGTTCAGCACCTGGATAAAATGCGAGATGTACATACGCGCGTTCTGCACGATGTGACGGTACTGCTTGTTGGCGTTGACCGTAGATGCATAGTTGTCCTTCGACTGCATCACCACGTTCTCAAACGGCACAAGGAAACGCTGTATCTCACTCAGCATCTTGTAAGGAATCACCTGCTCGGTGTAGTCTGCGCCCTGTGCACGTTGCACAGCGTTCTGAAGCGCATGAAGTCGAGCTAAATCTGTGTTTGGTAAACGACGATAAGGCATTGTATGTATGTTTTAACGATTTACTATTTGGTTCTTGTTACGAGTTGTTCCGCCAACTCACGCAACTGCTCCGTAGCTTTGTTCTGCGGCAATTTGTCCAACTGCGCCAACGCTTCCGCTGTGTGCTCCTCCATCACCGTCTCACCCGCTTCACGAACACCCAAGCGGTTGTAGAGAGCCGTTACGGCAGCAATCTTCTCTTTGTCACAATCGGTAGCCATCAGCCACTGCAGCAATTCCGCTTTACTCTCTGCATCAGCGTTCTCTAACGCCGTGAGCAGCAAAAACGTCTTTTTATTGCATAATATATCTCCGCCGATAGCTTTGCCGAATGTCTTCGGGTCACCATAGACATCCAAGATATCATCTTGGATCTGGAAAGCCAAGCCGATGTGCAGACCGTATTGATAAAGCGCTTCCTGTTGCTCCGGTGTAGCGCCGGCGATATAACCGCCTATCTTCATTGCGTACGCTAGCAGTACCGAAGTCTTCTTCTCAATCATCATCATATAGTCATCAATACTCACCTGGCTCATGTGCTCAAAATCAACGTCATACTGCTGCCCTTCACAGATACCTGTCGCCATCTCGTTGAACCATTTGAGCACCTGCGGCAACTTGTCTGCAGGAACATCACTCAGCAGTTTATACGCCTCAATCAACATCTGATCACCCGACAGAATAGCCGTGTTGTCGTTCCATTTGACGTGAACCGTCGGACGACCGCGACGTACTTCCGCTTTATCCATCACATCGTCGTGCAGCAGCGTGAAGTTATGAAAAACCTCCAACGCCAGCGCTGCTGGCAGCACGTGCTCGATGGCATCGCCGTTCAGCAAACCGCCGTTCATAATCGTCTCCGCAGCTATCAACGTCAACGTCGGACGTAAACGCTTACCACCCGAAGCCAACGTGTATTCGATAGGCTCGTACAAACCTCGCGGCGCACGATTCCAATCCAAACCCTCTATCGCTTTGTTGATATCGATCATACAAACTTGTTCTCAATTATATCCGTCAACACATCCTTTATATCCAACCCGGCTGCCCGTACCTGCTGCGGAATAAAACTCGTCGGCGTCATACCCGGCGTCGTATTTACTTCCAACAGATTGATCTTCTCGCCCGTGATAATCCAATCCACGCGGATGATACCCTGTGCTCCGATGATGTCATATAGACGCAAGGTCTCCGCTTGGATCTTATCGCGGATTGCATCAGGAATACGTGCCGGCGTGATCTCATCCACTTCTCCTTTGTATTTTGCGTCGTAATCGAAGAACTCATTATGCGTCACTACCTCCGTGATCGGGAATGCTATCGCCTTGTCCTTTGTCTTATACACGCCGCAAGTCACTTCCGTACCTTGCATAAACGACTCGCAGATCACCTCGTCGCCTTCCTTGAACGCACGCTCGATAGCCGGATAAATATCCTCGACCTTCTTCACTTTCGTGCAACCGAAACTACTACCGCCTACGTTACTCTTGATGAAACACGGCAGACCCAAAGTCTCGGCAATCTTCGGCGCGTTCGGCAATTTCTGACCTGCACGAAGCATCATACTGTTCGCAATATGGAAACCGAAATACGACAAATAATGGTTGCAAGCGTATTTATTGAACGTCAGCGCCGCTGCCAACACGCCGCAGCAACTGTATGGCATGCCGATCATATCGAGATATCCCTGCAGAATACCGTTCTCGCCCGGTGTACCATGAATAGTGATGTACGCGAAATCGAACGTGTGCTTCACGCCCTCGCGCGTAAAAGAAAAATCATTCTTGTCAATCGGCTCACCTGCCTCGGTATGCCAATTTTTCCCGTCAAACACCACTATCGTCACATCGTAACGATCCTTGTCCATAAAGGAATACAAACCTGCCGCAGAACGAAGCGACACATCATGTTCGCTGCTGTCTCCGCCGGCAATAATTGCTATTTTACGTTTCATTATTCGGTAGTATTTCAAAATCGGGTGCAAAGGTAATAAAAAAAATTTATATACGCAAATATTTTATAAAAAATATTTTTTATTCGAAAAAATCATTCCCTCTTGCGTATGTCAAAAAAAAGCTGTACCTTTGCACTCCGTAATACGTAAATCGTACATCGTCAATCACTAAATCGTACATCGTCAATCGTCAAATCGTCAATATTCTTATGTTTATCATCGGCATTGCGGGCGGTACCGGCTCGGGCAAAACAACGGTAGTCAGAAAACTCATCGAGCGCCTTCCTAAAGGCGAAGTAGTGGTAATCCCTCAGGATTCGTATTACAAGGACAGTAGCGACGTGCCTGTCGAGGAACGCCAGCACATCAACTTCGACCATCCCGATGCTTTCGAATGGTCGCTCCTCGCCAAACATGTGGAGATGCTCAAAGAAGGAAAACCTATCGAGCAACCTATCTATTCGTACATTTCATGTACGCGCTCCGAGGAAACGATTCACATCGAGCCCAAAGAAGTAGTAATCGTCGAAGGTATTATGGCGTTGCGTGAACCCATGATGCGCGATCAGATGGATCTCAAGATCTTCGTAGATGCCGATGCCGACGACCGACTCATCCGCGTAATGAAACGCGACGTCATGGAGCGTGGACGTACTGCCGAACAGGTCATCGAACGTTACCAACGTGTGCTCAAACCCATGCACGAGCAGTTCATCGAACCCTGTAAACGCTTCGCTGACGTCATCGTGCCGCAAGGTGGACATAACAACGCCGCCATCAACATGCTCGCCAAGTTCGTAAAGCAACAACTCCGCGAAAATAAAGAGTAACAAAAGTTTACTATTTTTAAGATTTTATGCCCATCGAGGGAATATCGGGGTTTTATCGAGGTTTCATCGGGGGCAATACGGGATTAAAACAAGGGTAATTTTGCCCTAAAAAATGTACGATTATTAAGATTTTGTTTTGGCAACTGTTTTATACGTACCTTAAAATTGGCACCTTCACACTCGGTGGAGGTTATGCCATGTTGCCCCTTATCCAACGCGAAGTAGTCGACCGCAAAGGCTGGATCAACGAGGAAGAATTTCTCAATATGATTGCGCTTGCGCAAGCTGCACCCGGACTGATTGCCGTCAACTCGGCTATCTTCATCGGTTGGCGCGTAGGTGGTTGGCGAGGAGTAGCCGGCGCTGTCCTTGGAGCCGTTTTGCCTTCCTTCCTCATCATCCTCGCGATAGCGATTGTCTTCACCGATTGGAAAGAACTGCCCGCCGTAGAAGCCGCCTTCAAAGGAATCCGCCCCGCCGTAGTTGCCCTCATCGCCGCACCGATCTTCAAGATGTCCAAATCAGCCAAACTTGGCTGGTTGACCGCCCTGATACCCATTACTGCCGCACTCCTCATCTGGCTCTTGCACGTCAATCCCGTCTGGGTCATCCTTGCTACAATAATTCTAACCCTCATCATCGTGGATATCACAGAAAGGAGGCGAAAATGATCTATTTGCAACTCTTCCTTTCATTCTTCAAGATAGGTCTCTTCGGCTTCGGTGGAGGACTCGCCATTCTCTCGCTCATCCAGATGGAAGTGGAACAATACGGTTGGATGAGCCAACAGGAATTTGTGGACATCGTTGCCGTTAGCCAAGTAACTCCTGGCCCCATAGGCATCAACTGCGCAACATACGTCGGTTATACCACCGCCGGATTCTGGGGAAGTGTACTCGCTACCTTCGCCATCGTCCTACCGAGCCTAATCATCATGCTCAGTATATGCAAAGCCTATTTCTGGCTCAATAAACGTTTTCAAGGAAACCCCTATTTCGAGCAGACGCTACGTATGTTGCGCTTCGCAGTCATAGGACTTGTCGCCTCTGCGGCACTTATGCTTATCAAACCCACCAACTTCATCGACTCCATCAGTTGGATCATCTTCGCCGTGGTTGCCATCCTAACCGTTTTGCCTACAATTCTCTCCCCATTACACCTTCCCGCCCACACAAAAAAGGTGACCGACATCATCAGTCACCCCATTTTACTCATTATCACTGCAGGTCTTGCAGGATACCTTATCTATTCCTAACGCACACGCGCACCTGTAGCGTTATATTGCGCACCGTCCGGCAATTCAATAATCAACGCTCCGTTAAGCAATATCTTTCGGCCGTTATTCCACTTGCCGTCAATCCATTCGATTCCTTCTTCACCATCCTTCGCCGGACGAACATAATGAGCGTCAGTACGGACATCGCGAACACCCGGCTTACCCAAATATAACGGATTGGCCTTGTCATTCAGCAATAGGCCGTTTACTTTGATGATTTTTCCGATCAATTCGGGATTATCTACCACATTCAACGCTGCGCGAGCGTTCTCGCTAATCTGAACGGTTACATACTTATTATCGTCGGTTTCATCGGGATTTTTTGCTAGAACCAAAGACAAAGTATCAGTCATACTGATGCCGTCATATGCATCCTGATAGCGTTTCACGCTGCCAATCACATAACCTGTCACCCAATAACGTGTTCCTGTCCAGACAGTACCTTCATTATTCGCCAACAAAATGACGTCGCTGCAAGTATAAGGATCCGGTTTCGTACCGCTACCTTCCAAATCCAATGACGCTACCTCCATCATAATCGTCACACGTTTCTCCACTTGCTCATTTGTTGTCTTATCCTTTCCGCGCAGATACAGATAGCAACCGTGCGAACCCGTCGAAGCGCCGGTCTTACAGCTAATAACCAACTCACCGCCTTCTGCCGGTAACGAACTGCTACTCAACTGAAACAACTCCGGCTCTCCTTCTGCTAATGTCGCCGAAATAGTACTGCTCAAATTAGCACCTTCCACATGCAACGAACGCGAAGAAGCCGAATAATGGCGACCCATCAAACCAAAATCGACACTCGATCCCTCCAACGTGCGGATAACACCTGCCGTCGGATCTGCCGGACGAACACATACGTCATCCAAGAAGAAACGATGTTTGTACAGTGAAGAGAAAGTGATTTTGATGCCGCTGGTGATATCAGCTATACGAATCGTCACATCCGTCCATTGATGTTGCTTCAACTCAAAACCTGTTTTATCACTCGTCGTTCCGCCATTAATAGACACATTAAATAACGAATCACCTTCCCACGGCGCTACACGGAACGTCAGCACAGCCTCACCCTTACAAGCAATAAGCGGTGTCACAGCCTTACCTTGATTCTTAGAAGTACCTACTTTCAAACATTTATACCCGGCGTTGCAGTACTCAAAAGTCCACTCAGGCGAGTCCTGATAAATAACAACAGCTTTGGCAACATCGCCGCCCCACTGTCCGTCATTACCACCCGTGTAACCGTAGTTTTCATCCTCGTCATCAAAACAGCGGTTAAAAGTCTCCAAATAAATCGGACTCATCTCCGCCATCATCATACAGGACACCAATAGTCCTGTCATCATAACTAAAAATTTCTTCATGATTATAATAAAAATATCCGTTAAATGCGGTCTAATTTAGCATGTGTCAGTAGCAAAGTCTTTGTGCCTTGTGCATCGAATTTGATCTCAATTTTATCATTCTCCGTCACCTCATCCCGATACACGCGAATCACCTCACCTGCACCAAATACACGATGACTCACCCGATCTCCCGCTTTCCACTCACACGAAATAGCCTTCTCCGCCCTCACAGGTTCTGTAGCTCTTACAGGCTCTTGTATCGGCTTGGAAATGAAGCGGTTTGTCTGTATAAATGATGGCCGTTCTTCCTTTTGTGCTGGCCTTTGCAACTCAAAGAACTGACGGTCTATCTCATTCAAAAAACGGCTCGGCGAATTAAAAGCCACCTGCCCATTACGGAAGCGCTGGCGCGCGAAACTTAAATAGCATTGTTCCATCGAGCGTGTGATGGCCACATACAACAATCTTCTCTCCTCTTCGATCTCTTCCGGACGGACACAGAATTGCGAAGGAAACAAATTCTCTTCCAAACCTGCTATAAAGACCATCGGAAACTCCAAACCCTTGGCTGCATGAACGGTCATCAGCGTCACACGTTCCGTCGTATCATCTAAATTCTCATCCTGATCCGTCTGTAAACTAACCTCACTCAAGAAATCTGTTATCGGCGTGTAGTCAATTCCTTCATTCTGACGTTGCTCCACAAACTCATGAATCGCATTGAGCAACTCTTGCACGTTCTGCGCACGGTCAATTCCTTCTTGCGTGCGATCTACTGCCAAAGCCGTCATCACACCCGAAACACGCAGCACATTTTCAGCAAACTGAAAGGCATCCTGCTCTTCGCTCTGAGCATGAAAAGTATCGATCAATGCGGCAAAACTTTGCAGTTTCTTCACTACTGCTGCACTCACATCCAACCCCGTTTCTCCCGGGTGACGCATCACATCCAAATAGCATCGATGATGCTCTATGGCATTCGCAGCAACTTTCTTCATGGTCGTTTCTCCGATACCTCTTCCGGGAAAACCGACAATACGTAACAACGACTCATTATCACGACCATTGATAGACAAACGAAGATAGCCCAACGCATCTTTAATCTCCTTGCGTTGATAGAAAGAAGTACCGCCATAAATGCGATAGGGAATATTCAATTTCCGCAACTCTCCTTCTATCACGCGCGACTGCGCATTTGTACGATAAAGCACAGCTATCGAATCATAACCCTTATACCGCATCTTCTGAATCTTAGTCGCAATACCCAAGGCCTCCGTGCGGTCATCCATATAGGCTTGCAACTGGAGCGGTAGACCTTGCTCCTTCTCCGAATAAACGGTCTTCTCTATCTGGTGTATATTCTTGTGAATGAGCGAATTAGCAGCATTCACGATATTTTGCGTAGAACGGTAATTGCGCTCCAACTTGAATAACTTCGCTTGTGGATAAACTTGACGGAAATTGAGAATGTTACGAATGTCCGCACCGCGGAAAGAATAGATACTTTGCGCATCATCACCCACCACGCAGATGTTATTCTGCGGTTCTGCCAAACGTTTTACCAAAAGGAATTGAATATAATTGGTATCCTGATACTCATCTACCAGCACATACTGAAATTGCTGCTGGTATTTCTCTCGTACTTCAACACTACTATCCATCAGCCGCAGCATGTTGATCAGCAGGTCATCAAAATCCATCGAATTGGATGCTTTCAGGCGCGATTGATAAATCTGATACACGGTCGCCAACTCATACATCCTCACCTCTCTGTCTTCACGCAGCAACTGTTGATTTCTTCCGTATTCATCGGGACTAATTCCGCAGTTCTTTGCCATCGAAATGCGACTCAATACCGCCGCAGGCTTATATACTTTCTCATCTAATCCTTTTTCTTTGCAAATAGCTTTGATTACGGATTTCGAATCGGTGGTATCGTAAATAGAGAAGTCACGCGTGAAACCTAATAATTCAGCGTGCGGGCGTATAAGGCGTGTACAAACACTATGAAAAGTACCCATACATAGATAGCGGGCATCGTTAGACGAAACAAGTTTGACTATACGCTCTTTCATCTCGCGTGCCGCCTTATTGGTAAAAGTCAACGCCATGATACGGCTCGCAGGTACTCCTTGCTGCAGCAAGTACGCGATCTTGTATGTCAGCACACGAGTCTTACCCGAACCTGCTCCGGCTACTACCAACGAAGGACCTTCCGTATAAGTAACGGCTTCTCGTTGAACACTATTTAATTGCTCCAGAAAATTCATAAGCGGGCACAAAGGTACTGCTTTTTTTGCACTTGTGCAAGCAAAATCACCTTTTTTAAAGAAAATATGCAAAAAAATTTGGTCAATTCAAAAAAAAGCCGTACCTTTGCACGCTTTTTCGGGTAAAAAGCACGTTAACTTTATTAACAATCAAACAAAAAGTCTAAATGGCAACAAAGATTCGTTTGGCTCGTCATGGTCACAAAGACTACGCTTTCTACCACATCGTAGTAGCAGACAGCCGCTCGCCGCGTGACGGCAAAATTATCGAACGTATCGGTTCGTTCAACCCTAACACTAACCCCGCAGCTGTGATCCTTAACTTCGATCGCGCATTGTATTGGGTAGGCGTAGGAGCACAACCGACAGACACCGTACGTACTATCCTCTCCAACGAGGGCGTACTGCTTATGAAGCACCTCAATGGTGGTGTCGCAAAAGGCGCATTTAGCCAGGAAGAAGCTCAGAAGCGTTTCGATGCTTGGAAAGCTCAAAAAGATGCTAAGAATGGTAAGATCAGCGCTGCTGAAGCAGACAAAAAAGCCGCTGCTGCAAAGGCTCTCCTCGCTCAAGAGGTAGAGACCAACAAAGCAAAAGCTGCTGCTATCGCTGAGAAGCGTGCTGCCGCTGCTGCTGAACTCGCTGCTGCCGCTCAAGAGGCTGCAAAAGAAGCTGCTGCTGCAGAAGCAGAAGCTAATGGCGAGGAAACTCCCGCAGAAGAGCCGGCTGTTGAAGAGGCTCCCGCTGCAGAAGAACCTGCCGCAGAAGAGCAAGCTGAGGTTTAAAATCTTCCATTTACAGCGAAAAAGAAGTCTAAAACGCAAGTTTTGGACTTTTTTTTATACAAAAAACACAAAACTTTTGCATATATGCAAAAATTGTTGTACCTTTGCGCACTTTTTGTGAAAAACATGATTCTTTACGATTATCTTATAGTAGGCGCAGGACTGTTCGGGGCAACGTTTGCTCACATGGCAAAAAAAGCCAGGAAAAGTTGTCTTGTCATAGATAAACGACCTCATTGGGGAGGAAATGTTTATTGCGAAACTATTGAGGGAATCCACGTTCATAAATATGGTGCGCATATTTTCCATACTTCCAACAAAGAAGTGTGGAATTTTGTGAATGCGCTCATTCCGTTTAATCGCTATACCAATAGTCCGATTGCCAATTACAAGGGAGAGTTATATAACCTGCCCTTCAACATGCACACTTTTCACCAAATGTGGGGTGTTCAAACGCCGGAAGAAGCAAAGGCAAAAATAGACGAGCAGCGTGCAGAGATTGTATCGGCTTTGAATGGACGGGATCCGCAGAATTTAGAGGAGCAAGCGTTACTGCTGGTAGGACGTGATATTTATAAAAAACTTATCAAAAACTATACTGAAAAACAATGGGGACGTCCTTGCTCGGAATTGCCGGCATTTATCATCCGTCGTCTACCGTTGCGCTTCGTATACGATAATAACTACTTTAACGATCTGTATCAAGGCATTCCGATTGGCGGATATAATGCACTCATAGAAAAATTATTAGACGGCATTGACACCCGCTTAAACTGTAATTTCTTCGCTCATCGTGCCGAACTGACTGCACTCGCTCATACCATTGTTTACACCGGCCCGATCGATCAGTTCTATGACTACCGTTTTGGTCAATTGCAATACCGCACAGTACGTTTTGAGACCGAGTCCCTCGATACTTTCAACTATCAGGGCAATGCCGTCATTAACTACACCGACCGCGAGACACCTTATACGCGCATCATTGAGCATAAGCATTTTGAGTCTTTCGGTCAAGCGGTCTATGACAATCCAAAGACGGTCATCAGTCGGGAGTATTCCACGGAGTGGCAACCCGGAATGGAACCCTATTATCCCGTTAA
Source organism: Paludibacteraceae bacterium (assembly GCA_024692565.1). GTDB lineage: Bacteria > Bacteroidota > Bacteroidia > Bacteroidales > Paludibacteraceae > Colicola. Next base: position 53,611 of record JAILMN010000010.1, read on the forward strand.
CGATGAACGTAACACTGCTCTCTATCAACAATATAAAGCTCTGGCAGATAAAGAAACGAAAGTGCTATTTGGCGGGCGCTTGGCAGAATATAAATACTACGATATGGCCCCGACCATAGAAAGAGCCATCCTTATGGCTCAAAATATATAAAATAAGATTATGCTGTGGACAAAAGAGGCTAAAGATACTATTTGGCTTATAGGCTTACAAGGAGTGAACTATCTGGTTCCCCTTTTTGTGTGGCCTTATCTAATGGTAGCTCTCGGGGCGGAACAGTTCGGTGTATATAGCTTCGGTATAGCCTTAGCGCAATATTTGATGATGCTGGTTGATTTTGGGTTCAATCTAACAGCATCGAAACAAATCGCTTTGGCACAAGGTGACGAACTCGAAACCAATCGCATCTTTAGTGCAACCATGACCGCCAAACTGCTTTTGCTTTGTTTGAGTGGCATAATCGTTGCTATTGTCAGTGTAATACCGGCGTACATCGTTTACCGCAACATAGTATGGATAACCTGGCTGATGGTAGTGGGTAATGCTTTCTCTATGTTTTGGTTATTCCAAGGCCTGGGTAAGATAAAATTAATCTCCATCGTGAACACGGCGATGAAGTTGCTTATTTTGCCATTGGTATTTGTGTTTGTCAAGACTCCGGCAGACGCAAATATTGCAGCATGGATACAGGCAGCGGTATTTGTGGGATCCGGCATTGTAATCGTTTGGTTAACAAAAAAATTGTCCTTGGCTCAGGTTGTGCCGATACAATGGAAGGATATTAAGGAGCAGCTTAAAAGCAGTTTTTCCATATTCCTCAGTAGCGCGGCAACCAGTACTTACACCGCTCTTTTCGTGGTGATATTAGCGTACATGGTTTCCGCAGATGAAGTTGGGCGATATTCTGCAGCAGAGAAAATAATGAGAAGTATATGTTATCTTATATGGATGCCTATTTCTCAAGCTTATTTTCCACGTGCCAGCAAACTCGGTAAGGAAAACCCGATAGAAGGGAAGCGGCTTATGCGGCACTTGACGCTGTTTATTATTGTAGCACTTGGCTTTGCCGGAATAGCTATCGCAATAGCCGCTGAGCCTCTGGTGAATTTATTAGGAAAGGACTATACCGGTATAGGAACTATTGCTGCCATCTTGTCGGTAGTTCCTGTTTTAATCGGGATAGGCGGCATACAGGGACAGATGGGACTTATCGCAATGGGTGGAGAAAGGGAGAAAAAGGCATTTCGTAATGTGTACCTGATGGCCGGAGTGATTGCTTTAGTCAGTGTGTGCATTTTGTCATATATTTGGGGTGCTGTAGGCGCAGCAATTGCTTTGGTATTGGCGGAAGGGTTTGTATGTGTTAGCATGTGTATCATAGAACAACGTAGATGGAGAACTATTTGGCATTCATAATGTGCGTAGCATTATTTGCTATTTTAGCAGATGGACTAACATCGCGCTATCCTAATATGCAACGACAGTTGTATAAGGTGTTCTTTTGTCTGATCTATTTCTTATTTCTAATACGTTACTATTATGGTCCAGATATTTGGAATTATGTACATCATTATGAACACATTATTTCGCCAATAGAACTATGGCATCATCCGGAGTGGGCATATTATGAATGGGGCTACGATATGTTTTGCTGCCTGCTAAATGCCATTGGAGTAAGTTATTGGGGAGTAACAGCCGTGATAACGACGCTTTATTTTGCAGCGTTGGCTTGTTTATTCCACTCCCTGCATAAATATCGGGCAACGGTTCTGGCTAGTATTATTTTGTTAGACTATAATCTAATTTATGCGGAGAATAGACAATGTCTGGCGGTAGCATTATTTATATTTATGATCTTGTGCCTGCAGAAGGAGCATTATCTTTCAGCTGTGATTTTGTCCATATTGGTGGTCCTATTCCATAAATCGGGATTTCTTCCGGTAGGGTTGACTTTTATGGGAATAATTTTGCATAAACAGCGGCAAAGTGCATTATTGTATAATATCCTTATCTTTGTCTTAATAGGCGCGATGTTAATCCCTGTAACCCGCGTTGCTTCACCCTTGTTAAATGTACTTCCGCTTCCTGAATCGTATATCAGTTCCATGGGGCATCATTTACAATTGGGACGTCAATTCCAGATAGTCGGATTGATCTATTTGGCGATATTGGTATTCATCAGTATATGGAATGCACATAATCATAAAACATATTCATGGATAGCGATAGAAGTATTAATCGGAGTGGTGATCATCGTTGCGCTATATCAGTATTACTTCTTCCTTAATCGTATGAGGTCATATTTTGTGCCGTTTATCGTATACTATCTCGCTCTTCATATATCTGATTCTAACCGGGAAGAACATATTCCCTATATGGCATTACTGCGGCAAGGTATAGTCGCGCTATTCTTTGTATATAGTGCATACGGAACCTTTCGTTACACGCAAGCATGCAAAGCAATGCATGCTCCTATCGCGAAGGCGAGCACATTATTTGATTTGCGCCATCACTCTCCGAAACAAATACGTGACAGGCAAATGAAAATTGCTTATCAGTATTGGAAAGAAGATTATATGAAATCATCTCAAAACAAGTTATAAGATGAAATTGTCTGCTGTTATTGTAAACTATAATGGAGGTGATACGATTGTAGATGCCATTCGCTCTGTGTTAGACACAACAAAAGCGCTAACTACGGAACTGATGGTGGTGGATAATGGCTCATCGGATGGTAGTCCGGCGATGATAAAACAGCAATTCGGCGATCGTATTTTATTCGTTGAATTGGGAAGAAATGCGGGTTTTGCTACTGCCAATAACGAAGGTATTAGACGAGCAAGTGGGGAGTATATACTTTTTCTGAATCCAGACACAATAGTGTTAGATAACGCATTGCAAATACTTGTGGAATACATGGAGAATCATCCGGATGTAGGAGCTTGTGGGGCGAACCTATATAGTCGGGATATGCAACCGCAGTTTTCGTATTGGACGTTATTCCCCGGTGTGCGGATGGAGTGGAGCGGACTATGGTCGGACTATTTTTTGAGAAGAAAGCACCATGGTTCACATGAGCACAATTTTACAGGGCAGCCGAAAGAGGTCGCATATATAATGGGCGCGGATTTAATGGTGCGCAAGAGTATTATCAATCAAGTAGGCCCTATGGATGAAGACTTCTTTCTTTTCTACGAAGAGACAGAACTTTGCAGGCGAATTCACAGAGCTGGGTATAAAATAGTTAGTGTGCCGCAAGCACGAATTATTCATTTGGAAGGTAGCACAATAGACGCGATAGGAGTACGTCGCGAACAGATGATGAGGTCGCGAGGGATTTATTTGCGTAAGTGGTGTTCTACACCGGAGCGGGTAACGGCAGATGTAATTTTAACATGCAGTTGCATTATACGAATCATATGGTTTGGTCTTTTAGCCAATAAAGACAAAGTTAATTTTTGGAAATTTACATTGCAGCGCATTCATTAATCATGATTATATTAACAGGCACATATCCTCCGGAACGCTGCGGCGTAGGTGACTATGTACACCACTTGTTTGGCACAAAAGCCGGCAGTGGTTGGTCATTGCTTTATCTAAAGAGTTGGCGCTGGAGAGATTTACGCGCCAACATTGCCCAATTATGTCTAAATACGGATCAAATTCTTAACCTTCAGTATCCGACTATGGGTTATGGAACAAGTCTTGTGCCGCATATAATGGCTATTTACGCGGTATTGTTCCTGCATAAGAAATTGTATATCACCGTACATGAATATTCCCAATTGGGATGGAAAGGAAAGTGTGCTTTGCAACTGCTGTTCCTATTTGCGACCAACGTTATTTTCACAACCTCTTTCGAGTGCTCATTAGCGCATAAGCATGGACTATCCTCGCGCAAAGGGGCAATAATAAAGATTAACTCAAATATTCCCGTTTCCGCGCATATTAAACCCGCATTAGATCGCCAATGGGATTTAGGCTATTTCGGATACATCCGTCCGCTTAAAGGACTAGAAGAGTTCGTTTCGGTAGCGGAAGATCTAAAAGCAATGGGAAGAAAAGTGTATATCATGGGGCAGACTCAACCGGAATACAGGGATTTCTATGAACCATTTTTACGCGAGATAAAGCAAAAAGGAATACAATATATCGACAACCTACCGGTCGAAGAAGTCGCAAATATGCTCGCGGATACCAAGATCATGTATCTTCCTTACCCGGATGGATTAAGCGAACGCAGAGGCTCTTTCTTGGCTGCAGCAGTAAATGGAGCTGTGGTGGTAAGTAAAGAGGGTAAATTTACTACTGAGGAACAAAAGCAACACTTCCTATTACCCCAAAGCAGTGAGGTTGTGGCACTCATAGAAAAGGGATTAACTAATCCTCTATGGTTAGAAAAACAGCAGCAACAGTGTCTTGCGTATGTAGCAAGCAGCGTTCCTTCCTCATGGGAGCAAGTGGCAGAAGAATATAGCCGAATCATTCAATGAATACAGTCTGCATAGCGACATATAACGGAGAACAATATATCGAACAGCAAGTACGCTCGATATTGGATCAGATAGCCATCGACGATGAAGTCATCATTTCGGATGACGGTTCTACAGATAAAACATTAAAAATCGTCGATTCCATCGGAGATAAACGTATTCGAGTGCGGCATAGTAATGCACACTATTTTAAGGATAATTTTGAAGAGGCGATGCGAGAAGCCAAGGGTGATATGATATTCCTGAGCGATCAAGATGATGTATGGCTATCGGGAAAATACGAGCGTTGCCTGCAAGAATTGCAATCTGTTGATTTGGTATGTACGAATAGCACAATGACGGACAGTGAACTGCATATTATTGAGCCGAACTTTTTTTCAATATATCACTCCGGACCAGGTGTTATTAAAAACGCGATGAACAATACCTATTATGGTTCATGTATGGCTTTCCGGCGCAGCTTGCTGCAGTACGCGCTCCCTATGCCGGACACAAGAGAGATAGGTCATGATATATGGCTCGGATTAGTGGCCGAGATGATGGGTAAGGTTAAATTCATTGATACACCTTATTTGCTATATCGCCGCCATAAAGAGGCAAAAACGGCAACAGAGAACTTGCTTCACCGTAGCGACCGACCAATATGGCGCAAGGTGTGGAGTCGGTTTGTTGTTCTTTATTATGTTTGTAAATTCAAATTAACGCATGAAAAACGATAAATTAGTATCAATTATCACGCCGCTTTACAATAGCGAGCGTTTTGTGGGGCAGACGATAGAAAGCGTACTGGCGCAGACCTATCCTCATTGGGAAATGATTGTTATAAATGACGGCAGTAAGGATAACGGGCCGGATATAGTTCGCCAATATGCAGCGAAAGACAAACGCATCAAATTGTTAGAACAGCCGAATGCCGGTTGTGCCGCTGCACGCAATCACGGCTTGCGAGAAGCACAAGGACGGTATTATTGTTTCTTGGATTCGGATGACTATTGGGATCCGGAGTTCTTGGAGGAACAATTGCGATTCATGGCAGAGAAAAAAGCTGCTATCGTAACTTGCTCTGTACGTCGTGTGGATGAAAATGGAGTAGCCATCTTGAGTCCGCAGATTGTGCCGAAACGTATGACATATTATGACATCCTGAAAAGTTGTAACTTGCCTTGTTTGGCTACTGTTATTGATTCCAGCCGTTTACATGATATTCGTTTTCGCGAAGAATTGAGAAACTTGCGTGATGACTATGCCTTGTGGCTCTCGCTAATGAAGCAGACCGACTATGCCTACGGCAACCAACAGGTATTGGCAAACTACCGCATTTCTTCCACGCAAGTAACAGGCAATAAGCGTAAAGTGATTATTCCGCAATTCATGGTCAACTATAAAGTGGAAAAACTCGGCTTCTGCCGAAGTCTCTACTATCTTGTCCATTGGGCGTGGAACGGATATAAGAAATACCGCAAATAGATGCTGAATATATCCATCGTGCTATATCATCCCAAGTGGGAAGAGGAGGTTTTGCCGCTGGTGAGGGAGGTGCTGCGAGTGAAGAACTTGCGGGCGATATATCTGTTGGATAATTCGGAGGAGGCTACCGGCGAAGCGGTTTCTCAGTTGCCTGTAAAAGATAATCAATTATCCAAGATCCATTATCTCTTCAACGGCGCAAACCTCGGGTACGGGAAGGCGCATAACATCGCTTTGCGCGAGAGCGCATTCGAGCGCACACCGGTACACCTCGTCATGAACAGTGACATCCGCGTAGCGGCGGAGGATATCGATGCGATGTATGATTTCATGATGGCGCATCCGCCGGTAGGGCAACTGATGCCGCGCGTGGTAGGACTGAACAGCCAACAGCAGTTCTTGGCGAAACGATTGCCTTCTCCATTGGATGTATTCGGTCGCCGTTTCCTGCCGGAGAAGATGATTGCCAAGCGTAACAAACGATACGAATTGCGCGATCTGGATCTCTCGCGTCCGGTGAATGCGCCATACCTTAGCGGTTGCTTCATGATGCTGCGCACAGAAGCCGCAGTAGAAGCAGGATTATTCGATGAGCGCTTCTTTATGTACCCTGAGGATATTGACCTAACTCGCCGCATTCATCGGAACTTTTTGACGCTTTATTACCCGCAGTGGACTATCGTTCATGCACATGCGCGCGACTCCTATAAAAACAAACACATGCTTCGGATTCATATCCAAAACATGTGCCGTTATTTCAATAAATGGGGTTGGTTCTTCGACTCCGAGCGTCAGGCATTCAATAATCTGTAAGCCAGATACCCTCCGTAAACAATCAGCAGCAGCGCACCCGCCCAGCGCTGTATCTTCCGCTCATGATTGGTCTTGACCGCCAACCATACGATGATGCTGCCCGCTGCAGCCATCAGCGCATCTAACTCAATGCCGTCGTACGCCGGTAGCGGACGAATAACGGAACTGGTTGCGAGCACGAAGAATACATTGAATATATTGCTGCCGAATACATTACCGAGCGCGATGTCGCTGTTGTGTTTAGCCGCAGCTATCACCGAGGTCGCCAGTTCCGGCAACGATGTTCCAAGCGCCACAATAGTCAGGCCGATAATAGCTTCGCTAACGCCCATACGCGTGGCGAGATCTACTGCACTTTTTACGATGAGTTCTCCTCCTACAACCAGTCCGACAAAACCACCCAACATGAGTGCTATCGCTCTGCGAGTCGGTATATCCTTGGTTGGTGCCTCTTCATTTTGTACCTCCTCGGGATGGTCTTTCGCATGACGGAAGGTATTGTAGAGAAAATAGCAGAAGAAGAGCAGCAAAACGATTCCTCCGTATCGGTTAACCCCGGGCTCTCCCATCGGAAAACGCTCGGTAAGAAAGACGCAGAGTAACACCAGCACGCCGGCGATGATAGACAGCGGAATATCAAAATCACGACTGCGTTTCTGCGACGCAATCGGATAAACCAATGCCGTAAGACCCAAAATGACGAAGGTGTTGATGATGTTCGAGCCCAATATATTGGTGATAGCGAGATCCGTTGAACCTTCTGCGACAGACACCATGTTCACCACAAACTCCGGCATCGAGGTGCCGAATGCCACTACGGTGAGACCGATCACCAAGTCACTGATACCGCTTCGTTTGGCAATAGCCGAAGCTCCGTCAACCAGCCAGTCAGCGCCCTTTACCAGCGCCACAAAGCCGACGACGATACCTATCGCAGCGACCCACCAACCATATGCCAACAATTGCTCTATCATACATTAAACAGGAAATGCATTATATCTCCGTCTTGTACGAGATAGTCCTTACCTTCGGTAGCCAATTTACCGGCAGCACGGCATTGCGCCTCACCGCCAAGGGTGATGAAATCATCGTATTTGATGACCTCGGCACGAATAAATCCTTTCTCAAAATCCGTGTGGATGATTCCTGCGCATTGCGGCGCCTTAGCGCCTGCCTTGAAAGTCCATGCGCGGACCTCGTCTGAGCCTGCCGTGAGGAACGTACGCAGGTTCAGCAATGCATAAGCGGCTTTGATAAGACGGTTCACACCCGACTCTTTCAATCCTATTTCCTCGAGGAACATCTGTCGCTCATCGTACGTCTCCAGTTCCGCGATCTCACTCTCTATCTTCGCTGCGAGCACCAGCACTTGTGCGTCCTCGTATTTCACGGCTTCTTTCACTTGCTCCACGAACGCATTTCCGGTCATAGCCGATGCCTCATCGACATTACAAACGTACATCACAGGTTTATTGGTCAGCAAAAAAAGGTCACGCGCTGCAGCTTCCTGGTCTTTGTTATCCAGTTCGACGGTACGCGCATTGCGACCTTGCGACAACGCTTCGCGGTATTTGACAAGCACCTCTAATTGCAACTTCGCCTGCTTGTCACCACCTGCTTTAGCGGCTTTCTCGCATTTCTGAATACGACTCTCCACCGTCTCCAGATCTTTGAGTTGCAGCTCCGCATCAATGATCTCTTTGTCACGCACAGGGTTTACCGTACCGTCAACATGCACCACATTCTCGTCGTCGAAGCAACGCAGCACATGAATGATCGCGTCCGTTTCGCGGATATTCGCCAGGAACTTGTTTCCCAGACCTTCACCTTTGCTCGCACCCTTGACCAGACCGGCGATATCGACTATCTCCACGGTGGTAGGTATCACGCCGCGCTCGGGCTTGCAGAGTTCACCCAGTTTGATGAGTCGCTCGTCCGGAACGGTGATCACTCCTACGTTCGGTTCGATGGTACAGAACGGGAAATTGGCACTCTGCGCTTTCGCATTACTCAGACAGTTGAAAAGGGTACTTTTGCCCACGTTAGGCAACCCTACTATTCCACATTGTAAGGACATAACTATTGACGATTATACGATTTACAATTTGACAATTATTCAAAAGCGAGCGCAAAGGTACTGCTTTTTTTTTAATTGTGCAAATAAATCTTATAATAAACAGCCTATTTGATAAACAAGGAAGGAAATCAGCCATGCGAGAAGGAGGCTGTGGAAGACCATGAACCAAGCCCAACGGCGTCCTGCTTCGCGGCGCAAAGTCATGATGGTAGCTACGCAGGGGAAGTACAGCAGCACGAAGAGCATAAAGGTGAACGCCGTCAGCGGAGTAAAGCCCGCGGCACTGATGTCGCCGCCGTACAGAATGGCCAGCGTGGAGACAATCGCTTCTTTGGCCGGAAGACCCGTGATGAGGCAGACCGACATTTTCCAATCGAAGCCCAAGGGCGCCAAAGCCGGCGAAACGAACTGACCGATGGATGCCAGGTACGAGTGCTCCAGGTCGTTGAGGTCTTGCGTCGGGAAATACTCGAGCGCCCAGATGATGATACTTGCCCAAATGATGACCGTGCAGATTTTTTGCAGATAGTCCGCCACTTTCTCCCAAATATGCGCGATCGCGATGCGCAACTTCGGCAATTTGAATACCGGCAACTCGTTAACGGTGTCGTCCGCTTCCTGACGGAACCATTTGGTGCGCTTCATCACCAGAGCAAAAACGACCGACAGACAGATGCCGATGGCATATAAGGAGATCATCACTAATGCTTTGTGTCGCGCAAAGAAGGTATCCACGAACAGCATATAAACCGGCAGGCGGGCGGAGCACGACATAAACGGCACCATCAGCATCGTCAGCACGCGGTCCTTCGGATTCTGTATGTCACGCGCCGCCATGATGGCCGGCACATTGCAACCGAAACCCATCAGCATCGGAATAAAACTGCGGCCGTGAAGACCGATCCGGTGCATGGTCGTATCCATGATATACGCCTCACGCGCCATGTATCCCGAGTCCTCCATCAGCGAGATGAAAAAGAACAGGATAATGATGTTCGGCAAGAACGCCAGCACGGCTCCTACACCCGCCAACACTCCGTCAATCAGCAGCGAGGACCACCATGAGGGCGTCAATAACTCACTCATCCTCTCACTCAATAATTCAATCCCCTTCTCTATCCACTCCTGCGGATAAGCGCCTAAGGTGAACGTACACCAGAATACGAAATACAGCACCGCCATCATGATGGGGAAGCCCAACCACGGGTTCGTCAGCACTTTATCAATCTGCTCCAGACGCGTCTGATACTTATCGTCCTTCGCGTGCGTGAGCGTTTCCGTTAATATACCGTGCACGTACGCGCGATAGGTGTCCTCATCTTCCTGATCCCGCAAGTGGTAGATCGGGTGCGCTTTGGACACCGGACGAGAGGCTACTTCCTGCAAAATAGCCACGCACTCCGGCAGACCATAGTTCAAACGAACCGACACACGGCAAGTCGGGACACCGATCAGCTGCTCCAGTTTGGGAATATCCAGCGAGTGATCGGTTTTCTCCAGCAAATCATAGCGACCGATGGCAAGCACAATCTTCTCCTGCTCATCGATGATATGCGGCGTAAGCATCAGCGACTCCTCCAAACGCGTGGAATCGACCACCTGCAGCACCACGTCAAACGCATGACCGTGCAACTCGTCCGAGTGATGAACCTCCACGAATTGTATGTCTTGCTTGCTTTGGTTTGCCAAGCCCTGCAGCGCTTTTGTCAGTGAACTTTTACCGCTGCGAGGAAGACCTATTACCGCTATTTTTTGCATCGATGCGGGTGTTTCAATTTTGCGGGTGCAAAATTACTGCTTTTTGTTGAAACCCACAATCCCTAAAAATAGTGATTTTTTATCAAAAACGCAAATTTATTTGCATATGTGCAATTTTTGTAGTAATTTTGCGCCGCAAAATCATTCAAACCATATATGATTAATATGAAAAAAATGTTTATGTTGCTGCTTTGCGCAGCCTGTGTAAGTGCCGGTTTTGCCAGCGACGGACCGCTGCCCGGCAAATTCTCTGTGAGTGAAACCACGCAAGTGCGCTTCTCCTCCGGTAATCTCCAGCACCAGCCTAACGGTTCTTTCTGGCGTTTCGCGGAGCACCAGTATGATTTCATCGGCGGTTCCGCTACGGCAGGTAATGTGAACTATGCGTTTGACCGTTGCAACAACGAGCGTATTGATCCGTATTACGACTGCTGGATTGACCTTTTCGGTTGGGGCACCGGTGAAAATCCTGCGCTGAGTACAGAGGACAGCCGCGATTATTGGGAGTTCGTCGATTGGGGCATCAACACCATCATGAACGGCGGTTTCTTCACCTATCCCTATCGTACGCTTAACTGGGAAGAGTGGTTCTATCTTCTCGTCAGCCGTCCTAATGCAGACCAGCTCCGCGGACAGGCTACGGTTAACAAAGTGCATGGTTTCATCCTGTTGCCGGACGAGTGGGAACTGCCGAAAAAGCTGGCGTTCACACCCGATGCCAACAACTGGGCGACCAATACCTACGGCGCTTCGCAGTGGAAACAGATGGAAGCAGCCGGTGCAGTCTTCCTGCCCGCAGGCGGTTTCCGCAGCGGACACCAGATGAGCGTTGTCGGCGTGATGGGCTTCTACTGGGCTTCCGATGTATTCTTTGACAAAGAAGGTAACCGCACCGAAGACGGACGCGATATCTTCTTCAGCGAGAAACGCTTCGGCCCGCGCGACCACGAGAAACGCTTCTACGGCCTCTCCGTCCGCCTCGTTCAGGACGTTCGATAAAGAGAAATAGTTTGAGTATGTTTTCAGAACGTGACACCAAAGGACCGACGCTACGTCGTGGTTCGATTGAAGTAGTTTGCGGATCAATGTTCAGCGGCAAGACCGAAGAACTGATTCGTCGTATGAAGCGCGCTAAGTTCGCTAAACAACGCGTGGAGATTTACAAACCCGCTATTGACGTGCGTTATAGTGAAGAAGATGTGGTGAGCCATGACCGCAATGTTATTCAGTCCACACCTGTGGACAGCAGTCAGAATATATTGCTGATGGTGGACGACATCGATGTGGTAGGTATTGACGAAGCGCAGTTTTTCGACATGGGAATCGTCGATGTATGCAAGCAGCTGGCGGAACGCGGTATCCGCGTTATTGTGGCAGGACTCGACATGGACTTCAAAGGTGTGCCTTTCGGTCCGATGCCTGCACTGATGGCGATAGCAGAAGACGTGTATAAGACACATGCCATCTGCGTGCACTGCGGCGACCTTGCGTATGTCAGCCATCGTCTCGTAGCCTCCGACAAACGTGTGCTCCTTGGCGAGACAGACAGTTACGAACCTCTTTGCCGTAATTGTTATAACAAGGCGATTGCTTTAGAAGGAAACAAATAACCATGGTAAATGACTAAATGCTGAAATACATTGATGTCATATTGCCCCTTGCCATCCGAGATTGTTATACCTATAGCATCCCGGATGGTTTGTCTTTGCCTGCACCGGGTACACACGTTGAGGTGCCGTTGATGAAAAAGAAAATACGTGGTATTGTGCTGTGTGAACATACGGAGTCTATCTCTGCCGAATGGCAAGAGAAGATACGTCCTATCATCGCGATCTTTGAGAACGCACCGGTAGTGTCGCATGAGCAGTTGGCGCTTTGGCAATGGATGAGCAGTTATTACATGTGCACCTTGGGTGAAGTGATGGCGGCTGCGTTGCCTGAAGGATTAGACAAGCGCCTGGCCAATCCGCCCAAGCGACGCAGAACCACTATTATACCTTATTCTGGACCCGTTGAACCAGCTCATCCGCTGACACCTGCACAGCAGAAAAGTGCCGATGAATGCGAGAAATTTTGGACTGCTGGAAAAGATATTGTGCTGTTAAACGGCGTGACTTCAAGCGGCAAGACGGACATCTACATCCATCTTATCCAAGCGCAACTGGAAGCAGGTAAGAACGTGTTGTATCTGGTGCCGGAGATTGCTCTTACTACACAATTGACGACACGTCTGCAGACTATATTCGGTGATAAGTTGACCGTCTATCATAGTCGTTTCACGGATGCTGAGCGCGAGCAACTGTATTACGCAGCAGCTAAAACTGAGCCTCATGTAGTCATTGGTGCTCGCAGTGCAGTCTTTTTGCCGATACCGAATATAGGACTCGTCATAGTAGATGAAGAGCATGAGCCAAGTTATAAACAAGCCGAACCCGCACCGCGTTATCATGCGCGTAATGCAGCGATTATGTTAGCCAAGGAGCACGGCGCACGGGTGTTGTTAGGCACTGCTACTCCGTCTTTGGAGTCGTTCTACTTAGCACAGAAAGGGATCTACGGATTGGTACAACTCACCGAACGCTTCGGCGGGGTAGAATTGCCGGAGATTAAGCTGATTGACCTCAAGAGTCAATACATACGCAAGGAGATGTACGGTCATTTCAGCGACCCACTGGTAGAACGTATTCATCAATGTCTGGCAGACCAGAAACAGGTTATCCTTTTCCAAAACCGCCGCGGTTACGCCCCGCAGATACAATGTGCTCAATGCGGTCAAGTCCCGCGTTGCGTACAATGCGACGTGCCGATGACGTTGCATTTGCGAGCGCATGAATTGCGATGTCACTACTGTGGTTACCGAATGCCGATACCGCCTGTATGTCCTTCCTGCGGAGGAGAATTGAAGACCTTAGGATTCGGTACCGAACGTATCGAAGATGAGATACAACAACTCTTCCCGGAGGCACGAGTGTTGCGTATGGATTTAGATACTACGCGCAACAGAGCTTCTTATCAAGATATCATCAATGCGTTTGCACGCCATAAATGCGATATTCTCGTCGGTACGCAGATGGTAACCAAAGGTTTGCATTTCGATGACGTACGTTTGGTAGCCGTACTTAATGCTGACCCACTATTTAACCAACCGGATTTCCGTGCTTACGAGCGAGCGTATCAGATGCTTGAGCAAGTGGCCGGTCGTGCCGGCCGAAAAGGAAGCAAAGGCGAAGTATGGATTCAGACTTATGACACCTCCAATACTGTGCTGCAACTTGTGCAGGAGCACGACTATGATGCACTATTTAAGCAGCAACTCAAAGAACGAGAAGCATTTAAGTATCCCCCATTTCATCGGATAATTCGTTTGCAACTGCGTGACCATAATGCGCAGCGCGTACAGATAGCAGCGGATCAATTACAAGTTTACTTGAAGCAGATCTTTGGAGAACGCATTTCGGGAGTGATTGTGCCTTCCGTAGAACGTGTACAAGCGTATACGATTCGGGAACTGAACCTGCGTATCGAAGTAGGTGCCAATATAATCGAAGCAAAGCGACGACTGAAAGAAGCTATAGACCATGTTTGGTCGCTTTCGTCGAATAAAAATGTAAAAATCATAGTGGACGTAGATCCACAGTAAAGCCAAATCATTATGATACCTGAAGAAAAACGCAGAGTAGCGTACATCAATGAAATGATTGAGAATGGTCATGCCGCCGAATTGGTAGAGGAAGGCGAGAAATACCATGCAGAGCAACTATCGCGTATCGCGCGTAATATATGTTCGCGCGCGGGCGTGCGCATTATACTCATTGCCGGACCCAGTTCCAGCGGTAAGACCAGCACCAGCCATCGTTTGTGTCTGGAACTGCTGGCGCAAGGTAAGAAACCTGTAGCTTTGTCTTTGGATAACTGGTACTTGAATGGTATTCTTACGCCGCTGAAGGTGGACGGAACGAAGGACTATGAATCGGTTTATGCCATCGATCTCGATCAGTTAGAGACCGATCTCAAAGCATTGGTAGCGGGTCAGGAGATTGCACTCCCGACTTTCAATTTCGCCGAAGAGAAACGCGAGTATCCGGGTGAAACATTGCGTCTTGACGATGAGGCAGTACTGGTGATGGAAGGTATTCACGCTCTAAACCCGATCTTAACGCGACACCTCCGCGATGATGAGAAATTCAAGATTTATGCAGCGCCTATGAGTCCGGTGTCATTGGACGGCGAGACTTGGATACCCACTTACGTCCATCGTCTGCTACGCCGTATGAGTCGCGACTACCGCACGCGCGGAAAGAGTCCGCTGCAGACAATCGCCGGCTGGGCAGATGTACGCGAAGGAGAAGAAAAATGGATAGAGCCTTTCCGAGACCAAGCCGATGTGCAGTTTGACACGTCGATGTTATATGAGTTACCGGCTATCCGCTATGCTGTAGAGACCGCATTACAATCTGTGCCGGCATCAGCAGCCGAATATCCGATGGCAGAAAAGCTGCTATATTACCTCAGTTTCTTCGAAGGACTCGAGGCTTCTTATATTCCGCGCACGTCTATCTTGCGCGAATTCATCGGCGGAAGCCAATTCAATGTAGCATAAGTGCCGCACATGTACAACAAAAATAGACGCCCGTTGGACGTCTATTTTTGTTATCAACCAAGATGGGTTGATTAACGGAGCTCTGCGAGGTACTTGATCGTACGAACCATCTGGCTGGTGTAGCTGTTCTCGTTGTCGTACCAGCTAACTACCTGTACCTGGAAGGTGTCGTCGTCGATCTTAGCAACCATAGTCTGGGTAGCATCGAAGAGCGAACCGAACTTCATGCCGATAACATCGCTCGATACGATCTCATCTTCGGTGTAACCGAAGGACTCGGTCTGAGCAGCCTTCATAGCAGCGTTGATACCCTCTTTGGTGATGTCTTTGCCCTTAACAACTGCTACCAAGATAGTGGTAGAACCGGTCGGAGTCGGAACGCGTTGTGCGCTACCGATGAGTTTGCCGTTCAGTTCTGGAATAACGAGGCCGATAGCTTTTGCTGCACCGGTGCTGTTCGGAACGATGTTCTGTGCACCTGCACGGCTACGACGAAGGTCACCCTTACGTTGCGGACCGTCAAGAATCATCTGGTCGCCCGTGTAGGCGTGGATGGTGCTCATGATACCGCTCTGGATCGGAGCGTATTTGTGCAGAGCAGCTGCCATCGGAGCGAGACAGTTGGTGGTACAAGAAGCAGCGGAGATAACTTTATCTGCCGGAGTCAGAGTCTTGTGGTTAACATTGTAAACGATGGTCGGAAGATCGTTACCTGCCGGAGCGGAGATAACAACTTTCTTTGCGCCAGCCTGGATGTGAGCCTCAGCTTTAGCTTTACTGGTATAGAAACCGGTGCACTCAAGAACTACATCGATACCGAGTTTTCCCCAAGGCAGCTCAGCTGCGTTAGGTACAGCGTAGATCGTAATCTCCTTGCCGTCAACGATGATCGAACCAGGAGTAACAACAGTCTTACCGTCCTCAGCGAGAACAGCGTCCTTGTAAGCAACAGTGTGCTTGCCCTCACCGAATTTACCTGCGAAACCACCTTGAGCGGTGTCGTATTTCAGAAGGTGAGCCAACATCTTCGGGCTGGTCAAGTCGTTGATTGCAACTACCTCATAACCCTCAGCTTCAAACATCTGACGGAAAGCCAGACGACCAATACGGCCAAAGCCGTTAATTGCTACTTTTGTCATAATTAGTGAATTAAATTTAAGTTGTTTATATTGATTGTTTTTTTATCTCTCAACCTTTGCGGGTGCAAAGGTACTATATTTTTTTAATATATAAAAATAAATCGTATAAAAATCTTAATTTTGTAAACAAAATTTATCATTTTCGGCCAAAATCTGCAGGAATCTCTCCCCACGCTTTGGTGTCCCATTTATAAATCGGCGTAGTCCATGTGTTGTCATGCAACCACATCTCGGCTTTGCGAACCATGTGAAACAGGTCTTGGTTCGAGGCATTCCACTCCAACTTCGATTTGCACCGTTTCTGGCGAACCCAAGCTAATGCTGTGACGCTATCGGTATAAAGCACCCAGTTGAGGTTATATTTTTTGATATACGCCAAGCCCAGCACTAATGCCAAGAACTCGCCGATGTTATTCGTGCCTTGCACAAAAGGTCCGCGATGAAATACCTCCGTGCTGGTGTCCGCTATCACCCCACGAAACTCCATCACGCCCGGGTTGCCTGAGCATGCAGCATCTACTGCCAAAGCCGGTAAGATCGGTTTACTCATGAACAATCAGTTTAGTGGTGATACGTTCGCCATTCTGCTCGGATACCACGATATAAATACCGCGAGCCGGAGTGCCGTTTACCGGACGACCCATCGTGTCGTAGATACCGCGTACCTGCGAAGCAGTGTTGTCGGTGTTGATGGTACGACTCGGAGTCACCTCATCAAAAGTCTGAGGACAGGTATAAAGGGTCTTACCGTCAGTGGTCGTCAGGCGGCAGTGGTACTGAATCGTCGTACCGCTCAGTCCTTTCGGATCATACAGACGCTGCATCGTTTCGCCTGCCATTTCAGCGCCGTCAGCAAACCACTGATAGCCATTGAAACGTCCTTCTTTATTACTGATAAAGAGCACGTCAGTCCATTTGCTATATACGTGTCCGGATAGTGCGATTGTGAACGATACAGGTGCTGTAGATTCGCAGTCCACACCTGTCTCGCCGGACGAGATGACTGCCGAATAGTCGCCTGCTTCCATGCTTGTGAGCGAGAAGACGATGTCCGTGCCATCCATCGAGCCGGCATAATGACTGCCGTTGACAGCAATGTCAAAGATGTCCGGATTGCCGTTAGCAACAGTGAACGGAATACGCACTTCGTTCGCGCTGTCGCACGTCATCGCTACCGTGCCTACGGTGATACGCGGTACGGCATTGATGGTAAGAATTAGACTATCGAAGCCATTCTTAAAGGAATCGGTGCCGATATACGGTGCCTGCGGATAAACGGTACCTTTCCACGTAAGCGTTTGACCTTCACAGATCGTAGTGTCTAATTTCTCGCAGTTCTGACGTTGCGGCGCTGCACTTTGAGCGGTCTTTTTGTTTGCCGGTGCAGCCTCGAAATACGCTTCCCAATTACGGACGGTTGCTAACTCATCTGACAGCACGATGGATTTGGTATAAGTGCCTTGCACGTCAATCGGTTTGGCAATCACATCGCTATATTTATATACGGTGTCGCGGTCGATATCGCGGATGCAGAGTTTGCCCTGCGCATTGCGATATGTGACATTCATATTCACGGTGAACTTCGAGTCATTACAATTCATATCAACCGTCGTTGCGGTGAAGGCATCTACTTGCGGTTCGTGAGCTTTGACAACAAACACCTGTTGAGATTTCACGTTCTGCGAAACACTACTAATAGGATGGAATTGAATATCATCCAGCGCGAAGTCATTGCCTACCTTCAATTCTTTTGTGTTCATATTAACCACGGAGATAACGATGTCGTCGTAGTCCTGTTTCGCGGTAAATGTCTCTGACAATTGATGCCAAATATTATTACGATACGCTGCATCACTCAGTTTAAGCAACTTGCGCGATTTTGCAATCAGCGCACCTGCTTTTGTTTCAATGCGGAACTCAAACTCAGCGGCATTGTCCATTTCACCGTAGTTATTAATGTTTGCCGCCCAGAAGGAGAGCACATATGTCGTTCCTTTTTTGAGTTTAAGTTTCGGATGTTGTGCGGTCGTTGCGCACCAAGCTTTCATATTGGCTCCTTCTGAACCTGATTTCGCATCGAAAAGGGCAAAATTTACTCCATCGCGTGCTTTCACTTGGGCAAAGGAGGGAGCAAAGTTACCGGCATTGCGTATGATGGCGAAACCATTGTCTTTGTATGTCAATCCAGGGTTAACAGAAGTGTTATTATAAAAATCCAATTGAGCGGAAGCAGTAGTTGGGAAAGTACCCCAATAATCATATTCGCTCACTTTTTTCGCGGTATAATCCCAAGTATCTTCATAACTGCCATTGGTCATCAAGTTCTCCATCGAACCAGGAGCCGGATTGTATTCTTTATAGATATACGTTACGGTAGAGTCGTGTCCGATAGCGTCAATTACCAGCTTTTTAGATGCAGATGGGATAGTATCCACATCGCCGGTTAGTTCGTTTTTCTTCAACCACACGAATTTATTTGCCGCGATGGTGTCGGCAGGGATTAATACATACTGAACACCTATCAGCGAATCCAAGGTAGTAGTGTCCGCTGCAATGGTAGCATTTGGCACATCAATTTCTATTTCATATGAACAAGCTTCGCTACCTCCTTCAAAATGTGCAGTTGCGGTAGTTTTCTGGCCGTCTGTGGTTGCAGCAGGTACGTTAGATAACGAGAAGGACTGCGGACTCTTTGGAGAGTTAATCGTCAGCGATTGTCCTTGACATTCGATAATCAGCTTCTTACCGTTCGCCTCACCAAAAGCAACCATTCCATCGAGTGTGAAAGTGTTATTATCTGCATTCACAGCAGAGTTGGCAGTTTCAAAAGCAGTAATGTCACAATCCAATTCACAGCCTTTCGGATTGGTCTTAACATGTATCAGTCGGCGACCTCCCGGATCAATCGAATAGAGGTAGTAATAAACGCCTCCGCTGGGAATTGTAACAGGAAGAGTAGTTAAGAAATCTTTGTCGAATTCCTCAACTCGCTCTTTACCGATTGTCTTATCGGTATTGTCAGTGTAGTCATCCAGCGAAGTCCAATTGGTCTTGTTTGATGAGAAAAGCCATGTGTGACGATAGACATTTTCGTACTCATAATTGGTGCGATCGGTACGAATCTTAGGATGTAACGAGAAGGCCGTTCCTGCTGCACTCGGGCAAACCTCCATTTCTTCCTGTGTTACACTTGAAATGGTACTTTTGATATCATTGATAGAGGGTGTGTAAATATGCCATTCAGCTTCCCCGTCACAACTAGAACCGCCTTTCCAGAATTTATACAACACATTGCAGCCGGCATAATCAGGAATGACTAAATTGCATGTTCTATTCCAAACCTCACCATCATTAAAATTAGCTTCAGGATGGGCGGGGTCTTTACGGACGAGAATAAGATGATCGTAGTTCTTCCCTTCCGGTAGAGTCGCAGTAAAAACGTTGGGCTCCAAATAGGTAAGTTGCACCCATTCATTACCACTCTGACCATATAGATAGAGCCAAAGAACAGCATAACTTTCATCCCATTTAAAACGATGTTCTGCTTCATTCGGATCAGCGGGATCGTGTGTGGCTGTCTGATCTGTATTGACGCGGATCACATCGTCTTTGTAAAAAGTACGTGCGTTCACTCCGAGCGCGAGGCTCATCAAGAGACTGAATACAATAAATCGTGTTGTTTTCATATCGTTGCCTCCTTATTTCTTTAAGTCATTTTGGGTTTGTACAACTTTCACTTCCGCACGGCGGTCAAGCGGTAACTCGTGGTTGAGGTTCTCTTCGTTCGGCACGAGCGAGCCATGACCGATGACGATTACGCGATCTTTGCGGATACCTTTGTCAATGAGGAATTTAGCTACCGCTTTTGCACGGTTGTAAGCCAATTTCTCGTTGTGCTTACGTTGACCTTCTTCCGAAGCGTGACCGTCGATAGCGATCTTTGCATCCGGCACTTTATTCAGCACACTTACGATGGACGACAGGTAGTTCTGCGATTCTTCGCTTAACTTATGACTATCGAAATCGAAGTAGATCTTATTGAATTTCTCAACCTCTTCCGCAGCTTTCGCAATATGCGCGCGGGTGAGTGTATCGATGCGTTCGCTTAACAAGGTGTCGCTACGCGGGATCAACTCAACCATCGTATCCTGACGTGTGAAATAGTCGAAATAGTCGATGATGTTATGTTTGTCCGGTGCGATATAATGCCAGTGAATACCGACCTTTAAACCTGCCTCGAACGGATGAGAAGCACCTGCCAAATCGGTAGCGTATGCACCTTTGTATTCGTCCATAAAGGTGAAGGTGTCGTCTTTCCAACCAATCGGCGTCTTGGTCGAACCGTTCGCATCGTTGGCAACCATATTGAAATAACCGCCCAAGAAGAAATCAATCTGTTTGGTAAGCGGAATCAACGCGCCAAAGTCCGCGAAGACCGCTACTTGCGGACGAACGCTCAGCGTGCCTTGTGCGCAAGGTTCGTTGGTATAGTCTTTGGTCTGGAACTCGTGCATGCCGTCCAGCGTCAAATCCCAAGCAGGGTAGTAACCCGTGTGACGAATCTCACCTTCGACAACCTTGTATTTCTTTGACACTGCGAACGAAGGAGCTACACCTACTGCCGCGAAGATGCGTGCTTTCCAATCTTCTTTCTGATATTGGAATTGCAGCGAGATAGGGATGCCGAGGTTATGAATCGTCTGCCGTTCATTCCAGCGGTTGACGGTAGCCGTGTGGTCATAGTGCTGCTCGGTGTCCGTATCGATCTGGTCGAGCCATGTGTACGGGCCGCCTATATGCGCCATCGAGGTGTAGTTGGTGAACCATAAACCTGCGCCGATACCCCAGTTCGGATGGAAGAAATAAGCGTACTGCAGTTGAAGCAAAGCGGAGAATGAACCCGAAACGCTGTTGTTCGCGCCGTTCAGGTTATAGAACAAACTACCGTAACCCAAACCTACGTGCGCTTCGATATAATGTCCTTTGCGATCCGCAGAGTCCGCGTGCACAATCTCTTCGCGCTGTTTGGCTACGCTGTCCGGCACAAAAGCGATGCTGGTCAACGTATCCGTGAAATACTGAATGGTTCGGGTCTCTACACGAACCAAACTGTCGGGTTTACGCTTCATCTCTTTCGTCTCTTTGGTAGCGAAAGACTGCTCGGAGACCTCCGTACGTTCAGGACTCTGCGCTTCCCGCAACGTACGCACGGTGTCGTTTTGTGCCAACACCGTCGGTGCCCATATAGCTAATACGAATAACCAGGCTTTTCTCATGGCATTATGAGTTTTATGTGTTTTTCTTATGTGTTTGTGATCCGCCCGAGAATCGAACTCGGATTTGAGCTTTAGGAGAGCCCCGTTCTATCCATTGAACTAGCAGATCGTGATTAGCATCTACTCGGGAACTCGCCGTATTCCTCAAACGTGTAGTTCAAAAAATCATTCATCGGTTTTGCTGCTGCGGCTATCTCTGTTATTTTATCGATGAATGCAGGCGAACTGACTTCTGCATCGGTCAGCGGAGTGCTGAACGTATAGGTCTTATGCTTCAGCCAATCAATATGTTTGAACTCCGGATCAAAACCTGCCGGTGCTTTCTTGAGCACGCCCCAGTACGGATCAAAATCTTGGTCGAAATATTTTTTCCAAGATGGCGCCGCCATGATCTCTTCCACTTCTTCATAATTGGCTTCAATCTCCTTGCGCAACGCGTCGAGCAGTTCTTTGCTTGGATCCCATATGCCTCCGGCGAACATACATTGACCGGGTTGAATATGTACGTAATAGCCGCCGCGCATCGATTTCTTACCGAAGGTCTTCGGTTGACCGGGTACACCGGACGCTGGGAAACAACCGAACCACTCTTTGTACGGTCGTTTGTCATGACTGAATCGCACGTCGCGGTAGATGCGCCAGATACAATCTTTCGGTTGTAGAACCGCCAGCGAAGGATCCAGTTCTGCAAGACGACGGATATATTCCCTGGAAAACTCCACGAATCGAGCATAGCACTCTTGGTACCACCCCTTGTTCTCGGCAAACCACTCACGGTTATTATTTGCCGACAACTCGCTTAGGAATTTAAGGATTTCATGCATCGTCTTAAACCGTCCATCCAATGTGGTATTTCTACATCAAAGGTCTTTTTGAATTTCGATTTGTCCAAAACGCTATAGTGGGGACGCGGGGTCTTGTATTGATATTCTTCCGATAAAATCGGACGAACTTTGCACGTCGTGACGCCTGCCAACTCGTGAATGACCAATGTGAAATCATACCACGAGCACACTCCTTCGTTCGTGAAATGATATACACCCGGGCGCCAAATAGGCGATTCAATCACCGTGAAGATAGCCTGTGCCAGGTCAGCCGCATAAGTAGGCGTACCAATCTGGTCGAATACCACACCTAACTCCTGACGCTCCTTGCCCAAACGAATCATCGTCTTCACGAAGTTATTGCCGAAAGTCGAATAGAGCCACGCCGTGCGCAGGATAACCGCCTCCGGACAAACAGCCAACAGACGCTTCTCTCCTTCATACTTCGTGCGACCGTACGCCGTGCGCGGAGCAACCACATCATCCTCGCGACAAGGCACATGCTCGTCACCCGAGAACACATAATCCGTGCTGATGTGTATCACGCGCACACCTTGCGAACCCAGAACTCCTGCGGCATCCGCGTTGATTTTCAGCGCAGTAGCCTCATCTTCTTCCGCTTTGTCCACATTCGTGTAAGCGGCACAATTGATGATCAACTCAATCTTGTTTGCTGTCACAAAAGCCTTCACAGCTGCTGCATCGGTGATGTCCAACTCCGCTACGTCCGTGAACCAGTACCGGTGCTTCATGTGCTGCTTGGCCAATACCTGTACTTCATTGCCCAACTGGCCGTTACTTCCTGTTACAAGAATATTCATATTAGAAAGGATTGTCTAAATTCTTCAATGTCGGATGCTTCGTATCTTTCTCGCTGATGATTCGCGCTTCTTCGGGTATCTGCCAATCGATTGCCAAGTCTGGATCGCTCAGCAGCAGTCCTCCGTCCGCCTCGGGATGATAGAGATTGTCACATTTGTAGGTAAAAATAGCCGTTTCGCTCAGCACGGAGAAACCGTGTGCAAAACCACGGGGAATAAAGAACTGACGTTTGTTCTCTTCGCTCAACTCTACGCTAAACCACTTACCGAAAGTCGGGCTGTCTTTGCGCAAATCAACCGCTATGTCTAACACACGACCTACCGTGCAACTAACCAACTTAGCCTGCGTATAAGGCGGGCGCTGAAAATGCAATCCGCGTACCACGCCGTATGACGAACAACTTTGGTTGTCCTGCACAAACTGCGCATCGATTCCCGCCTCGCGGTAACGCTCTTCATTGTACGTCTCAACGAAATATCCGCGCGCGTCACGGAAGACCCGCGGCTCCACAATCAATAGTCCTTCAATAGGGGTTTTAATGATCTCCATGGTGATAATTAACAAAAAAGTGCGCAAATTTACAACTTTTTTTGCATATATGCAAATAAATTTACGTTTTTGTAACAAAAATTTGGAAATTTCAAAAAAAAGCAGTACCTTTGTGCCCGCAATGAATAAAAATACAATCATGCAAATCATCACAACAAAAAAAGACTTGCAAGCAGCGGTCAGCGCTTGCAAAGCAGCAGGGCGAACCATCGGTTTGGTGCCTACGATGGGTGCGTTGCATCAGGGACACGCATCGCTGGTGAGACGCGCTGTAGCGGACAATGACGTGTGCATCGTTTCCGTCTTTGTCAACCCGACCCAATTCAACAACAAAGAGGACTTGGCGAAATACCCGCGTAACATCGAGCGCGATGCGGAATTGCTCAGCAGCATCGGTGCGCAATATGTATTCGCTCCAACGCCAGAAGAGATGTACTCTGCCGAAGAAATGAACACCACTTTTGCCTTCGATTTTGCTGGCTTAGACCAAGTGATGGAGGGCAAAATGCGTCCCGGACATTTCAACGGTGTCGTACAAGTGGTTAGCCGACTCTTCTATCTCACCCAACCCGACAAAGCGTATTTCGGCGAAAAAGACTTCCAGCAACTTGCCATCATTCATCACATGGTGGAGCGCAGCTCGATGGCCGGCACATTCGGCAACCTGCAGATCATCGACTGCCCCATCGTACGCGAAGAATCCGGTTTGGCTCTCTCCAGCCGTAACGAACGTCTGTCGGCGGAAGAAAAACAGATCGCTTTAGGTATATCCAAAACGCTGTTTTCTTCGTTGAAATGGGCGAAATCTGCATCTATGGCAGAAGTGCAACAGCGCGTCATCGACACTATCAATGCCGTCGATGGTTTGGAGGTTGAGTATTACGAAATAGTGGATCAATCAACACTTCTTCCGACCAACACCTTCGATCACGCAATCGGTTGTGTCACAGTCTATTGCGGTCCCGTACGCCTGATTGATAATATCAAATACGCGTGAGAATTGTTTGTGATTCCCATATTCCTTTTATCGTAGAAGCCATCCGCAACGCCTGGCCTCATGTTGATATTTGTCCGTTGAAACCGGAGGAAATCGATGCTGACGCAGTACGAAATGCCGATGTGCTTGTCGCGCGTACGCGTACAAAAGTCAAAGAAGCATTGCTCTCCGGCTCAGCGGTCAAATTGGTTTGTACCGCAACCATCGGCTTCGACCATATCGACGCCGCTTATTGCAAGTCCCATCATATCCGTTGGACTTCCTGCCCTGGCTGCAATGCGCAAGCCGTTTGTGACTATCTCGAAGAAGCACTCAACGAGCTGAATGCATGTGGAACGATTGGCATCGTCGGTGTAGGGCATGTAGGCTCGTTAGTTGCCCAAATGGCGGAGCGCAAAGGACTTAAAGTGCTGCTCAATGACCCGCCTAAACACGTCGGAGTCGCCTTAGAGACAATCGCCGCGAAAGCCGATATCATCACTTTTCACACGCCTCTGGATGCTTCAACGTATCATCTTTGTGATGCATCATTCCTCTCCCTGTGCAAACCTAACGCGCTCATTATCAACGCCGCACGTGGAGGAGTGGTAGATGAGCAAGCCTTACTGCGCAGCGGACATCCCTATATCATAGACACCTGGGAGAACGAACCCGATATAGATCCCGCGGTATTGCAACACGCCCGATTTGCTACAATGCATATTGCCGGTTATTCGGTGCAAGGCAAGCGGAATGCCTCGCAGATGTGTCTCGATGAAATCGCAGCAACATTCGGCTTAAACCACATCGATATCTCGAAATCTCCTTACCTCGCCCAAGAAAAAGGAGATTCAGCACCAGGCTGGATCTCCCGTATCTCTACTCAACTCAAAGCTAATCCTACTGCTTTTGAGACTCTGCGCAAAGCTTATCCACTGCGCGAAGAATAGGATCAATAGACGGTGCGGCTCCTACTGCCTGAATCATCCATTCCTTCGGAGTTAAGCGCCCTAACTTGTAAATTCTCGCGTATTCATCGGCAAAATCTGCCTGTGTCTTGCATTGCGCAAGATGCTCTTCCAACTGATATTGCACGATATGTCCAAGCGGATAATTCGGCAAATACATCGGCGTATTCACCATATGACTATAGACCGCCAGCAGGATGCAATCATGCTCACCCAAAACCGGTTCATAATATTGATTCCATACATCTTTAGCAATCTGCAGCGTAGCTTCGCATAATTCCTTCGCTGTAGCTTTCGGATGCGCGTAAATCCACTTCCACATACTCATATCTACCAAACTGACACCCATAATCTCGTACATCGACCAGAATTGGTCCAACACCTCATTCGGATCCTTAATTCCATTTCCCATCTTACTTCCGGGCAATAACTGCAAGTCGCGATGTTGCCATAAGAATGCCGAAGCCTCTGTATAAGCCGTATTCGGCACACTGGAAAGCATATAATGGTCGATGAAATACATATCCAGCACCTGTTCTACGCAATGCCCGAACTCATGTACGGCGATATTATATCCCTTATAATCCATGCCGTTTGCCGGAATACGCGTGCGCAAACGGGCATCTTCTTTTCTTCCCAAACAAGGCCATGCGTGACCCGAACCGCGAGCAGGTTCTACCACAATATGCTGCGCAATAGCACGTGCATCTTCCGCATAAAAACCCATCTGCTGCAGCAATCGAGGCATATCGGCCGCAAACGCATTCGCGTCGGGATACAACTTACGTGTCTGCGCACTCAACTCATCTTCGTTCAGCGAAGCGCGAGCCTTGAAACCGTCGTACCAGATGTCATATGGAC
The DNA here is from genome assembly GCA_024692565.1 of Paludibacteraceae bacterium. Lineage (GTDB taxonomy): Bacteria > Bacteroidota > Bacteroidia > Bacteroidales > Paludibacteraceae > Colicola. Next base: position 80,232 of record JAILMN010000010.1, read on the forward strand.
GTAAGTCGCGCCCCAAACGACTCTTGATAATACTGGCAACCTGAGCAACTTGCTTCGAACCTACCAAAGCACGGAAAAGACTGTCTAATTCCTCAGCGGGAATCTCTACGCCTTCTTCGAAATTACGTATAATACCGCTTGGCGCAGAAGGACAGTACCGATCTTCCTCAAATAATGCGTGCGCGATATCCAATATCTTCGCGTAGCGCGTGAAAGGCTCCGCTTCCGACACATCCGAATACGGCTTCCATACAAACTCACTGCCATTAATAGCTTCCGCCGGAATACTCTGCTCCACAATGCGCTTCATCACCTGATAAATCATCTCCTGCTTCTCTTGCCCATCTTCTTTGCCGTACAATGCCTTCAACTCATCGCGCAGATTCCAGTGACTCAGCAAAATCTTGTCTTCCGGCCATAACTGACGCCCGTCTTCCGTGCGCAGATTACCCATGTAGATATTATAATCCGCGATATAGTTTTCCGCGTTAGCCAGCACTTGTGTCATGCGTGCATTCACTTCTGCCGGCACACGGGTTGTAAATACGTCACCCATTCGCGCCATCGCCCACTCCTGACGAGTCCAGTTGCGACCCAAACGATTCTTTTCTTCCAAGCTGTAGTGCGGGAAATTCAGAATAGTGATGAACGCCAGTTTATTGGCGAACATATCGTCCGAGAAATGCGCTAACGGACTATAGCCGGACATGATCCAGTCGGGTGTCTGCGGCTCAGACGCATTGGTCAACTGAGTCGGACGCAACAACTCGACCGTCAACATATCTGCCGACTGATAAACCTGTTCAAAAATACGACTGAGCGATTCAAAAAGCGCTACGCGTTCGCTGTCTGTTTGACATTGATAGTCCTTCACTAATTGTTCAAATTCTTCTTGCGAACCATCCTGTTCAGTCCACAAAGCAGCAGCTTGCGCTACACCGCGCGCCTCGCGGGAATCTTCATTGGCAGTCATAGTCTTCTGTTGGGATTGTGTGCATGCAACAAAAAGCATTGCGCATAGTGCACATACATAAATAGAAATGTGTTTCATAAAGCAGAAAATTTATCTGAGTTTAGCCGCTTTTATGATCTGTGCGACTTCTCTTTTGTCATCAGCTTCGCGTAACGACTGACGCTTGTCATACGTGTGTTTGCCTTGACACAGCGCAATCTCCATCTTTGCCAAACCGCGTTCGTTGATAAATAATTCCAACGGAATAATCGTCTTGCCGGTGTCCTTCGTCGCTTTCTCCAACTTGCGTATCTCGCGTTTGGTAAGCAGCAACTTGCGGTCGCGTTTGGCTTCATGATTTGCATAACTGCCGAAGCGGTATTCGGCAATATGCATCTGTTTGACGTACATCTCGCCGTGCTCCACAGCACAATAACTGTCCACCAACGATGCTTTACCTTCACGGATGGACTTGATCTCTGTGCCGAATAATTGGATGCCGGCTGTATAACGGTCAAGAATAATGTATTCGAATTTCGCCCGTTTATTCAGAATCCGTATGTCGCTTTTCTGTTTCATCAGTAGCCTCACTTCTTACAATGGAGCGGTCTAACTTCTTGTATTTCTTCTGTCTTTGCTCCCAGCGCTCACGGGCATATTGTTGCATATCGATGACGGTATCGTTCTCGTCTATAATCTCCAAACCGAAGATTGTCTCGATGATATCTTCCAATGTCAAAATACCCACAAACATGCCGTATTCATCGATGATTTGTGCGATTTGACTCTTCTGTTTCAGCATCGAATCAAAGATTGTTCCGAGAGTCAGATCTTGGTCAAAAGCCGGTAACGGACGTTTGATACCGCCAAGCGTTTTGCGGAAGTGATCTTCCGTCAACTCCTCCAATGCATCATTGCGCAGTACATAACCGGTGATATACTCCGGAGCCTCAGGTTTATACAACGGGATTCGCGAGAAATGGTCGTATTCATCGTTGTCGTAATAAGCGCGTAGCGTCATATTCTCCGGCGCAATCTTAGCTACAACACGCGGCGTCATCACATCATAAGCATGAATCGAATCTAAACGCATCAGATTCGTAAATATCTTATTCTCGTCTTCATCTACCACACCTTCCTCTTCACCTACATTCACCATCGCCAGCACTTCTTCACGACTCACAGACGGGTCATCTTCGTTATCCGGAAACATACGTGTGATCAATTCCACCAACAGCACAAACGGGTACAGCACAATGATCAGGAAATGAATCGTCCTAGCCGTAAAACCCATCAACTCGCGCCAATAACCCGTACCTAATACTTTCGGAATAATCTCTCCGAAAACCAGAATCAGCATTGTGACACAAGCAGATACCAAACCAAACCATTTGGAACCGAAAACCTGCGTCGCTTGCATACCTACGCCGGCAGCGCCGATAGTGTTCGCAATTGTATTCAATGAAAGAATAGCTGCCAAAGGACGACCGGTGTCATCCTTATATTTGCTCATGAGTTTGGCAGGCGCATACCCTTCTTCCTCACGCAGGTTGATGTAACTGAGCGAAGTGGACATCAGTACTGACTCCAGAATGGAGCATAGAAAACTGACACCCATCGCACCGAATAAAAATACGAGTAATAGTCCCATACTGTAAATAAATAGCCCTTATTTTCTCAAAAGGACAGCCCTTAGACTGTCCTTTCGTCGAGAAGACGTGATTCGAACACGCGACCCCTACGTCCCGAACGTAGTGCGCTACCAACTGCGCCACTTCTCGCTCACATTTTCACGCTCTTTTTCAAAAACGGGTGCAAAGGTACTGCTTTTTTTTGATATACGCAAATTATTTTGAACTTTTTTTGCGGAAAAAGCGTTTACCGGGCTTAATTGGCTCTGTTTTAGCGATAATTTCGCGTACATTTGCCTCCGTTAAAGCATTTACATCCGTGCCCTTGGCAATTTGATAATTACCTTCCGGTGTATGGATATAGTCGCCATAACGACCGTGCATCACTTTAATCGAACCCCACTGATGAATCGGTTGATCGGCCTGTTGCTTCTCTTCAATCAACTGAATGGCATCTTCCATCGTCAGCGTCAGCGGATCTTTCGTGCGCGGGATGCTGATAAAACTCTTTCCGTAATGAACATACGGTCCGTACTTGCCTTCACCGATCACCACTTCATTTCCTTCGTATTCACCGAGAGAAATTGGCAATGCGGTCTTGAATAATTCCAATGCATCATTGAGGGTGATGGAGAATATCGATTGTCCTTTCTTGAGACTCGCAAAGCGCGGTTTATTGGCTGCAGAGTCACCCAATTGTACACACGGACCGATCTTACTGATTTTCGCAATTACCGGTAATCCCGTAACAGGGTCTTTACCTAACTCACGACCGGCAACTTTTCCCGATGGAATCGAAGAAAGTAAGGGTTTGAATGCCTTGTAGAATTCATCTACTGTTTGTGACCATTGTGCTTTACCTTCAGCGATGCGGTCGAATTGTTCCTCCTCATGTGCCGTGAAGTCATAACTCAAGATAGATGGGAAATTAGCTACCAGAAAATCATTGGTGATGCGTCCCAAGTCAGTAGGCAGGAAGCGTTGTGCGTCCGCTCCGTACATCTCGGTCTTCTGACGTTCGGTCACCATGCCGTTCTTAAGCGTAAGGATAGCTATATCGCGTTTCTGTCCGGCTATCGAACCTTTCTCCACATATTTGACGTGCTGGATAGTCTCGATGATCGTAGCATATGTGGAAGGACGGCCGATACCCAACTCTTCCATACGTTTCACCAGCGTAGCGTCATTGAAGCGTACAGGCGGTTTTGCATACGTTTGAATAGCTTCTGCGCCTTGCAAACGCAGTCTCTCACGCGGAGACATCGCAGGCAGAATACGTCTTTCTTCTTCCGCCTCATCCGTGGATTGTACATAGACGCGGGTGAAACCGTCGAACGTAATCACTTCGCCGGTAGCTACAAACGCGTATTTGCTACCGAAAACAGACACTTCGATAGTCGTCTTTTCGCTCTCTGCATCAGCCATCTGGCTGGCGATAGTGCGCTTCCAAATCAGTTCATATAAACGCTGCTCATCCTTGGTAGCGCCTGCGCTGAGCGTACTCATGTAGGTCGGACGAATCGCCTCGTGCGCCTCTTGTGCTCCTTTCGTCTTAGTGCGATACTGACGCGTATGTACATATTGCTTGCCAAACTGCTCTGTGATCACGTCTTTCGAAGTCGCTAAAGCCAGATTAGACAAGTTCACCGAGTCGGTACGCATGTAGGTGATTTTTCCGCTCTCATACAACGACTGCGCCAGACGCATGGTCTTGGAAACGCTGAATTTGAGTTTGCGAGCTGCTTCTTGTTGTAACGATGAAGTTGTGAACGGAGGAGCAGGAATATGCGTCACCGGTTTACGTTGTACATCGCGTACAATGAACTGCGAACTATTGAGACTCTCTAAAAATTCGATGGCATCTTTCTTGTGCGAAAAACGATGATTCAATTCGCACTTCAACACAGACGCATCACCCGGATTTATTCCGATGAAATCGGCGAAAATGCGATAGGAAGAGGATGCACGGAATGCTTCAATATCACGCTCTTTCTCCACAATCAGTCGAACGGCTACAGACTGTACACGACCGGCAGAAAGACCTGTTGTCACTTTCTTCCAAAGAATCGGAGACAACTCAAATCCCACTATGCGGTCCAACACACGACGTGCTTGTTGCGCATTCACCAGGTTATAGTCAATATCCCGCGGGTGCTCAATGGCCTCAAGAATAGCACTCTTGGTGATTTCGTGAAATACGATACGTTTGGTATCTTTCTTATCCAGCCCCAATACTTGCGTCAAGTGCCAAGCAATGGCTTCTCCCTCGCGGTCCTCATCGGAAGCCAACCAAACGGTGTCCGCCTTTTGTGCCTCACGCTTCAACTGCTCAATCAGATGCTCTTTATGCGCGTCAATGGCATAATGAGGTTCATAACCATGCTCGAAATCAATACCCATCGAGTTCTTACCCACCGGTTCAATGTCGCGAACATGACCTTGACTACTCAAAACGCGATACTCTTTACCTAGAAAAGTACCAATGGTGTCTGCCTTGTGCGGAGACTCTACTATCACTAAATTTTTGCTCATATGCACTATATAATAAGGAGTGACCTCCAAAAAATCGGCTGCAAAAGTACTATAAATAATTTATTTGTGCAAATTATTTTTTTTTATTTGCGTATATCAAAGATATTTAGTATCTTTGCACCCGATTTTGAAAAAATTATTTGAAAATTTTTATAGAAAGGACTTGCATGAATACCTTTTTAGTCGTATTATTAATGCTCGCGGGCGTCGCGTTATTACTATTGGAGATGTTCTTATTACCGGGTTTCGGTATCGCGGGCGTAAGTGGTTTTGCGTGCCTCATAGGTGCGATAGTCGTTGCGTGGTTATTGTTGGGTCGTATGGCCGGTTACATCACTTTAGCGGCCAGCTTGGTGTTGTCCGGTGTCGCTATCTGGGGATTCCTGCGCAGCAATGCGTTGGATAAGATGGCGTTGGATGCGCAGATTGACAGTCATGTAGAGTTGGCGGACAATAAGCTGACCAAGAAAGCAGCGGGTGAAAAGAAAGCACCCAAAGCTCCTAAAAAAGCAACTAACAAAAAGAAAGGATAAATTATGGACGTATTAAATTGGATCTTGATAGCGCTTATCGCCATAGCGCTATGTATTTTCTTCTATTATGTGCCGTTCATGCTATGGATTAACGCCGTAGTAAGTGGTGTGCACATCAGTTTGATTCAGCTCTTCTTGATGCGTATTCGTAAAGTACCGCCTACGCTGATTGTCAACTGTATGATCGAGGCGCATAAGGCCGGTCTGACGGAGGTGAAACGTGACGGTTTAGAGGCGCACTACCTTGCCGGAGGACATATTCAACGCGTCGTACACGCGCTCGTGTCCGCAAACAAAGCAGGCATTGATCTCTCATTCCAAATGGCTACAGCTATTGACCTTGCCGGACGCGATGTATTCGAAGCCGTGCAGATGAGTGTTAACCCGCGCGTTATCGATACACCGCCGGTAGCAGCAGTTGCCAAAGATGGTATTCAGTTGATTGCCAAAGCTCGTGTGACTGTGCGTGCGAACATTCGCCAACTCGTCGGAGGTGCAGGTGAAGATACGATTTTGGCTCGTGTGGGTGAAGGTATAGTCAGCTCTATCGGTAGTGCGGAAAGTCATAAGCAAGTGCTCGAAAACCCCGATTCCATCAGTAAACTCGTGCTTTCCAAAGGTCTGGATGATGGCACGGCATTCGAGATCCTCTCCATCGATATCGCCGATATTGACGTCGGTAAGAATATCGGTGCACAACTGCAGATGGACCAAGCCGAAGCCGATAAGAATATCGCCCAAGCGAAAGCAGAGGAACGTCGTGCGATGGCTATCGCCGGTGAGCAGGAAATGAAAGCTAAAGCACAGGAAGCACGCGCGAAAGTGATTGAGGCTGAAGCACTTGTGCCGCAAGCGATGGCAGATGCGTTCCGTAATGGTAACCTCGGCATCATGGATTACTATCGCATGCAGAATATCCAGGCTGACACCGCGATGCGCGAGCAGATTGCCGGAGGAGGAGAGAAGAAAACGAAGAAATAAATCGTACCTCATCCATTGAAAGTTGCTCTTCTTCAATATCCTATCGTGTGGGCAAATCCACAGGCAAACATAGGCCTACTGGATGAGCGTTTGCGCGCCATCGCGGGACAAGCGGAAATAGCGGTTGTACCCGAGATGTTTACCACCGGTTTCTGTACCGACAGACCGGGTTTGGCGGACGAATGGCAAACGGGTGCTATGTCGCAGGCATTGCAACACATGGCGGATACGTATGATTTGGCGATCATCGGTTCGATGATGGTTACCGATCACGGCAAACTGTTCAACCGAGGGTTTATATTTCGGCCCAGCGACACGCCGCAGTATTATGACAAGCATCATCTGTACGCGAGCGGAGGTGAGGCGGAGTTTTTCACGCCGGGCACAGAACGGAAGATATTCGACTATCGCGGCACGAAGATTCGTCTGGCGGTTTGTTACGACCTGCGCTTCCCCGTGTGGTTGCGGCAAGATAAAAACAACCTGTATGATATCTTGATTGTTGTCGCTTGTTGGCCTACCGTCCGTATTCAGTACTGGGATGTGTTGTTGCCCGCGCGGGCAGCAGAGAATCACTGTTACGGAATAGGCGTCAACATAGTCGGGACAGATGGTTTGCAACTCGATTATAACGGTCATTCGGTAGCGTACGATACGTGGCTGCACGATGTAGCGTGCTTCGAAGACTACGAATCGGGCACGAAAATAGTGGATTTGTCTATTGAGAAACTGCGGCATTTCCGTGAGGTTTTACCGCAATGGAAAGAAGCGGATAATTACGAACTGAAAAGTGGAAATTAACTGGAAAATAAAAGAACTGACGCTTGAGGAACAGGCCACAGCAGAACGTCTATCTAACGAACTGGAAATCAGTCCTGTAGCAGGGCGTCTATTGGCAAGCCGGGGTATCCGTACGGCTGCAGAAGCGCGCTCGTATATACGTCCGTCATTGGATAGTCTGCATGACCCGTTCCTGATGCGCGATATGGGAGCGGCAGTAGATCGTTTGTGTCGGGCTATCGACAACCATGAGCGTATCATGGTCTATGGCGATTATGATGTAGATGGCACTACGGCTGTCGCACTGATGTACTCGTTCCTGCGTACGCAGACTGACAATCTCATCTATTATATTCCCGATCGTTATACCGAAGGATATGGCATCTCCACTAAGGGTATTGACACCGCCAAGGAGAAAGGTTGCACGCTGGTCATTGCCTTGGACTGCGGTATCAAAGCCGTGGATAAGATGGACTATGCCAATAATTTGGGAGTGGACTTCATCGTCTGCGACCATCATACGCCCGGAGATATAACACCTCGGGCAGTAGCGGTACTGAATATGAAACGTGCGGATTGTCTTTATCCGTTCAAAGAACTCAGCGGTTGCGGCGTGGGCTTCAAATTAGTACAAGCGTATGCGCAGCGCAGAGGTATTGATCCGCAGGAAATATACAAACTGTTGCCGCTGCTCGCTATGTCTATTGCCAGCGATATAGTACCGGTGACAGGTGAGAACAGAATCCTTGCTTTCTACGGCTTGCGCGCCATCAACGCGTTCCCGTCCGTAGGCGTACAAGCCATTATGAAAGTGGCAGGTATCGAAGGCAAGACCATCAATATGAGCGATCTTGTTTATAAGTTCGGTCCGCGTATCAATGCAGCCGGTCGAATCAAGAGCGGAGCAGAAGCTGTGCGGCTGCTGATCACCGATGATGCAGAGGCAGCATTGCAGTTTGCGCAAGACATTGATTCGTATAATCAAGACCGACGGGATTTTGATTCTAAGACCACCGACGAAGCACTCGAACAACTGCAAAAAGATCCGATGAATGCGGAGAGATTTACCACTGTCGTCTATTCGCCTGACTGGCATAAGGGCGTGGTCGGAATAGCTGCAAGCCGTCTGACGGAAACGTATTATCGACCCACTATCGTACTGACTGCCGGAGAGGATGATATCATCAGCGGAAGTGCTCGATCGGTAAGCGATTTTGATATCTATACCGCTATCGATTCGTGCCGTGATCTGCTCACCAACTTTGGTGGACATAAGTTCGCTGCCGGATTGAGTATGCATAAAGCGGACCTGCCTGAGTTCAAACGTCGTTTTGAAGAGTTTGTGGCAGCGCACATCACGCCGGAACAGCAACAACCGACATTAGAGATAGAAGCTGAGGTAGAACTGAGCGATATGAATTGGAAGATGTATAAGATTCTGCAATGTTTGGAGCCTTTCGGTCCGGGTAATGAACGACCGCTGTTCCTCTGCCGCAACCTTATTAACAATCGTAACACGCGCGCGGTAAGCGAAGGCAAGCATCTGCATTTGGACCTTACCGACCGCTTCGTTGCGATGGACGGCATCGCCTTCGGGCAAGGAGACAAAGCCGAACATCTGCAGAACGGTCTTGGTGTTGATGTATGCTTCTATCTGGAGGAGAATAGTTACCGCGGACGCACAACTCTCCAGATGAATGCCCAGGATATAAAGTTGAATGAATAAAAATACGATACTATGAAAAAGAGCATCCTTTTGATTGCTGCTGTCTGCATGGTCATGCAGGTCGGCGCTACGGAGTACAGTTATGTATGGAGCGAGCAATTCCCGAACTATAAACAACAGAATCCTTCTTCGGATTTCACAACCGGCGATGGTCTTTTCCGCTTCACGAGCGACAAGGCGAATGGTGTAAGCGGACCGCAGTTCAATGAAGATTCCAAAGCTGGTCTATTATTACGTCTGTACGCGGATAATACCTTGCGTATCGAGAGTCTCTCCGGTGCGCAGATAACAGCCATCACCTTCGTTATCGGCGGTAACGGACATTATAGCCTGGCACAACTCACTCCGTCGAAAGGCGCAATGGACGAACCCTATCTCGGCAAGGATGCTACAGACAGCTTCAAAGAATATCGTTTCTTCTGGAAGGGTGAAACCACGGATGTAACATTCACCGTAGGCCATGAGTGCGAATATGGTATCGACTGCTATGATCAAGGTAAAACCGGTGTTGCCGGTACATGCATGACCAAGCAAATCATCATCACCACAGCCGAAACACAAGACCTTGATGAACTTTCCGAAGACGATCCTTCTGTCCGCAAAGTAATCTATAATGGCAAGGTTTATCTCCTCCGTCCTGGCAAGACCTACACCCTTACCGGTCAGGAGATACAATAATAATCTCGCACTTATCTCGCACTTATCTCGTACTAACGACGCACTTATCACGCACTAAATTTTGCTTGTTCATGCGTTTGTATTATATACATAGTATATAATACTGTGGGTTTGTGGTTTTTTGAACAAAAAGAGAGAAAAAGGATGTAGAAAAGAATGTAGCCCAAAGCATAAAAAGGTACAAAAAGAGGAACCAATGGTTCCTCCGTTTGACCGAATGTGAAGTCGTATTAAGCGAGTTTGTTTACGAAACGAGCGAGCTTTGATTTGAGGTTAGCTGCTTTGTTGTCGTGAATAATGTTACGCTTAGCCAATTTGTCAAGCATGGAGCTGATTTTTGGGAGAGCTGCAGTAGCTTTAGCCTTGTCAGTCTCTTTGCGCAGGTCGCGCACAGCGTTACGGGCTGTTTTAGCGTAGTAATGATTGTGTGCTTTGCGCGCAGCCGTTTGGCGAATACGCTTCAAAGATGATTTGTGGTTTGCCATCTTGTTTAACTTGTTTTGTATCCATCAAGCGTTGAGAGGATTGCCGTCAGGAGATTGTTATAAAGGAAGGTCTTGTAGTGCCAAGGGGAATCGAACCCCTATTGCAAGAATGAAAATCTTGAGTACTAACCGTTATACGATGGCACCTCGCTTACACTAACACTCGCGCGACTTCGCAACCGCCGTTGCTCGTATAGCGCTACGTGTTGTGCTACGCTCTTCGGTCTGCAAACGCTTCGCTGGTTTACATCCCGAGGAAAGCTGCGCAGCGTAAGTTTTTCGAAAAGCGGGTGCAAAAGTACTGCTTTTTTTTTGAATACGCAAATATTTTTGCATTTTTTGTGTAAAAAAGTAAAAAAAACTTGCACGAATGAAATTTTTTTTGTACTTTTGCAGCCGAAATACGTGTGCGCGCGTATTGCGTGCCCGCGCTTGTACCTAATTATTAATATATATATAAAGGAATAAAATAATACACATACATAAAAATGGAAGAACAGAAAGAAAAGTATGATGGCTCGAGTATTCAAGTGCTCGAAGGATTAGAGGCGGTGCGTAAAAGACCTGCTATGTACATCGGCGATATTTCGCTGAAGGGTCTGCACCATTTGGTTTATGAGGTAGTGGATAACTCTATTGATGAGGCGTTGGCGGGTTTCTGTAACGAGATCGCCGTGCACATCAATGATGATAACTCCATTACGGTTCAGGATAACGGTCGTGGTATTCCTGTTGACGAGCATCCGAAGGAGCACAAGAGTGCGCTGGAGGTTGTTATGACGGTTCTCCATGCCGGAGGTAAGTTCAACAAGGATTCGTACAAGGTATCCGGTGGTTTGCATGGTGTAGGTGTGAGTTGTGTGAACGCGTTGTCGAAGAAGATGCACGTAGAGGTGTATCGTCAGGGCGCTATTCACAGTCAGGACTACGAGAAGGGTAAGCCGTTGGCACCGGTTCATACGATCACGGAGGCTGAGGCCATCGGTAACTGGGAGCAACGTAAGACCGGTACGTTCGTTCAGTTCTGGCCGGACGATTCGATCTTCACGGAGACCGTTTACCATTGGGAGATTTTGGCGAACCGTATGCGCGAGTTGGCATTCCTGAACGCAGGTATCAAGATCGTGCTGAAGGACAAACGCGTGATTGACGCGGAAGGAAACTGTAAGAAAGAGGAGTTCTACTCGGAGAAGGGTCTGAGTGAGTTCGTCCGTTACATCGACGGTACGCGTACTCCGCTGATTTCCGAGGTGATTCACCTCAATACCGACAAATACGGTACGCCGGTAGAGGTAGCGATGATCTACAATACCGATTTTAACGAGAACGTACACTCGTATGTGAACAATATCAACACTATCGAAGGTGGTACGCACGTAGCCGGTTTCCGTGCTGCGCTGACGCGTGTGATGAAGAAATACGCGGAGGACAGCAAGATGCTCGAGAAGGCGAAGCTCAAAGACAAAGACGGTAACTCGACGATCGATCCGAACGATTTCCGCGAAGGTCTAACGGCGGTTATCTCTGTGAAGGTAGCAGAGCCGCAGTTCGAAGGTCAGACGAAGACGAAGCTGGGTAACTCGGAGGTAGCCGGAATGGTATCGAGTGCTGTAGCGGAGGCTTTGCAGAACTATCTTGAGGAGCATCCGGATGATGCGAAGAAGATCGTTGAGAAAGTGATCTTGGCTGCTCAGGCACGTATTGCGGCTCGTAACGCTCGTCAGAGTGTGCTGAGAAAGAGTCCGTTGAGCGGCGGTGGTCTGCCGGGTAAGTTGGCGGATTGCGTGAGCAAAGATGCGGCTGAATGCGAGTTGTTCCTGGTAGAGGGTGACTCTGCAGGTGGTACGGCTAAGACGGGTCGTGACCGCGTGCACCAGGCTATTCTGCCGTTGCGCGGTAAGATTTTGAACGTGGAGAAAGCGATGGAGCATAAGGTATTCGAGTCGGAAGAGGTTCGCAATATCTTCACGGCGCTTGGTATCACGTTCGGTACGGAGGACGACCCGAAGGCGCTGAACCTGAGTAAGATCCGTTATCACAAAGTGATCATCATGGCCGATGCCGATGTGGATGGTGCGCATATTGCTACTCTGATTATGACATTGTTCTTCCGTCATATGAAAGAGGTGATTGAGCAAGGACACCTTTATATCGCATGTGCGCCGTTGTATAAGTGCTCGAAAGGTAACTACAGCGAGTACTGCTGGAATGATGCGCAACGTACGGCGTTCATCCAGAACTACGGCGGTGGTGACGAGAAAGCGATCAAGACGCAGCGTTACAAAGGTCTTGGTGAGATGAGCGACGAGCAGTTGTGGGAAACGACGATGGATCCTGCACGTCGTATGCTGAAGCAAGTGACGATAGAGAATGCCGCAGAGGCGGATCGAATCATCGCGATGCTGATGGGTGACGACGTAGCTCCGCGCCGCGAGTTCATCGAGGAGAACGCAACGTATGCAAACATCGATGCGTGATGCGGATAGCGGTTTATTGTTCGGCTAAAGACGCGATCCCTGAGGAGTATTTAAGTCTCGGAGATACGTTAGGCGCTTGGATAGGTGCGCAGGGTAACACGTTGATTTACGGAGGCGCAACAGGCGGATTGATGTCGCGAACGAGTGACGCCGCCAAAGCCGCCGGAGCGCATGTAATAGGAGTCATTCCGCCTCGTATCAAAGCGGCAGGACGGTTGGCGACGAACTGCGACTATCTGATTGAAGTGAACAATATGTCGGAGCGCAAGCAGCGAATGCGTGACGAAGCGGATGTGATCGTTTGTCTGCCGGGCAGTTACGGCACGTTGGACGAGATGATGGACGCCGTCAGCAGCGCAATCGTGGGTGAGCATCATAAACCGGTGTTCGTGCTGAACTACAAAGGTTTCTATGAGTCGCTCAAACAGCAAATCCGCGTGATGCAAGACTTGCAATTTATACCGACGCCGCAGCATTACGAGCCTATTTTCATCGATACGATGGAGGAGTTGTGGGAACGAATTAATGAATTAAGGAATTAAAGAATTAAAGAATTAAAGAATTAAAGAATTAAAAAGATATGAACCTGTTAAAAAAAATATTTGGTAACTGCTTTTCCTGCAAGAAGAAGGAAAGCGATGTTTTGGACGATAAAGAGCGCGTAACTCGTTATCGCGAAGTAGAGAACTCTCCGGAGCTGAAGGAGTATTTTGAGCTCGAGAAGATCGTGGAGGGCGAGGAGTTCGTTCAGAAGAAATACAACTGGCTCAACAAGGACTTCAAAATGACGGAGACGTATGCAATCGCCAGCCGTTACAAAGAGTTGCATAATGATGCTGATCTGCAAGCGGCGCTGGAGTTGGAGACCAGTAAACGTCTGCAGGACTATTTGAAGTTCAAGGCATCGAAGGACTACGCAAAATTGCAGGACAAAGAGGCGGTTAGTCAGTCGGAAGTGCTGCAGCGTATGCTGAAGATCGAGAACTCGAAGGAGTACAAGAACTATCTGCGTTATGCCGGTTCGGAGTTGCTGCAGGAGTATAAGGACTTGGTAGCGAAGATGGACACGCCGGAGTGGAAGAAGGAGTATGCGTTCTGGAGCAATCCGAACCGCTGGAAAGCTACGCCGGAGTACCAGCAGCATGTTCGCTACAAACAGTTAGCGAAACGAGCAGACATCGTATTCTATCTCCATCAAGACCCGAAGGAGATAGCTCGCTTGGAGCAAGAATTTAAAAATCATAAGTCATAAATCATAAATTTCACATTTTATGAATCTATTCACGGCCAGATTAACCGGCAGAATGCTCTCGACGGATGCGTTCGAGAAGACCATTCTGGACATGCAGGCACGCGTAAGACGCTATCGCCAGATCGAGAAATCGCCTGAGTTGGCAGAGTATCTGGAGCTCAAGAAACTGGTAGAGAGCTCTGATTTCAAGGATCGCAAGAACGAACTCGTTTCGCGTAAGTATCAAGATACCGAAGAGGGACGTAAGATGAAGACTTTCGAGCGCCTCAATTCGACCATCCGTATGAAAGGATACAAGTATGCGCAGGAGAGCGAGACATTCCAGGCGTTCCTGAAGTTCAAAGAGACCGACGAATTCCAGAAGATCGGTAGCATCAAAGAGCGCCTCAAATCGAGTGAGTTGCGCATGTTCAACATGATCTACCGCTCAGCATTCTACAAGAACTACACGAAAGTGCTGAACTCTCCGGAGCTGCAGCAGTTGAACGCTTTGGAAGAGGAGATCAAGACGGAGGATTTCCAGACGCGTCATGCACTTTGGGCAGACAGTAAGCGTTGGGAGCACTCGGAAGAGTACGCGAAAGAGCAACGTTTCAAAGAGTTGGCTAATTCCGACGACATCAAGTTCTACTATGCTCAGCGTGAGGAGAAGATCGACTGGTCTGAGTTGTTCCGTCCTTCGTTTGACGACGACATGAGTTCGTCAAAGAACTGGAAACCGGGCTTCGGTTATGCGAATCCTGCGGCTAAAGACGGTCACTCGCGTACGACGCAGCGTCAGGCGTACAACGGCGGTAAGAACACGTTCTTCATGGAAGATCGTATGGATCTTGAGACGCACGAAGAGACCAAACGTGCGGTTGCTTGGGATCAGAAGAAAGGTTTCGTGGAGCATGTGTTTGACTTCACTTCCGACGTGATGAATACGAAGGACGCGTTCATGCAAGAGAGCGGTCTGTTCATGGCGAAAGTGCGTAGTCAGGGTGTCGGTCATCATTTCTTCGGACTGTCCACCGGAAAGCAGAATTTGCCGATGATTGCGATGTATTATTTCGATGGCGACAAGCACCAGTTGGGTCTGGTGAACGGCGACCACACGAAATTGGCTTCGCTGTCGTTCGTGCTCCGTTCGATGTACCATATTTACACCTTCCGCTGGACGAAGAATGAGATCATTTGGTATGTCAACAACCTTGAGATTTTGCGTATGCGCAACAGTCTGCCGAAAGAGGCGATGTTCCTGCTTGCGCAGAGTTGGTTGCCGAACGAGGAGAAAGGCGGCGAGGGTAAGCTCAAAGTGCAGTGGGCACGTGTTTACCGCGGCGTAGAAGACTCTGAGTTGGCACAACGTAACGAGGCTGCGCTGAAGGCAGAGAAAGAGAAAGAAGTAGCGGCAGAGCGAGTGGAGAAACCGGTAGAGAAATCGATCTACGCAGAGGAGAAAGCTGCGGCGAAGAAGCCGGCAGCCAAGAAACCTGCGGCTAAGAAAGCAGAGTAAATCGTTGAGAGTCGTATGTTCCTGATCGGAGGGCCTTGTGCCATTGAAAATAGAGATTGTGTGATGCAGACCGCAGAGACGCTGAACCGTCTTTGCTATGACCTCGGCATCACGCTCTATTTCAAGTCGTCGTTCGACAAAGCGAACCGTACAACCGCTTCGGCGCGTGGTGTGGGCATGGACGAAGGCTTGCGTATTCTGCAGGAAGTGAAGGAACTGTTTGGCCTGCCGATTGTGACCGATGTGCATGAGAGTTGGCAATGTGCGCCTACGGCGGAGGTTGCGGATGTGATTCAGATTCCGGCGTTTCTGAGTAGGCAGACGGATCTGATACAAGCTGCTGCGCAGACGGGACGAATCGTCAACGTGAAGAAGGGGCAGTTTATGGCGCCGTGGGACATGAGCGGTGTGATTGCGAAGATCGAGCAAGTGTCGCCGGATGTGGCTCGTGAAGGTCGCGTATGGTTGACGGAACGCGGTTCATCGTTCGGTTACGGACGTCTGGTCGTTGATATGACTTCGCTTGTGGAGATGCGTCAGTTCGGTTGCCCGGTGGTTTTCGATGCTACGCATTCTGTTCAACAACCGTCGTCTGCTGCCGGCATCACCGGAGGAAACCGAGCAATGGTGCCTGCGTTGATGCGTGCGGCTTTGGCGGTAGGCGTGGACGGTTTGTTTATCGAGACTCATCCTGAGCCCGAGAAAGCCATCTCCGATGCTGCTAACCAAGTGAGATTGTCAGACATGAAGGCGTTGCTTCAACAGGCGAAATGCTTGGAGGAAGCTGCGCAACAATTTAGAGTATAAACCATTCAATTATATGGAAGCAACCATCACTATTTATTGTAAGAACACGCACACGTACCATGAGGTGCCGCGCGGTATTTCGTTGATAGAACTGAAGGACTTGCTGAATATTCAGTTGCCCTATCCGATCATCGCTGCGCATGTGAATTACAAGGTAGAGAACCTCAATTTCCTGCTGTACAAGCCGAAAGATATTGAGTTTTTGGATGCCAGTTCGCCAAGCGGAATGCGTGCTTATGTGCGTACGTTAGGCATGGTGTTGGGTTGCGCCGTGAATGAGTTATATCCACGCATGGACTTGCGTGTAGAGCACCCGATCAGCAAGGGTTATTACTGCACGCTCCAATGGCATGTGGATAAGAATACCGAGCCGGAAGGAGAGAAAGAGCCGCCTGTGATGACGGCGGAGATGATCACGACTATCAAGCGCCGCATGGAGCAGATCATCGCAGAGGACAGGCCTATTTCCGAAGAGGAGAAGCAGACGAAAGAGGTGATTCGTATGTTTGCCGAACGCTATAACAACGAGAGTTCGATCTTCGAGGCATTAGGTAATCCTTATTGCCGGTATTTTCGCATGGGTGACTATGTGGATTACTATACCAACGTGCTGCTGCCCAGTTCGGGTTATATCACGCTCTTTGACATAGAACCGTTCCAGGACGGATTGCTGCTACGTATTCCGAATCGTCAGAATCCGGTGGTGCTGGAAGACGCTGTGACGCAAGATAAGATGTTCGCTATTTTCCGCGAGTACAGCCGTTGGAATAAGTTACTGCGTATCAATAACGTGAGCGATTTCAACGTGGCTTGCAAAGAGAATAAGTCGTTCGAGTTGATTAAGTTGGCAGAGGCGCTGCACGAGAAGAAGATCGCGCAGATTGCTGATGCAATTGCCGAGAAACGCCCGAAGATTGTGTTCATCAGCGGTCCGAGTTCCAGCGGTAAAACGACGTTCTCCAAACGTCTGCAGATACAGTTGCTGGTCGATGGTATTCGTCCGGAGGTACTGAGTATGGACGACTATTTCGTCAATCGTGTGGACACGCCGCGTGACGAGAACGGAGAATGGGATTTTGAGAATGTCAATGCGGTCGATCTGCCGTTCTTCCGTCAGCAGATGAATGATCTGTTGGAAGGCAAGGAAGTGGAGCTGCCGACGTATGATTTTTCGATAGGCGAGCGTGTTTTCAAGGGGCGTAAACTGAAACTGCAGAAGGACAGCGTGCTGGTTATTGAAGGTCTGCATGCGCTCAATCCGTGCTTGCTGCCTGATGTGGACAGAAGCCTGACATTTAAGATTTATGTCTCTGCGTTGACGACCATCAATATCGACAATCACAACTGGATTCCGACGACTGATATACGTCTGTTGCGTCGTATTGTGCGCGACTATAAATACCGCAATTATTCGGCGAAGGAGACTATTGCTCGTTGCCCGAGTGTGGTTCGCGGTGAGCAAAAATGGGTGTATCCGTTCCAGGAAGAGGCAGATGTGATGTTTAACTCCGCGCTGATCTTCGAGTTCGCTGTGCTCAAACGTCATGCGGAGCCGATTTTAGCCGAAGTACCGAAATTCTGTGAGGAATATACAGAGGCGCATAGATTACTTAAGTTCCTACAGTATTTTGTACCCGTGCCCGAGAAGGAGATTCCGCCTACATCGTTGTTGCGAGAGTTCGTTGGTGGTAGTTCGTTCCATTATTAATGGCACGCTATTTGCAAGAGAGATTAGAATGAAGAAAATGAAACAGTTTTGGATTATAGTATGTGTGTTGCTGGTGTCCGTTAGGATGTCGGCAAACGATTCGATAGCTGCGCCTGTTCGTCCGAACTTGCTGCGTTCGATGGAGGGTGTAGAAGTGGTGCAAGACTCGTCCGTTGGTCGTCTATTGGAGACGGCGATGTTCGGCAAGTTGGAGTTGGTGGAGATCGATGGCTACCGCGTGCAGATCTTCTCTTCTAACCAGCAGCAGACGGCGAAAGTGCAAGCGCTGAACCTTGAAAGTTCGCTCAAGGATAAGCTGGAGCAGACCGTTTACGTCAGTTACCAACCGCCGTTCTGGAAAGTGCGTGTGGGCGACTTCCGTACGATAGACGAGGCGCGTGAATACAAGAAGGAATTCGTGCAGCAGTACCCCGAGATGATGGGTGATACGTATATTGTGCGCGATAAAATACAAGTGCTACAATAATGGATTTGCAGGCATTTAACAGTGATCCGAAGGTAACTGCCGCTATTGAGAAAGCGGTAGAAGCGACTTTGCTGCAGATAGGCGAAGATCCGCAGCGTGAAGGGCTGAAGAAGACTCCGCATAGAGTAGGAACGGCGTTGCAATTCCTTACGAAGGGTTATAAAGAGGACCCGGAAGCGATACTTCGTTCAGCGCTTTTTGAGGAGGACTATCGCCAGATGGTGGTGGTTAAGGATATTGATTTCTATTCGTTGTGCGAGCACCATATGTTGCCATTCTTTGGCAAAGTGCATGTGGCTTATATCCCGAACGGACGTATCACGGGGCTCAGCAAGATCGCTCGTGTGGTGGATGTGTATGCGCGTCGTTTGCAAGTGCAGGAACGCCTCACAACACAGATCAAAGAGTGCATTCAGAAGACGCTTGATCCGTTAGGCGTGATGGTTGTTATCGAGGCGGAGCATCTCTGTATGCAGATGCGTGGCGTGCAGAAACAACACGCCATGACGGTCACATCTGACTTCACCGGAGTCTTCAATCAAGCGAAGACAAGAGAAGAATTCATGAAGTTGATTAAGGGTTAACGAACAACCATTGGTTCTATAGCTCCTGAACCTGTATGCACCCAAATGGTATCGTAAGGTAGCAGATACGGAGAACAAATACTGCGCGCGGAATCTACAACATCCTCAATGCCGGCAATATCCAACATGGAGTAGAATACCACATCCGACGAAACGGGTGTGGTTTTATTTTGCCACATATTTGCTACTTTTTGCGGGTATTGCTTCTCATATTCATCTGAATACCAAACGAGTAGGGGTACGTGGTATTCGTATTCGGAAATCTGGTAGGAACCATGAAGCGATAATTTTCTATCATCATCCCAGAAACTCTCTCCATGGTCGGATATATATACCATTGTTGCCGGCTTGTCAAGGCTATCCAAATAGGTAATCAGTTTATTAAGAAAATAATCCGTATAAAGGATGGCATTATCATAGGCATTAATTAGTTTGTCTTTGTTCGCCTCTGTGATAGATGAGTAGCTGAAAGACTGACCAAGAACAGGTATAAAGACAGAGAAATCATCGGGATAGCGTAATTCATATCGGAAATGACAACCTGCAGAATGAAGTATCATAAACATAGAAGAATCATTATGTAGTTCGGCTAATTTTGATATCATATCTTCATCATAGTTATTAAAAACGTCCATTCCTTTGTTATAACAATAGGAAAATGCACATTCATCCATCACTCGACGTGTAAAAGGCAATGGAACTTGTTTGTTTATATAGCCAGTGTAGAACCCAGCTTCGCGAAAGGCACCAGATAAAGATTTCTCCGAATAGGCCTTCTCCATATCTTGAGCAGTAGCTCTGGTCAATATTGTAGGAATAGATAGCGAAGTTAAATTAGCTTGTGAGAAAGTGCTATCGAAACTAATCAAATTATTAAGAATAGCAAGGTGTGGAGTGGTTTCTCTTGAGTAACCGTTGAGGCTAAAATGATCATAGCGAGCAGCCTCCCCAATGACTAAGACATAGATAGAAGGTTGATTGCAGTTATGCGGCTTGAGTCCAAAACTAAATTCTCTAATTTGTTCTTCTAATTTGTGCTGATAATGGGTAAGATGAATAATTTCATTGGCCTCAACATACAGATTATATGGGTATATTTTATATAATTTTTTCCACATTAACCCAATTGCGTTATGCATAGTGCTTGTTGTATCGGTTCCAGCGCTAACAGGTCTCATTAAGGTTGTCATTATAATGAACCCAATAATAAACGCAAAGGCTCCTCCGCCGAGGATGATATGACGAAGGATAGGAGAGAACATATACTGATTTTCAACATGTACTGCAATGACGAAATACACTATCCAAAGAAAAATCACAGCTATGCTTAGTGGCCAGAATGAGGTAATTAATTCTAAAGATTCGTGTAAGTCAGTATGTATGATATTCATTAAGAAAGCGGTGGATGTAGATTGCCGATTGAGGTACAAACTCGCAATATCTATTGGGAACAAAAGAAAATTGAATATGCCTTCGACGATAAAATAAGTGCGGGCTTTGAAAACAAGTGCCGGCAAGAGTAATAGTATAATTACGACAAAAAGGTAAGATATCTTTTTTATGAACGAGTATTCCAAATCAATGGCATTATGTAGGGCATAGAAAGAAGGAAGCAGTAATAGAATAAAGAGAACACAAACTTTGATGATGTTCTTTTTCCAGAAGGAAGTGATATTTGCATACTCCGTTGTTGTCATTCCGGGTTGTCTATTTCATAATGGAGATTCTATTTGAAGATATTCACCGCAGTATTATCCCCATCAACTTCAATACCCGCGGCATAGAGAATCGAGTAAAAATAATAGTCAGTACGATAGTAGCGTTGGCTATTTTTATGTAAAGCCTCGATTTTTTCAGGGAAGAGCGCTTTGTATTTGTCAGAATACCAAACCAGCGCAGCAGGGTATTGTTCCTCCGGAGCATTATCTTGCGCATGTAAGAAACGTCCGCCTTCTCCAAGAGACTCCCCATGGTCGGATAGGTATAGCAAGATGGCGGGATAATGTTCTATTTTGGTAATAACTGAGTCTAAGAATGCATCTAAATAGACAATGGTATTATCATATGAGTTGACAATTTGTTCAATAGAGTTTTGCCGGATATCTCTATTGGATACAGTTGGCTGAAAAACACATAGGTCATCCGATACATGCGTATCATATAGCCAATGTGATCCCATCGTATGTAAGACATATAACTGTCGGGAAGATTTTTTGTTAAATGTATCCATTAATGGAAGTAGTTCACCATCTAACCATTTCGCATATAGGGATTGAGTGCGCGCTCCGGATGTATATACGATGGTATCAGCTTCTTCCATGATGTCGATATACGGCTTGACTTGATTTTTATTACTTAACCATGCGGTGTAAAATCCTGCATTTTTTAGCAAGTCAACAAATGAGTGTTCCGTATAGGCATATTCTGTGTTGATACTATCTGCACGTGTAAAAATATGCGGAACACTCGCATTTGTATTTGTATATTGCGAGTAAATGTTTGAAAGAGAAGTAATATTTTGTCTTACGCTCAGTTTTGGATTAGTACTTCTCGGGTATCCATTTAATTGCATATGATCAGCTCGAGTAGCTTCCCCTATTACGGCTACTACAATTATAGAATCAGGTATATCGGAATTGACTATATAGGGCGAAACGCGCATCACAGACGGGCGATTTAAATCTGAAACATATTCTTTCACACTATGTATAATATTAAGTGGGTATCGTATTTTGAGAGCTTGTTTCAGACGCGGAACCGCCATATAATATATCACCATCCCAAGGATAATGATAAGCCAATAAAACCATTGTAATGAGTGAACTATTTTACGCCATCTTAGTGTACAAAAAGTAATAGCTATGCAGAGGTTACACACAATCCAGACAATAAGCCATATTGATACGACTCCTGCTGCTTCGCGTATATGAGTGTGCAAAGCAGCATCTAACAGCAAAGGAGTGATGCTTACATGGTAAAATACGCGATAGTAAGAGCAAACACTTCCAAGTAGTGCGTATATAGGCAGCAACGTTGCGCAGATGTACTTATTGGCACCGATGAGGCATATGATAAAGAATTGGAATATGCCGACAGAAAGGATGTATATAAGGACAGATAGTAGTGCTTTCCAATCTCCGACAGGATTATCCAAGAAGTCAGGAAGGACGAAGCATAATGTTGCCCAGAGAGAAGCACAGAGGACCCAGATGAGATATTTCAGCGAAGCACGCATTACCGGATGAACAGTATTTTAACAACAGTATGTCCGCCGTTGGGTTCGTTGCAGAGGGCGGTGTAAACACCTGCGGAGGCGCGACGTCCGTAGGCATCATGACCGTCCCAGACGGCAGTTCCGCCATGACTTTTTGTCTTGCAAACGAGGTTTCCGCCTGCATCTACGATGTTCACTACCGTATTCTCCATTAGTCCGGCAATGCTGATGACACCTGTGTAGTCCGGTCGTACGGGATTCGGATAAGCATAGGCACTACTCAAGTTCTTTTGCGGTTCGCTGGCATCACTTCGGTACGATGCGATACCTCGGTCAGTACCCACAAAGACTTCGCCCGTTTCCGGCATAATGGCGATAGAGAGTACCGTATTAGAGGGTAGCAGAGAGTTCGTTTCGGTGAAATGCGCTACGGTAATAGTGTCATCTTCGATGAGATACAGACCGGAAGAAGCCGTTCCTATCCACATGCGGTTACCACCGTCCACGGCCATACAGTTGATTTGTTCTTCACCTAACAAGTAGTCGCCAAGTCCTGACCCATCGTTGCGTGGAATAATAATACGGCGGCAGGCATCTGAAGTAAAGAAATCTACAGAGGCAGGGATGGTGATGATACCTTTTTCTGTACCGATCCAGATGCGGTTGGAGTGGTCTTGCGCGAAAGAACGGAAGGTGCTCGGGCTGAGGATATTGCCATTCTGGTCGGTGAAGGTACTTCTCGCGACGCATTTATCATCTCCATTATAGGTAGGTGTACCGCCATCGTCCATAAGGATTACTCGTTGCGAAGAGCGCTGATCAAAGAGCCATTTGTATTTGCTATTTCGTCGATCCGGCCAAATACCTGCAGGTGTTGTGAGTGCTATTTCTGAGCCATTACTGCGTAGACGTAGCGGATGCCATATGCCGTCCGGGCTCATGACGTGAACAGGTTGACCGATACGAGTTGCATTGAGAACCCATAGGTTATTGTTCTCATCCATCATAGCTCCATCTGTACGAGTGTAGAAGTCTTTATTGATAGTGCTATTTACCGGTTGTAAGGTGGAATTATTGTAAGTCCAAATTTTAATAGCGTTATAGTTCTTAAACTCAATGACGCCAGTACCGTAAGTAGCAACATAGAAATGACTCGGGTCATTGTTATCTACTGCAATACTAACCGGATCCAAGGTCAAAATACCTAACTGTATGATAATATGGTTAACATCTCGCCCAATCCATTCTGATCCGGTGAAAACATTTACAGCGGTAAAGTTGACGTTTTCTACAGCCCATCGTCCTCCAATAGCGGAATAAACCTGTCCATGCGCTGTGTGCATAAAGTATCCGGTATTGTTATTCGGTCCTTTGGTGTGGTAATAATCATCGCCATCCTGGTTAAGGCGTATTAAGCCCCAACTCATTTCTCCTAACCAGTACTCACCTTGCGAATAAACAGCATCATTAACACCATAGGCGTTGCTTAATCCGACTAATTGGTGGTCATCTGTCAAACGGTAAAGATAGTGTTCATCTATACAGAGCAACAATTGTCCTTCTGACACATGAATCCAATCAATTTTCTGCGGCACAGCAAGTTGCCAAGTGGTTCCATTGAGGTAGTATAGTGAATCATGCTGAAGCGTATAGATTTTGTCACGATAGATAACGGCATTTTGCAGGTCGTCTACCTTTATTGTAGTGGAATGCCAGTATGAGTAGTCCGCCAGATTGTCGTTAAGCGAGGCGCTATAGATACGGTCGTCTGTGAAAGCGTATAGCGAATCGCCTTTTTCCAATACCTGCAATACGTTAACCGCAGCAGCTTCTTCTCCGATATAATAAGTATCCACAACTTCTGCCTTGCGCGGATTGATAACTATTATACCAAACGGCATTGCCAGATAGGAGAAGCGCGAGCCGACGTTGATACTATTGATGGAGGTAGCCATCGAACCGGCTTTCATACTGATGTCCGGCATTTGCTTGATTGAACCGTCGTCACTAAGGATGTCAAGTCTTCCGTCTATATAAGCGATGATGAGGTATCCGGCTTTATCATATGCGATGTGCGTGATGGTTTGTCCGTTCAGTCCGGTTGATTTATCCCAATAATCAATAGACTCATCCGCTCGATCGAACGAGAAGAGAGATCCGTTAGCTACGGCATAAATATATTTGGGAGAAGCAGCGACTTGTGTAGCATTATTATAGGACAGATGCAGTCTCCAATGCATCATACTGCCTTCGTCAATAGAAGTTTCATTATTGTCATTCGGAAGCCCGTTCAAACCTTCCGGAGCAGCATTCTGGTCGTACGACACTAAGCCTTCAGAGGTGCCTATCCATACTGTGCCGTTCTCGTCACACGCAAGAGATAAGATACCATTATTCGGCATTACTGAATTGTCGGTAGTATAGTGTGCTACAATTTCGTCAGCCGTTTCGTTGTACACATAAACGCCCAAATTATTTGTGCCTAACCAGATTAAGCCATCCGGAGTCTGGCAAATAGCTTCTATTGAAAGAGAAGTGAATGGATTTTCTCCGTTGTCATCAAAGACATCGGGCTGCACAATAGCTTCGGATGTCAGGAAGTCGGTATTCGTATCGATATATGCGGCTCCTATGTCGGTAGCCAACCATATATTGCCTTGCTGATCCTGCATCGGTACGTTTATTTTGCTCGGAGTAAAAGCCACACCATGTTGGTTTGTCCATGTGGCTCTATACGATGTGTAGTCGTCGGAAGAGTCAAAAACTGTACCGTTGTTATCATTAAAGTATAAGCCTATTTTGGCGGAACGGCCACAGATGATCCATTTGTGGTTTGCGTTACGCGAATCAAAAACGAGGCCATTGGGCGTGGCGAGTGTTTTCAGTTCGTCGTCAATGATGAGCGGGATGCCGTGCCAGGTGTTGTTTTCTTCCACACAATGCAGTTGATAGTCCACATTTCCGGCATTGAGTAGCCATAAGTTGCCTGCGCTATCATATTTGGCGATATTAACTCGTGTGTATCGCTCAGCATTAATGGCTGCGCTTCCTAAGGTGTTGTCTCCTCCGGCAATTTCGCGACGAACCAAGGTGTCATCGCGGAATTCGTATAAGCCTGTGCCGTAACTGGTTACATAGTAATGCTTGTTGTCTTTCGGGTCAACGGCAACATTCATAAAGTCCAGTGCTGCCTTCCCAGTTTTTGATACGATGGATGCGTTGGTAACATTTGTCCATTTTGTTCCGTCAAAACTCATAACCATTCCCGGGTCGGAGTTTTGTACCGCCCATGCACCTCCGGGGACAACCCATACTTTGCCTTGCGTGGCGGTGAGTCTATATGGGACGTTGATGAGTGGACCGTCGGGTTTGTAGGTGAGGCGTTCGGTGGGAGTGAAGCGGATGATGCCTTCTGCTTGACCGGCATACCAGTCGCTGGTTTCATCCTTGTAATGCGTGCCTTTGTCGGTATCCGGGCTGATGCGACCACTACGGATTTCGCGATTCCAGTAGGTATAATCTACCAGATTGTCTTTGAGGGATGCGCAGAAGAGACTGTCGTCCGTGAAGGCATAGATGCTATCTTTGGTGAGCAGCACGTCTTTGACGGCTATTTCCTCTCCGCCCGGACGGAGCCAATAACTATCGACAAGTTTGTTCTCGCGCAAGTTCAAAGTCTGCACGCCGTAATGCGTAGCGAGATAAGCGGTACGACCTTCGATGGTGACGTTGTAGATCGTTTTCCGCTGCGTCATATCTTTGTCGTACAGTTCGCCGATATATTTGACGCCTTTGGATGAGAGCAAGTCAATTTTTCCGTTCGCGTAGGCGATGATGAGTTGTTCGCCCGCCTCGTCGTAATAGATACAATTGATGCCGGTACCGTGAAGTCCGGAGAGGCGGTCGTACACGCGAATCTCTTCCGTTTGTTTGTCCACGCTGAATAGACTGCCGTCCGAAATGGCGTACACTTTATCGGCAGATATTGCGATCTGCGTGACGTCGTTGTATGCAAAATGTGTGGTCCACTTTTGCGCGTGCGCGCTCGCGGAGAATAAACAAAGGAATAACAATATGTATTTGTATGCTTTCATCAAAATCTTAATAATCGTATACTTTTTAGGGGTATATTTACCTCCGTTTTAACCTCGTATTGCCCCCGATGAAACCCCGATAAAACCTCGATAAGCTTTTTTAAGGGTCAAATCTTAATAATCGTATATTTTTTAGCGGAGTATTTTTACTAATTCTGCGAGTGCTCGAGCTCGATGGCTGATGCTGTTTTTTGTTTCAGCAGGCAGTTCGGCGAAAGTTTTTTCGTATCCTTCGGGAATAAAGACGGGGTCATAGCCGAATCCTCCGTGTCCGTATTCGGCTTCTGCCATTTTGCCGCGCACGATACCTTCCACTTGTTGTGTATGCCCGTTTTTGATCAAAGTGATGACGGTTCGGAACTGTGCGTTTCGGTTCGTTTTGCCGGCGAGTTCGCGCAGGGCTTTTGCTCTGTTGGCAGCAGGTTCGCCTGCCCAACGTGCAGTATAAACACCCGGCGCGCCATTCAAGGCATCGATTTCGAGTCCGGTATCGTCTGCAAAAATACCGTCTATGGTTTTGGGCTGCGGATGAGTCGTGAGCCATTGTCGGATGGTGTCCGCTTTGATCAGACTATTGGCTTCCAAGGTTGTTCCCGTCTCGTCGATATCGTCTTCAAAACCGATTTCGCGAAGACTTAAAACGTCGATGCCTTCGGGCATGATTGCACGCACTTCTTCGAGCTTATGCGCATTATTTGATGCAAAAACAAGTGTCATATTCAAAAAATTTCGCGCAAAGTTACGAAAAACTTTGCACATATGCAAAAAAATCACTACTTTTGCAGCCGATTTTATTAAAATCTTGTAATTATGAAACGAAAAATCCTTTTATTGGCAGCAATTTTTGCTTGTTCGCTTATGGTGACCGCTCAAGTGAATCTGATTTTGGGCGACTGGAAAACGGTAGATGATAAGACCGGAGATAACTTCTCCATTGTGACCATTTACAAAGGTAGCGACGGCCTTTTTTACGGCAAGGTTTCGAAGATGTTGGTTGGACCTCCGAATCTGAAATGCGACCAATGTAAGGGCGAAGATCACGACAAACCGTTGGAAGGTCTGGTGATCATTCGCGGGATGAGTTATAACAAGGACAAGAATCAGTTGGAAGGCGGAAAGGTGTTGGATCCGGAGTCCGGCAAGTTCTATTACGGTAAGATTTACCCGAAAGACGGCAAGCTGGTCCTCCGCGGTTCGTTGGACAAACGTGGTTTCTTTGGAAGAAACCAAACGTGGATTCGGAAGTAAGTTACGCCTTGATAACGGCTTCTTTGGCGCCGTCGGACAGATGGGTAAAGACCACATCTCCCGGCTGCAACTCATGAACGGAACGGACGACGCGTCCGTTCTTTGTTAATAGGCTATAACCCATTTGGTAGATGCGTTCGGGGTTGCATGCTTTGAGCCGCTGTTCCAGCATTTCGACCCGATGTAGGCGCAAGAGGATTTGCCGTTCGGCAGTTCGTTGAAGTCGCACGATGAGGTCGGAAACGCGCGCCATCTGGTCGTCCAGACGATGAATGAGCCATTCGGCCACGGCGGTTGGTGTCTTGAGTGCTTCGTGTGCTACCAGATCCAAAACCGAGATGTCGCGCGTGTGCCCGATGCCGCTCAAGATAGGCAGTTCGAATTGTGCGGCTACAGCGCATAGCGTGTAGCGGTCAAAGCAGTTGAGGTCGGTCGTAGCTCCTCCTCCGCGGATGATAGCTACCACGTCCCATTTTTCGGATTGTTGTGCAATCGTTTCCAAGGCTGCGAGGATGGATTTCTCGGCTTGCTCGCCCTGCATCGTCGCCGCAAACAGTTGTGTCTGAAAATGATACGAACTATGCGCCAACTGATGTTCGAAATCTCCGTATCCGGCTGCGTCGGGCGAAGAGATGACGGCAATACGGCGGATGAGCGTAGGGAGCAGTAACAGTTGCTGCGCATCCAAGAGTCCATCTGCCTGCAGTTGCGCTATCGTCGCTTGCCGTTGTCGCGCGAGGTCGCCGATTGTATAACTCGGGTCGATATTGATGATCGAAAGACTGAGTCCGTAGACCGCGTGCCATTGGATCTCCACTTCTACGAGAACCGCTATTCCGGCTTGCAGTTTTTGTCCCGTTTCGCTTTCGAAATACGCCGTCAAGATCTCTTTGTTTCCTGCCCAACAGGTTGCGCGCATCTTGGCGGTTTTGCCTTCCACGAGTTCCAGATACAGATGTCCGCCTTTTTCGCTGAGGCTGCTTATCTCTGCGCGCACCCAATACGACGGAGCCAAACCATCGTCCAGCACTTCGCTTATTTCGGCACACAATTCGGATAAGGAATATTGAATCATAGAGAGCTGTTTTTAGTGTCTCCACGGGTCGCAGAGGATACAACGTTCTTGGCCTTGGAAGCCGAAGAGTATGGTTACGCGTACACCCAAGAACAAGTTGCGCGTCCAGCTTTTCTTGGCATCTACTGTTGAGAAAGCGTGATCCATTCGATAGGTTGGGAAATCATAGATGGTCTCTTCCGGCACGCCGTAAAGCACGTTGTCTGTGCCCGGGCAAACGGAGAGGATACCGAAGTCGGCAAAAGCACCGAAACGGATTCGGCAGTCGACGCGGTCGCTTGGCATGACGCGATAGTTGTTCGGGCGTTGCGCCGAGGTATATTCGTATCCGATTTCGCCGTGCAGGAGCACATCAAAACGTAGTTTCAGTTTGTCGCCATGCCGTTCGATAGGCACATCTTTGCGGAAGCCATGGTTGTCCATTTCTTCCCAGATACCTACGTAACGCTCGTATAAACCGGTAGTTGTACCGACGAGTTGCTGGGTTGTGTTGCCCCAAACGGCATAACTCAGCCGAGGCCCGACAAGGAAATAGCCGATACCTTTGCTGCCCAGTATATAATGTCCGACGTATAAGGGCAGTTGGACATAGATCTGTTGCGCCTGATCGCGGCGGTCGTAGAAATAATGCTTGAGCGTGAACTCTACATCGTTGATTCCCGACCATGTGTCGTGCATATGCTCGTGGTACATCGTCGTGTCCGCCAGCAGGTTTGTCACGCGTTGGAAAGTGATACCTAAACCGGTCTGCAATAGGATGCCGCTGTACTGATATTCATAGAGCAGATGGAATCCGAAAGCGCCTCCTCCGGGCAGCGACGACACTTTCGGCATATTGGTCAGCATACTGCTCCAACTGCCTTCCAGCGATACGCCGAACATATGGTGCGAACCGGTATATTGGTTGGCGTGCAGACCATACAGTATATCCGTGGTGTTATCGACATCTTTCTTCGAGAAGCCGCTCACCTCAGCCAGCCGATATTCCCATGCTTCGGCTGTGCTATAACGTCTCTGTGCCTGTACCACTATCGGGCAGAGGCAGAGCGTCAGAAGGATGTACTGCAGTTTTCGCATTTGTCTCTTACGATGATTTTAATTGCCCGATACGGTTCTTCCGGCGTGTCATTCGACCATAGTTGCACGATATACAAGCCTTGAATAGCCGGCACTTGTACTTCCGTCACATCGGCGCGGAAGACACCTTCGGACACAAATTGTCCGCTGCTGTTGGTGATGCGGTACGCACCGTCTTTGCGCGACAGGATATTGATATACGGATGTCCGGTTACGACGCAGGTGGGTGTGACTGCCAGATAACCCATTGTCGGCGCGAAGGTGTCGCCGATAGGGTTCTCGCCCACTATGATCGGGCAGGTCTGGAAATCTTCGCTCTCGCCATCACGTGTCAAGCGCACGTGGTACTGCTCGCCTACGATCAATCCGGTCGGGATATAGAGGTACGGCAGGGTCTGACCGACTAACATCGAATCGCCCATATACCACTGGTATTCTTTCCAAGAATAACCGCCGTTATATTGCTCGTTCAGCAAGGCAATCACATCGCCGTATCGTTGTTCGGTCAGCCAAGCCGGATAACTCATCACGAAGGTTGAATCGGCGAAACAATCTTCCTGCGGACGCTGACAGAAACCATTGTCCAAAACCAAACGGAACCCATAGTTGTCCGGTCGCGGATATTTGGTGCGGTCACCATCACGGAACGGCGTAGGAATAGTGATGATCATCGGGTTGGTGTACTCCGTAATCGGCACATCAATCAAATCCTCGAAGCCCATCGAGTGACCGAGGCTGTCATAATACAACGAGTACGCGATCGGGTCATGGCTGGTGTAGGTATAGTAGAGGTCGAACGCCAACTCCTGACTACACATCGAATCCACCCACGCGGTCGGTACGGTAGGCGGAATAATCGCCAAGTGCGTGTAGATGAAGTGATGGCAACCGAGGTCGTTGAAGGTTGTATCTTTATAGTCACCCGGCTCGGTGTATATATGATCGAGTACGTAGAGCGTGTCGTTGTAACAGATGGTATCGTAGTTGATTTCCATCGTGGTGTCGATTACCGTCAGGTACAAATGGAAGACGGAGTCGCAACCATGAATAGACAGCAGTGAATCGTAGAGGAAATGGTCTCCCGGCGTGAGGTGCTCGATGACCGAATCGCGGACGTCATGCCATATGAATTGTTCGTCGGCACACATGGTCACCGTCGTATCGGAATAGTAGTCGCTCCATACAACAAGTCGGAACTCATAGACGGAGTCGGTGTTATGCTCTATGGTCTTCAGACTATCAAACGTGATGTATGTACCCGGTGTGAGATTTTCGTAGGTGTGCTCACGCCAAGCGGTAGATTTGTTGGCACAGATCGTATCCTGATCCAGGTGATAGTATTCCGGCAGAATATGTGCGTTGATGCGATAGACGGAGTCGCAACCTACCTCATTCATACAATCCGTACAACTGATGGTCTTGAGCGAATCGATGAAGACGGTATCTACCGGCAGGGCATAAATATCAACATCGTATTTGGTGTCAATACCCACGTAGTGGTTACCTTGGATGAGCACGCTGTCGCCGCTTTGGAAAGTGGAGTCTTTCTCGAAATAATAGGTCTTGTTGACAGTCACATAATAGCGATAAATCGAGTCGCACCCTTCGACAGTCACATAGGTGAAATCCGTGTGGTCGTACTTACCCGGAATACGGTCACCGGGCTGCCAAACGGTACGTCCGTCTTCGGGGAAGATAAGCGTTTCGTTGTCGCAGATAGAGTAGTACCGCTCTTGTATCCACGCGGGTTTGACGTGCAGGTGCAGTTGGTATATACTGTCGCAACCCTCAGCCGTCGTCTTGCGGTCGGTGTACGTGGTATCTTTGGACATAAAGTACTTACCGCGATAGTGCATCACTTCGTTCGAACAGATCGTGGTGTCCGTGTAGAAGAAATACGTCGGGTGAATCGTCAGACGTAGTCTGCTGAGGCTGTCGCAACCGTACTGGGTTTTCAACATCCGCTCGTGATAACGCATCAGCGTGTCTTTTGCTTGCTTGAGGTTACCTACTATCGGGTCGTTTGCTGCGGCTTCGGCTTGCGCGGCATTCATATAAACGGTATCGAACGACATCTTCGTCCAAACGAGGTCTTCGTACGTACCGTCGCGGTCGGTCTGATACCAGATATAGTCTTCGTTATGGCACGTGCGGAAATACGACGTGGTGTCGAACGTCGGGTGCACATAAATCTGTACATAGAACGTACTGTCGCAGTCTTCCCAGGTCTTGTAATGCGCTGTGTCGTAATGAATACCGGGCTTCAAGATGATGGAGTCGGTAGCTACTATGTTACGCACGGAGTCACCGGTGTATTGCCGTCCTTGCCAAACGAGTCGTTCGTTCTCGCAGATGTGATAAACGGAGTCGAAGCGGTAGATAGGCGCGATGTGCAGGCTGATGCCATAGACGGAGTCGCACCCGTGAATGGTCTCATGCGCCTCTACGGAGTCAATGTTGATGGCTTTCGAGATGTCGATATAACCGTGACTATGTCCTTCGTCGTCAATCCACTCCCACATCGTGTTGACGGTATCCCGACAAACCTTAATCACCTGACGATAGTCATATACCGAGTCCACATAATAGTGCAGCGTCACGATGGAATCGCAACCCAAAACTGTCGAAATCGTATCATTGCGTTTGAGCGAGTCGCTCAGGAAACGCGACGGTAACAGACCTCCGACACCGTTATTCAGATTCTCGTAGAAATAACCGTCGTTCGTCTGACAGATACGCCGTTCGATGGTAGCACGATGAACAGGATTAACTGTCAGGTGCAAGTGATACGTCGAGTCGCAATCGTGGTGCAGGTAGGTCTCGCGGCGAACGAAGAAGTCATACTGACCTTCCGCCAAATCGGGCTTGATACTATCAAAATCAGCGGCTGTGTACGTGCGACCATAGGTTGTGTATTGACTACCCGTGAACAGCATTCCTTGCCATTCTAACGAATCACTTTCGCACAAAAGCAATGAGTCGTAGAAATGATAGATCGGCGCTACATAGACGATGTTTCCGTAGGTTGAGTCGCACCCGTGGATGGTCGGATAATTGGTTCCCAAAACCCACGTAGTGTCACCGCGGTTGATAGATATCGTAGCTTGCGGAATGCCATCTTCGTACCACGTCCACTCTTGACCGTAAGCCTGGCAGACGGTGTCGCGGCGACCGAAGTTATATACGCTGTCCACATAGAAATGCAATGTGATGATGGAGTCGCAATTATATACAACCGACTTCACGGTATCGCTGCGCGTGAGAGCATCACTCAGATGTGCCGCAGGGATATCTCCGCCCGCACCGTTATTCAAATGCTCGTAGTAATAAGTGATGGCATCCTGACACGCACGACGCTCTATCGTATCGCGGTAAATCGGCAGCACATGCAGCGACAAGTTATAAATCGAGTCGCAGTCGAAGCCCTCTGTTCCACGACGGATACGGATGTGGTAATCTCCCGGCGCAAAGACACGCGAACTATCTGCAATCACGCCTGTTATGTCTCCGCCGTACTCGTCGAATTGGTCTCCGACGAGCAACATGTTTTGCCAACGAATCGTGTCGCTTTCGCACAGCGAGGCTTCTTCATCGAAATTATAGGTCGGCGGTACATACAGACGCAGCGTCCAAATACTATCACAACCATTGATGGTCTTCAGCGTATCGATATAATAGAGTGTGTCGGATTCGCTGGTCGGCACGTTGTCCGCAGACACATGACGGTTGTATTTCTTATCCCAGATCGTGCGTCCCTCGTGGTGCAACCAAACGAACGGCGAGTTCTGGCAGACAACAACTTTGTCGGTGTCTTTGTTGTAGGTCGGGAAATTCTCCAAGAGCAGCACGAAGATGGAGTCAAAACCGAACTGAACCGTCTTGAGGCTATCGTAGTAGATACCCGGCGTCAGTTTGATGATCTCCGGTCGTACCTCACGCGGATCGCCCTCGTGATACCAATGGTATGGCTCGTTATTACAGGTCGTGTCAGGCAATGTGTCGCGGTATGTGGAGCCCACTTTGAGCAATAGACGCTCGATACTGTCGCATCGATGGATAGTCTCGTAAGTCGTGTCGCGATGGTTGATGATCGAGCCGGCAGGGATGACCACACGCGGCAGGGTAGTGTTACTGATGGTGTCCGTCTTTACCTTACAGCCGACGTAGATCGTGTCTTCCCATTGGCGCCACTCTTCATCGGACATCGTGATCTCCGTCGTGCGGTCGTAGATAGAATCGACGCGCAGTTTGAGGATCCAGATGGAGTCGCAACCGCCGGTGACAGGTGTACACGACGGACAATTCTGCGTATGCAGCGAGTCGATGTAGATATACGTGATACCGCCTTCGAGGTCAGTAGGGATCTCCGAAGAACTGATACGTTTGCCTTGACGAACATCCCACAACTGGCGGTTCGTATGGTTAACCCATTCGTATGGCGACGTTTGGCAGACAGAGTCGAGCAGCGAGTCTTTGTATGTCTTGAAGACCGTGAATCGGTGGTTGACAACCGAGTCACAACCGTGAATAGTGGTATAGATGAGCGAGCGCTCGAACGTCGTGTCGCGTTGACCGGCAGGCACCGTGATCTTCGTGCCACCGATGACGTCCGACTGCGAACCATAGATGACCTCGCCGTAGAAATGCAGCGTGTCGTTATCGCACATATAGCGCGGGGTGGTCTCAACCGCCGAGGTATAGACGGTATCCACACGCAGGCGCAGCGTCCATACGGAGTCACAACCGGCAACAGTCTGTAGTGAGTCGATATACTCGTAGGTACCGCAGTGCGCAGTAGAGATGTCCGTTATCTTTGCGCCTGTCTGCACGTCAGTAATTGGGTATCCGATATGACGCAACCAAGTGAACGGCTTATTTTGACAGATCGCCGTATCGGTCAGTTCGTTATAGACTGTGTCCACATGCAGGTGCAGTACCCACGTACTGTCGCACCCGAACGAATCGGTCTTGAGATAGTCATAGAAATCGAAATCACCGGCGTGTGCCGTATTGATGGACACCGTATCGTGGCCAACCCACGTGTACGTTTCGTTCTGACAAACGGTCCCGTTATCGGCCTGCGAATAAGACGGTGCGCGGTAGAGGTCAAACACGAAGATCGAGTCGTGTCCCAGCACGGTTTTCAGGCTGTCGTAGTAATACTTATGCGTTTCCGATGCCGGCAGATTGGTTATCGTCCGGCGTATCGAATCATTGCCGTCGTGGTCTTTGCCCACCCAATCGAACGAACTCTCTGTCGCACAAACGAACTTACGTGTGGTGTCGCGGTGAACGGCGCCTACCAGCAGTTGCAACTCATGAATACTATCGCACTTGTGCGTACCTACCGGTTTGGTCTCGCCGTTAATCGTCACGGTCTTCCAACCTAATGGCACTTCTACATCTTTGGCACCGGTGTATTTCGTACCGCCGTACGTCTTATGGTCAATCGCCCATGTATATGCCTCCTCTTCGGAAATCGTATCTTTATCAATAATGTAATAACTCGGTAGCACCGTCAGGCGTAGCTCAAACACGCTATCACATTTCCACGGATTCTGCGTTTCCAGCGAATCCCAATAAACGAACGTACCTACCGTCGCTTGTGAGATAGTGTCCGTGCGCAAATCTGTACCTGTCTTCCACTCGTATTTAGCGGTCGCGTGCTGACAAACGGTGTCGTATTTCAAATTATAATGGGTCTGCTCAACAATCAGATGCAGGTAATAGGTCGAGTCGCAATGCGGCGCGTTCACTGCACCTATCGCACGTGTGTCGTCACGTGTGCCGTCCGCACCTTTATACCATTGTCCTTGCCATTTGACGGAATCGTTGTCGCAAACATGCAGTATGTCGTATTGGTAGAATGTCGGGTACTGCGTGATGGTCAGCATATAGATTGAGTCACGCGTCGGCGCTGTCACGGTCTGCCATTTTTCCAAGATGATGAAGGTCGTGTCGGTCGTCAAACGAATATCCGTCGGATTAGGCGTTCCTTCCTTCCATTTAGCACCTAAGATCACGCTGTCGCGCCAATGAATGGAGTCGATATCGCAGATTGTTTTTGTGCTGCGGAAGAGGTAGGTGTCCGAAATCGTCAACTCGAGTCGCCATATACTATCGCACCCTTTGCTTGTCACCGTGGCAGCGGCATCGTAGAAGTACAACGTCGTGTCTGTATCGCGGTCTTTGAACTCAGGCGTTTCAAACGGACCATAGGTCTCACCGTGCCAATCGTAGGTCTGGTTATTCGCCATCGAGTGGTAGTCAACCTGCACTTTCGGCTGGTCGTAACGCAGGTGCAACTCATAGATCGAGTCGCAACCGAACCGTGTCGTGCACGAGTCGTAGTAAATACCTGTTGTCGGCAGATAGTCGCCGGTAGCGTTGCCGTTGCGGTGACCGGTCCAATAGTATTTATTCGACTCGTCGATCACCACGGTACGCGTTTCGTAGTCGTAGTATCCTGCGCAGATGCTGTCTTTATCAACCTGATAGAACGGCTCCGGAATATAGAGTTTGAGCACATTGATTGAGTCACAACCCTGACCGCCATTACACTCCGGACAACTTACCGTCCGCAGAGTGTCGGAGAAGAAACCTACCCACGCACGCAGTCCGGCATCATAACTCATATTCGGGTCATCCTTGCCGATATATTTCTTCTGCGTCCCTTTCTGAATTGTCCATTCATATTTGGCCGCCGGATCGCGGTTGTAACAAAGCGTATCAACCAGCGTGTCGCGTTTGATCGGATGCAGGAACAGATGCAGTTCAAACAACGAGTCGCAACCGTTGAAATGCGGATATTTGGGGTTCAACTGGCATTCACAGGACTTGGTCTTCGTTCCTACGATATCTACGATATTGCTGCTGACAGTCATGTCGGCGCTACCGGTTGCTTCGTTACCTTTATAGGTCTTCTCGAGTTCCGTGCCGCCTAAATAAGTGATGCGTTCGTTGGCACAGAGATGCAAGGTATCCACATGACGGAAGGTGTCGCAGACGAAGAGGAACAACGTGTAGGTCGAGTCGCAACCGTATTGAGTCAAGTAGTGACGACTGAAGATATTCTCACCCGGACGGGCTTTCCATTGGAAGTTCTCCGTCTTTTCGCCATCGGTCTTATCGCCGATGAACATGGTTCGGCTACGCGGACCCACTTTTCCCGTTTCAGTGACGTTGTCCAATTCATTAGCCGGACCTAAACCGCTGACTTTCTGATGCGGCAGACTGTCGTAGAAGCACTTGAGCGTGTCGCCCATACAAATGATGCGGTAGATCGTGTCGTGATAGATTCGCGTCACACGCACTGTCGTGCGCAAGGTGTCTCGGTCCGGCTCAAGTTCCGTACAGATAATATGACTACGCTCCAGAACCGTCTGCAGTTCATATTCATACAAAGGCGTGCGCTGGTCTGCCGGCAGGTTACTTTGGTCTGGAAGGACAAACGTATAATCCCAGCGGTGCTCGGTTTCTGATGTGACAGTCGCACCCGTTTCTGTTTGTGTATCTATCGGTGCATCGCCGTCGCTCACGCCGTGCTTGCCTGTAACGTCAAATAGTTTCCAGTCCACCTTCGTCACAGGGGCTTGAGCGGGCGTCTGAATCAACCAATTCACTGTTCCGTCTTCGCAGACTACCGCAGTATCCAAACGCTCGTGACCCTCTTTCCATTCGTCTATCTGGCGTTGATACCATCCTTGTGGCAGACGAGGCAAATCATAGGAACCCCGCGACATAAGCGCCTCCGAATTCTCCACAACAAGCGTGTCGCGATAGGGAGTTGCCGAATAGCCTAAGGTGTAAAAATAACCTTGGCCTTCAGTTTCGGCATGTACCATTCCTACAAATCCTTCCCCACTACTCTGCACAAGATGGTAATGTGTATTAGAAGGATTGGTCACCGCTATATTGGCATAGACCATTTGAGACCCTGTTTCATGGAATGAGTGAAAAGCAGAACTTGGAATAGGTGTTCCGTCTATGCTGATTTTGGAATTGGCGTTTACTGTATTGGCGGATGTGGTTACTAAATAAACATAGTAAAAACTAGGATCAGTAGGCGTTTGCGGGTCTAAATCGTGCGTAAAGAAGTTCATGGATGTTACCCGTTGACTCCAACCCGGCATCATGGCATTTGCTGGGTTTCCTAACGAATAGCATTCCTCATCATTTTCATCAACGCAAATATTATTGGTGGATCCACTCGGCATATAAGTATAGCACATTATTGGCAGATTACTATGTATTGCTAACTCTTGCCTCTTTAACATGTTTATAGCCAGCGGTGAAGATGACTGCCCTTTTCCTAGATCAATAGACTGAGTGGAAGTCGAGCCATTTTGTGCGTTGTAGACAACAGTTTGCACAGTTGTGTTGTCATAAGCAGCTGTTAAAATAACGTAAACAGCCGTTGTGTTCGCAATGTTTGCCAAATAGAAATCCGTTCCCCATTGCGAAATAGGCATAATCTGCTCGCATGTGAAATCCGAAGAATTAACCTCCTTATATGGAATTTTTGTCTGTTGGTTACCGCAATACACAGCAATAGGTTTGTCTGCGCACACACGGCTACCACTAAGATCTATCTTTGGTGTAGTAGTGCTACGCGGGGCGGAAGCAATCAGTACTGCTTGCCCCTTCCCTAATGAATATTCTATATCAGACAAGGCTGCCGCTCCAGCAGAGGTTTCTACCGCAGGATAAACATGTACCGTTGTATTAGGTTCCGTGGCAATAATACCAAATTCAGTGGAGAATCCGTCGTCCGGATAAGTCTGCACAAAATATTCTTTATCCAGAAATTGAGTAGGAATGGCTATTGATGCGTCACGGGAAGTGTTTCCTTCCGATCCATTATGGTTATAAGTAAAACAGGAGAAGGATTTTGCTTTATCCGTCGAATAGACATGTACTCCTTTATATTTGGTAGCATCCTCGCTATCCAATAAATATACCTGCTGAAAATAACCTTTTGGAATAGAATAAATCACAGTCTTGTTAGCCGGAACAGGGACTGTAGCTACTTGTACACCTTCAATTTCAATTACTACATCTGTTGCCTGCCGCGCAGATAAAGCTATTTCCAACTCAAATGTTATACCTTGAGCTTGCGCCGCCTGCGGGTCCACTTGATTATTGTTCAGATACGTCACCCAATAGTCGTTGCCTTCGGTCGTGCCGAAAGAAGTAGAGCCGCCTATCCAGTACGGATCGGCACTCGTCAGGTTGAATGCCGATGCGCAAAGGCTAATCGGCAACAACAAACAACATACTATGGAGCGGAGAAATTTCAAATCTTAACGAATCTCGGTGCCCAATATAGTAAACTCGCGGTCGTCACGTAGAATAACGACTTGTCCGTCGCGCACTATCTTCTGAATCCGAACCTCTGAGGTCTGCACATCGTCCACGCCCTGCGTATCAATCGCCTCGGGGTTCTCTTTGAAATATACCTTCAGCTTATAGCACCTGAATTGCTTCGGGCAGAAGATCGTCACGCTCTTGTTGTCCACATTCTGAATCACAATCACCGGTGCACCTTCGCCTTCATAATCCGGGTCTGTCATATACGTCATCGTACCATGGTCACAAGTTGCGTAGAATGCTTTGCGCACATAGCCGTCGATAGCAATTCCCTTGATATTTTGTGCAGCAGTGAACGTAATATGATAGTCCTGATTGCAGTTGAAGAAAGGCGGGTGCGAATCATCTTCATCGTCATCCGGATTGCTGTCTTCTTCTGCGCGCATGATAGAACCCATCTCGCAATGAACCAAGATATTATTGTCGATAAATGCGTACTCTTTCTTGAAAATCGTCGTGTCCGGCACACCTACGATCGTCGGCTCCGGATACACAAAGTCCGGCTTCAAATCCTCTTCCGTCGGTAGATTCGCTTCATCCGGCGTAATGACAATCGGTTCGCCATCAATCACGATGCGTTGAATACGACGTTGTTTGCCTGCACTTAACGTAAACACCACACTCGTTGCGCTACCTGTCCAACTGTCCACTTTCCAGTCGGTCTTGTCTGTTGAAGTACCGCCGTCAACCAACATACCCACGCTTGCACTCAGACTCGCATACTCTTTCCCAGACGAAGCCATTGCGCAAACTAACTGGATATTCGTCAGCGGAGTGCTTGAGCTCAGCGTGATTGTATTGTCCAAATACACACGCATCTCCGGCAACTGAGTCTCGTAGTCCTTCGTCACCGTAGGCGCAGTACCGCCGTTGCCTTTCGCAATAGTTAACGTGATGCCGTCCTTCGTCTGGCTCATATCGGCCGACGTACTGAACGTAAACTCCGTTTCGCTCATCGCGCTCAGCGCGCAACATATTCCTACTAATAATAACGCAAATTTTTTCATGGCGTATATAAATAACAAAATCGGGCGCAAAGATACATATAATTTCTGAGATACGCAAATAAAAAGTGAATTTTTGCGGAAAATTTGCATATGTCAGAAATTTGTAGTACTTTTGCAGTCGCAAAAGTTTTGAGTATGGAGAAAAAATACATCATTATGGCCGAAGAAGGCGAACGGCCGCTATTGGACAAAGTGCGTGAAGAGTTGGGTCTGGACCTCAGTGGTATAGAGATCATTTTCACCGGCGTAGGAGCAATTAATATCATCCGTTCGTTGCAACATCTTGACCGCGAGGCGGAACTGATTAATGTCGGTTACGCAGGTAGCGCTAATTTTGACCTCGGCACGTGGGTAAACGTGAGTGAAGTAAGGCTTAATCACCCGAATGTGACTTATCCGGAGCCGACGTTGGAGTTGTCGGAAATCAGTTGTCAGAAGTCAGCTATCAAGCGCGCCGTTTGTTATTCGAACTGCGATTTTGTGTTGGCGTCCGACTATAAGGATTGCGTGTTCGACATGGAGCTGGCATTTATTGCCGCGTTGGGATTTAAGAATCTGCACTCGCTCAAATACGTAAGCGACAACCTCTCGTTGCACGCGTATCACGAGCATACACACGGAGTAGAGTGAGGTAAAAGGTAATAGGTAATGACTACTGTCATCTTAAAACCACATAAAGAAGAGTCGCTGAAGCGATTTCACCCTTGGGTTTTCTCGGGTGCGATAGGGCGCGTGGTGCTGGATGCTGCGCACGAGGCGGCAGAGCCGGAAGAAGGAGAACTCGTGTGCGTACAGAGTGCGAACGGCGAGACCTTGGGTGTAGGTCATTGGCAGATCGGTTCGATCGCTGTGCGGATACTGGCGTTTGGTGTAGCGGAGTTGCCTGCTGACTACTGGTTGCAACGCGTGCGCGCGGCTTACAAGGTACGCGAGAGTTTGGGGTTGGTGAGCAATCAGAATGATACGTTCCGTTTGATTCATGGGGAAGGTGATTTTGTGCCGGGACTGATTGTCGATGTGTATGCGGATACGGCTGTGGTACAGGCTCATTCGGTAGGTATTCACCGTTGCCGTCAGGAGATAGCAGAAGCGATAGTAAGTGCCGTGCCGCAGGTAGAAAATGTGTATTATAAATCGGATGATACGCTGCCGTTCAAGGCTTCTATTGAGGGCGATAAGGTGGGGTATTTGAAGGTGAAAGGATTAGAGGTTAGAGGATTAGAGAAAGAGTTCTGGAGCATGGAAAACGGGCTTGCTTTTCGTATCGATTGGTTGCGGGGACAGAAGACGGGATTCTTTGTGGATCAGCGTGAGAATAGGGCGCTTGTAGAGCGCTATGCGGCAGGCAGAGAAGTGCTGAATATGTTCTGTTACACGGGCGGTTTCTCGTTATACGCTTTGCGTGGAGGCGCGCGGACTGTGGATTCCGTGGATGTAAGTCAGAAAGCGATTGACCTGGTGAATATCAACGTAGCGAAGAATTTCCCGAAGGCGAAGAACCATACGGCCGTAGCGGCTGACGCCTTTGAGTACCTCAGCGCGCAGAAAGCACAGGGTAAGACATATGACCTTATTATCCTTGACCCGCCTGCTTTTGCCAAACATCGCGATGCGGTCAAGAATGCGTTGCGCGGTTATCAACGAATCAATGCCAAGGCTATTGAGATGATCCGTCCGGGCGGTATTTTGTTCACGTTCTCTTGCTCGCAAGCTGTGGATAAAGAGGCGTTCCGTTTGGCGGTTTTCAGTGCTGCCGCTTCCGTAGGAAGAAACGTGCGGATTTTGCATCAATTGCATCAACCGCAAGACCATCCGATCAATATTTATCACCCCGAAGGAGAATATCTGAAGGGATTAGTACTATACATAGAATGAAACTCGTTTGTTTTGACACAGAGACCACAGGATTAGATGTTCAGAAAGAGCACATCATCCAGTTATCCTTAGTAAAAGTGGACACCGACGATTGGTCGGTTATCGACCAGCGCGATTGGTATATTTTGCCGGAAGGTGCGTTTACGATACCTGCCGAAGCGGAGGCCGTGCATCATATTTCCAAAGAGTTCTTGCAGGAGCACGGCGTGAGTCTGCGCAGCGTGTATGAGGACTTGTTGGCATTCACCAAGGGTTGCGATTTTTTGTCGTATAACGGCAACGGATACGATGCGCCGATACTCTATTATAACCTCAAACGGTTCGGGCTGACGTTCGATTTTGAAGGCCGCACATGGTACGATGCGCTGCTGCTGGAGCGTATTCATACGGCAGGGCAGGTGGACGAGAACGGCGAGAAGTTGCATAATAATCTGACGGCGGCGTACACCCGTTATTACGGTCATCCGTTCGAAGGGGCACATAACTCGTTGGATGATGTGATGGCGACGATTGAGGTCTTCAAAGCGCAAGTTGCTGCGCACGGTTGGGATTGGGCTCAACGTGATGAGTTTGGCTTTATTTCCTACGACAGATGGCTGTATAAAAAGGGCAATTTCTATTACTTGAATCAAGGCGGACATAAGGGTGATTCAATCGAGTCGATGCTGCGGATTGACCGCAGTTATCTGGAGTGGATCTGCGATAAATGTCAGTGGACCGACGACCAGACGCGTGACATCATCGGGCCGTATATCGGGCGATATACATCGCCTTTCGCACCGGCTGCCTCTAATTCTCTAAGTTCGAACACTCTAAGCTCTTCTCCTCTCTCGCCTTCACGCGGGAAGAAACGTCCAAAGGGCACGATTACAGAAGCTGATTTGAGTCTTTTTTAGCGCTGACATTGTGAAAAAACGCTTGATTTTGCAAAAAAATGCAGAAAAATTTGCGTATGTCAAAAAAAAGCAGTACTTTTGCAGTCGCTTTCGATAAGACGAAGGATAAATCGCGGAGTAGAGCAGTGGTAGCTCGTCAGGCTCATAACCTGAAGGTCGGTGGTTCGATCCCATCCTCCGCAACATATGAAAAAGCACATTGTATTATTCATTTTGTTTAGCACGCTCTCCGTTCATGCGGTTGAGCGTGTTTCATTAGCGCAGTTGCAGGGCGATTGGGCCGATTACACAGGTAGGACGATTGAGTTGACGGACGAGCTGACGGTTTGCGGCAGTTTCTATGACTCGTTGGTATTAGCTCCGGAGCGCTTATTCTGTCCGGAAGAGCGGGCTATGGGTTTGGCTGACGGAGACAGCACGATGTATCGGGAGATCGTTGCGGCCAATCGTGCGCATAGCGTTTGCGTACATTGTAATAACGCGTACTACGCGGTGCGCGTGGGCGATAAGGTGCGCGGTCTGCGTGCGCGCGTGACGGGTGCGCGTCAGTTGCTGACGGGTCAATCGGTGAAGACGAAGCACGGGCGAGTGGATAAGTTAGCCAAGCCGAAGAAAGGCGAGCTACGCATCGTAGGGGCGAACATAGAGAACTATTTCGCAGACCTCGGCGGCTACGCGACGAAGAAAACGACACCGGCGCAGCAGGAATTAAAGACGAAAAAGTTGGTGAAGGCGCTTCGGGCGATGCACGGGGATATCTATGCCTGCTGCGAGATGCAGGTGGGCGACAAAGCGCCGCGGATGCTGCTAAAAGCGCTGAACGGGAACGGAGGCAAGTACGCGTATATATCGTTGGGTTTGCCGGACCAAGACCGGATAGGGGGACTATTCCTCTACGACAGTACGCGCGTTCGTCCTATCGGCGAATGGATGTCGGCATACCGAGACAGCACGAGTCATTATCATTCGCGCATCATGGCGCAGGGATTTGAGGCGATAGACCGCAAGGGTGCGCCGACGGGGAAGAAGCTGATCGTGAGCCTG
The DNA here is from genome assembly GCA_024692565.1 of Paludibacteraceae bacterium. Classification (GTDB taxonomy): domain Bacteria; phylum Bacteroidota; class Bacteroidia; order Bacteroidales; family Paludibacteraceae; genus Colicola. The sequence goes on from JAILMN010000010.1 coordinate 124,242, forward strand.
AGTCACTACAAATCGAAACGTCCGGGTAGGGGCAACTACGACACGAACGAGAAGCGATTGGCTAATGCAGATTCGATGCTGACGATGCTGCCGAAGGCGATAGCGATGTACGGCGATTCGGACGTGCTGCTGCTGGGCGACTATAACTGCTACACGCAGGAGGCGCCGATACAGAAGGTTATTCGTGCGGGTTACGCGGATATGTTACCTCACGGCGAGGCACCGGATTACTCGTACACATACAAAGGCGAGGCAGGGTATTTGGATCGATGCTTCGCAAGCCCGACGATGGCAGGGCAGATAGTGCGGGTAAGACCATGGCATGTGAATGCAGATTGGTATTATCAGCATGCGGCGTACCGGATGAAAGATAAGACGTATCATCGGTATGCGGATCACGAACCGATAATCGTAGATATCAACCTACGATAATGTGTAAGGTGTAAAAATAAAAATAGGCAGCGGATGGCTGCCTATTTTTGTGACCCCGCTGGGGCTCAAACCCAGAACCTTCAGAACCGGAATCTGACACTCTATTCAATTGAGCTACGGGGCCGGAGGGAGGTTTACCTCCCGATGTTTATCTTCTATTGCTTCCTAAAAAGATCAGTATATAATAGACCAAAGTGGCGAGTGCGCTGAGGGCTGCGACGACATAGGTGTATGCTGCGGCATGGAGCGCATCGGACGCCATTTCGGTAGTGGTATTATCGGTGATGCCTGCTTCGCGCAGCCAAGTGACGGCGCGCTGGCTGGCGTTGACCTCAACGGGCAGGGTGATGAAGGAGAAGAGGGTGATCATGGCATAGAGGGCTATACCGATGAGCAGGAGCATCTGTCCCGCACCGGAACCGATGAGGAGAAGTCCGCCGAGGATGATCCACGTAACCCAGTTGCTGCTGAAAGAGACGACGGGCACGAGTGCCGAGCGCATCTTGAGCGGAGCGTAAGCCTGCGCATGCTGAACGGCATGTCCGCACTCATGTGCTGCTACAGCCGCCGCCGAGACGTTAGCGCCATGATAGACTTCGTCGGAGAGGTTGACGGTTTTGTTAGCCGGGTTATAATGGTCGGTCAGTTGGCCTTTGATACACGTGATTTGTACATCATAAATACCATGGTCATGGAGCATTTTCTCTGCGACCTCGCGTCCGGTGAGACCGAGGGGTTGCTTGGAATAGCGCTCGAACTTACGCTTGAGCGAAGCGGAGATGATCCAGCTGGCGAGTGCGATACCGATAAAAATGATCCAATATAAAGTGGTAGGCGTCATAAGGAAGTGGGTTTTGTTTTACAAGTTTTACATTCTCCGTATATAAAAAGGGATATATGCTGCGGAATGAAGTTCGTATATTGTCGATTCTTGATCATATCCGTGAGCGCGGCATTATGGAGAGCGGTGATACGTCCGCACTTATAGCAGATGGTATGCATGCGTAGGGACGAGCCGACCATGAGTTCGTACTCGGCATGGGAGCGCCCGAGCCTGCTTTCGCTCACATGGAGGATATGGGCATCAACGAAGAGGTTGAGCGTATTATAGACGGTGCCTTTGGATATACGATGTTCGGCGCAGGCATCGACGAGTTTGTCCGCGGTGAAAGGTTGATTGAGCGTACAGGCGACATTGAGTACGAGGAGCCGCACGGGCGAGTTCCGTCCGTCATGCTTCTGCACGTATTCATTCAATCGCTCGAGCAGTGCATTATATGATCGATTACTGATTTTGGGCATCAGATAGCTTTGATATATGCGCGGCGGCGTTTATGCTGCTTATGGTCGAACTGGGTGAAGTTAGCGATATTCTTGGTGTTGGTTTCCAGGATGGAGGTAGTCTCGAGGATTTTCATTCCATACTGATTCATACGCGGAATCTGGTCCTGGAAGAAGAGCGCGTTGACGCCGGTTCCCTGATAGTCGGGTCGGACGGCGATGAGCAGGAGGTTGAAGACCTCGATATGCTTCGCTTTGAGTGCTTTGAGGATATGATACCAACCGAAGGGGAAGAGTTTACCTCCGCATTTGCGCAGAGCATTGGATATATCCGGCATGCCGAGTCCTACGCCGACGATCTCATCTTTCTCGTTGACGACGAGGGTGACGAAATCGAAGTTGAGGATAGGGAAGTAGATATTCTTATAGTAGTTCTTCTGCGCATCGGTCATGGGTTGGAAATTATACAATTTCTGGTAAGCCTCGTCGATGACGTCCATATACTGGATGCCATACTTACGCACGAGTTCGCGCGAGTTCTTCACTTTATCCACGCGCACATGCGAGCGCTGCTTGACTATCTCGGCGATGCGGTTGAGTCGTTCGGGACAACCCTGAGGCGGATAGACCTGGAGTTCGATCCAATCGGCTTCTTTGGTGAGCCCATAGGCTTCGGCATGCTTCACATAATAGGGATAATTATAGAGCGAGGCCATAGGCGCGAGGTATTCGTATCCCTCGAGGAGGAGTCCTTCATGGTCGAAATCGGTGAATCCGACTGGTCCATTGAGTTCGTTCATGCCTTGCGCTTTACCCCATGCTGCAACGGTGCCGAGCAGCGCTTTGCTGACCTCGAGGTCGTCGATGAAATCCCACCATCCGAATCGCACACGTTTGGTTCCCCAGGTCTCATTGGCGCGACGATTGATGATGCCGGCTATACGTCCGACGGGCTTGCCGTCCCGGTACGCCATCCATAGTTGATAGTCGCTGACGTTGAGCGCGGGGTTATGTCCGCGTTTGAAACAATTGAGTTCATCGAAGAGCAAAGGCGGGCAATAATACGGGCAATCCGCATAAAGGTCGTTGGCGAACTGGATGAATCGCTTCAGTTCCCGCTTGGTGCTGATGGGTCGGATCTCTACTGCCATGGTTATAGTGATTTGATGTATTTATCTGCTTCGATTGCCGCTTTGGCACCTGAGCCTGCGGCTACGATGGCTTGACGATAATGGGGATCGGCACAGTCGCCTGCGGCAAAAACTCCGGGTACATTCGTCTGCGTAGTATTATCTTTGACGATGATATAACCCTCCGCATCGCGGTTGAGGTAGTCTTTGAACAGGTCGGTATTCGGATGATGTCCGATAGCGAGGAAGAAGCCGTCGATAGCGATGTGTTTGATGGCTTCGTCGGGTTCGCCTTTGCGGAAGATGAGGTCGGCTCCTTGCACTTTGCCTTCGCCTGTGAGTTGTAGGGTGTTATGCTCGAAGAGGACTTCTATCTTGGGATTGTTGAGCACGCGCTGCTGCATGATCTCGGATGCGCGGAGATAGGGTTTGCGCACGATGAGGTACACTTTTTCGCAGAGTCCGGCGAGGTAGTTCGCTTCTTCGCAGGCAGTGTCTCCTCCTCCGACGACGGCTACTGTTTTCTTGCGATAGAAGAACCCGTCGCAGGTAGCGCAAGCGCTGACGCCTCGTCCGCGATACGTGCGTTCGGACTCAAGTCCGAGGTACTTGGCGGAAGCGCCGGTAGCGATGATGACAGCATCGGCTTCGTATTCTATTTCATCCTCCACGATGACTTTCTTCGGCGAAACCGAGAAGTCCACTTTAGTGACGATGCCGGAGACAAAGGTGGTACCGAATCGCTCGGCCTGACGGCGGAAGTCGTCCATCATGGTGAAGGGTTCGACGCCGTCCGGGTAACCGGGGAAGTTCTCCACTTCGGTAGTGGTAGTCAGTTGGCCGCCGAGTTGTGGTCCTTCTATGAGTACCGGCGCGAGGTTAGCTCGTGAGGCATAGATGGCAGCGGTGTAGCCGGCAGGGCCGGAACCGATTATGAGGCATTTAACTTTCATATGCGCATGTCGTTGATGTAGGTTGATTTATCGGGAGTGATTTTGTACTCCGGTTGGGTAGCGACGAACTTAGGATTTTTCATCTTGAGTGTGGTCGCTTTTTTTCCTTCTTTGATATCTATCTGCAGGGGCATGAGGTTGTCCGTTTGTACGCGCAGTACGAAGCGGTTGATGCCGAGGGATTGATCTTTTGGTGTGAGTGTGATGATGGTTTGTTTGCCATCGGCTGCGGCTCGCTCGGTGATGTTACAGACGTTGACGAGCGCTTTGGCATAGAGGAAAGGGTTGGTAGCCGTCAGTTCCTCTTGCGTGGGGTTGGATAGCGTCAGTTCGTCCGTTTCAGGCGAGTACATATAGAGCGTTTTGCCGTCGTAAGCCGCATCGACATTGAACATCGCGAGTCGGAACTGCGAACCGCGCATAGTGAGGGTACCCGGATAGTTCATCGGGGCATTGACCTCTTCGTTCACGGTGATGGTGAAGTCCGATTGGAGGGTTTTGTTCTCAAGGTTCGTTAAAAACGAGGTCAAAACGGATAATATTAATAATAATGTCGTCATTTCACTCCGAGGTCTTCGAGGAGTTTATCGAGTTGATCGAGGTCTTGGATGAGTACGTCTCGACCTTTAGGTCCTTTGTTGGGTCCTACGACGCCGGCAGCTTCGAGTTGGTCGGACAGTTTACCGGCACGGTTGTATCCGATCTCGAACGCACGTTGGAGTCGGGATGTGGAGCCTTCCTGCTTGGTAACCACATAGCGCGCTACGTCTGCGAACATAGGATCAAGTCGTTTCATATCTACACTTCCCGGTGCCAACGCTTCGCCTTCTCCTCCTTCGCCGATGTATTCCGGCAGTTGGTAGGGTTCGGTATAGCGCTGTTGCTTGGATATATGCTTGACGATCTCGTCCACTTCGGGTGTGTCCACAAAGGCGCACTGGATACGTGTGACGGATGCGTTTCCGGCATAGAGCGAGTCACCGCGACCGATGAGTTGTTCGGCTCCCTTGGCATCAAGTACGGTTCGCGAGTCGATGACCGATTGCGTACGCAGGGCGATACGGGTAGGTATGTTCGCTTTGATGACACCCGTCACGATATTGACAGACGGACGTTGCGTAGCGAGGATCATGTGCATACCTACGGCACGGGCTTTCTGCGTGATACGTGCGATCGGTGTCTCAACCTGTTTGCCCGCCTGCATGATGAAATCACCGTACTCATCGATGATGATGACGATGTAAGGCAGGTACTGGTGATGGAGGCTGTCGGCTACGAGTTTATTGGGGTTGAGTCGACGGCGGACGAACTTATCGTTGTAGTCCTCGAGGTTGCGCACACCGGCATCCATGAGCAGTTTGTATCGGTTCTCCATCTCGATGACAAGCGAGTTGAGCGTATTGATGACGCGGTCGCAATCGGTGATGACGATCTGCTCGGGGTCGGTGTCGGGTTGAGCTGCGAGGAAATGCTTGATCAGCGGTTTGTATGGTGCAAACTCGACCATCTTGGGGTCAACCATGACGAGTTTGAGTTCCGCCGGATGCTTCTTATAGAGCAGCGAAGTGATGATGGCATTGATAGCAACGGACTTACCGGTTCCCGTTGCACCGGCTACGAGGAGGTGCGGCGTTTTGGCGAGGTCGAACATAAAGACCTCATTGGTGATGGTTCGTCCGTAAGCGATCGGCAGGCGCATCTTGTTCTCTTCCTGGAATCGTTTGGAAGCGATGACGGAGTGCATGGAGACGACTTGCGGTTTCTCGTTCGGCACTTCGATACCGATGGTTCCTTTACCCGGCATCGGCGCGATGATACGGATACCGGTTGCGGAGAGCGACATCATGATATCGTTCTCGAGCGCTTGGATCTTGGCTACGCGGATACCTGCTTTGGGCACTATTTCATAGAGCGTGACGGTAGGTCCTACTGTTGCTTTGATACTATCAATTTCTATGCCATAGTTGCGCAGGGTTGTTACGATTCGTTGTCCGTTGTTGCGTTGCTCCTCTTCGTCAATGACGGGAGCCGCCTCGTTGTCATAGACCTTGAGGAGGTTGAGGGACGGGAATTTATAGAACTCGAGGTCCTTGCGCGGATCGTATGGACCGAGTTTCTCAAGCAGTTTGTCCGGATCTTTGGTATAGAGTTCGTCTTCGACGACATCTTCTATCTCTAATTTCGCATCTTTCTTCTCTTCCGCAGACTCCTCTGCTGGCAGCGGAGCGTCACCAAGAGGCTCTCCTTCTTCATCGACGATGGGTTCAGCGGGTTGCTCGGGTTCTTCGGCAATCGGTTCTATCGAGAAATCGAAGTCGTCGGACGGGGCAGGCGTGTCGGAAGGTTCGGAAACCGGAATATCGAGTACCACTTCATCGGACGGTTCGGACTTGTTGGAAACCTCTAATTCTTTCGGCTCTTTCGGTTTTCTCTTGAAGAGACCGACGAACCATGCGCCGAAAGCTTTACAGCGGTCGATGAAACGCGGGTCGGAGATGACGAGGAAGATGACGAGTGTAACCGCAAGGATGAGGATGGTTCCGGTTGTTTGCACATAGCTGGACAGTTCTTTGGCTGCCCATGTGCCGAACGCTCCTCCCCAACTGAAGACACCGAGATGCACCATCTGTTGGGCAAAGCCCAAGACGATAGATCCCCAGAGCACCCAGAACGTGCCGCAGCAGAAGATGCGGATAGCGCGGATGTCGCGGAAGACGTGCATCAGACGCAGACCGTAAATACCGATCATGAAGACAAGTATGACGCTGACGAAGCCGAAGCTGCCGTCGATCATGAATTGCGCAAGCGCTGCACCGGGTAAGCCCAAGAGATTACGAATCGATTCGCGGTTAGCGAGTCGTTCCGCACGCGTAAGGGACAGCAGGTCTTGGTCTGCCGTGCCGGTGAAGAGGAAACTGACATACGCCAGGAGTGCTACGACCGCGAAGGTAAGGAGAAGTATTCCGATGACCATACGTGTCTCGCGGGCTGCGAAGAAATGTTGCAGCGCTTCCCACCAGTTCGTTCGCTCCACACGAATCGCCCTTTCGGTCGGTCGTTCAACCGTTATATTTACTGTTTTTGATGAAGTTCTGGGCATAGTAACTCAAAATTAGCATGCAAAGGTACAACAAAAAGTTGAATGTAAAAAATAGAAAGTTTAATTTTTTGTGTTTTTGGGGCAAAAACAATTATTTTTTATAAAAATGTCCGCGTGCGCTTGCGTATATAAAAAACTTTTTGTAATTTTGCGCCGCTTTTTGTGGATATATGGACGAGATGATCCGACATACGGGTGTAGTGCGGAGCGTGAACGGTCACATGGCGCATGTGGAAATCACGCAGACGAGTGCTTGTTCGGCATGCAAGGCGCGGAGTATGTGTATGTCGGCGGAGAGTCAGCAGAAAGAGATGGATTGTGTGATGCTGGAGGCTATGCAACCGGGTGATGAAGTGGAGGTAGAGGTTCGTGAGCGGTTGGCATGGAAAGCGGTGCTGCTGGCGTATATACTGCCGTTCGTAGTGATGATGGGTTTGATCGCGGTGCTGGATTATATGACCGATTGGAGCGAGGCGGTGGTAGGTACATTGTCGCTGTGCGGAATAGCGCTGTACTACATCGGGTTGAGTGTTTTCAAGCATCGGTTGCAGAAAGAGTTCAGTTTCACAGCGCGGAAGAAGTAAATCAATTTAACAAACGATATGAATATCATTTTTATTTCTATGGGAGTATTGGGTGTGACAGCCTTGGTAGCCGCGGTGCTGCTGTATGTTGTCAGCCTGTTCTTCAAAGTAGAGGAAGACCCGCGTATTGATTTGGTGACGGCTGTTTTGCCGGGAGCCAATTGCGGCGGCTGCGGTTTTGCGGGTTGCCGTAATTTTGCGGAGGCATGTGTGAAAGCCGGCGGTATCGACGGTTTGGCTTGTCCGGTAGGCGGTGAGCCGACGATGGAGCAGGTGAAGTTGATTCTTGTGCCGAGTGAGGAAGGAGCGCCGGAGGTATCGGACGGTTCCGATAAGTCGGAGAAGAAGGGCTTTGATCCTGTTATCGCGGCGAAGATCAAAGCTTTGGCTACGCCAAGAGCCGTATTCCCGAATGTAACAACAAGAGCGCAGAAAGTATGAAAACATTCCATATAGGCGGAGTTCATCCGCGTGATAACAAACAATTCTCTGCTCATCAGCCTATTGTAGAGTGCCCGCTGCCGAAGCAGGCTATTATTCCGTTGGTGCAACATATCGGTGCGCCGACGCAGGCTGTGGTAGAAGTAGGAGCGAAAGTGAAAGTGGGCGAATTGCTGGCGAAGGCCGGTGGTTTCGTTAGTGCGAATATCTGTTCGCCGGTTAGCGGTACGGTGACCAAGATCGGTGATTGGACAGACGCTTGGGGTGCTCCGGGGCAAGCTATTTTCATTGATGTAGAAGGTGATGATTGGTTGCCTGAAATCAACCGCACGCCGGACTTGGAGCGTCAGTGTACGCTGGAGCCGAAAGCGATTATCGACAAGATCGCTGCGGCCGGTATCGTAGGTCTGGGCGGTGCTTGTTTCCCGACGCATGTGAAGTTGTTGCCTCCTCCGGGTAAGAAAGCGGACGTGCTGATTGTCAACGGAGTAGAGTGCGAGCCGTACTTGACGTGTGACCATCAGTTGATGTTGGAGCACGGCGAGGAGATCATCATAGGTATCAAGATATTGATGAAGGCGTTGGGTGTTCAGCGTGCGATTATCGGTATCGAGAACAATAAGAAAGATGCAATCGAGCACATGCAAACGCTGGCGCAGAGTCAGTTGGGCATCGAAGTGCTGCCGCTGAGGCTGAAATATCCGCAGGGCGGTGAGAAGCAACTGATTGATGCTTGTATCGGTCGTCAGGTGCCGAGCGGTGCGCTGCCGATCGAGGTGGGTGCTGTGGTGGACAATGTAGCTACGGTGTATGCAATCTATGAGGCGGTGCAGAAAAATAAACCGCTTGTGAGTCGTGTGATGACGGTGACGGGTAAGCACGTTTCGAAACCGGGTAATTACTTGGTTCGTTTCGGTACGCCGATCGATGAGGTGATTGAGTTCGCAGGCGGTGTGCCGGTAGGTACAGGTAAGGTGATCGGCGGCGGTCCGATGATGGGCCGTGCGATGGATCATACGGAGAACATGCCGGCTAACAAACGTCTGAGCGGTCTGCTGTTCCTGGATGAGAAAGAGAGTATCCGTCCGGAGGAGGAGAACTGCATCCGTTGCGGTAAGTGCGTGCAGGCTTGTCCGATGGGCTTGGAGCCGTACCTGCTGAGCCGCATGGCGGAGTTGGAGATGTGGGACGAGTTGGAGAAACACGACATCATGGATTGTATCGATTGCGGATGCTGCGTGTTCACTTGTCCGGCGCATCGTCGTCTGCTCGACGGTATCCGTCCGGGTAAAGCGAAAGTGGGAGGTATTTTGCGTGAGCGTGCCGCTGCCGAGAAAAAATAAATCTCAAATGTAAAATATAAAATATAAAATATAAAATGAAAAATTTTATAGTTTCTCCGGCGCCGCATGCGCATAGTGGTGACAGCGTTCGTCGGAATATGCTCTTGGTGATTCTGGCGCTGCTGCCGGCTTATGCGGTTTCGGTGTTGGAGTTCGGTTGGGGCGCTTTGATCACAGCGGCTATCAGTGTAGCGGCTTGTGTGCTGACGGAATGGCTGGTCAGTCGATTCCTGCTCAAAGAGCAACGTCTGTCTATCGGCGATTTGTCGGCTGTGCTGACGGGTCTGCTGCTGGCATTTAACTTACCGTCTAACATCGATTGGTGGATCGTTCTGATTGGCGCGGTGGTAGCGATCGGTGTAGGGAAGATGACGTTCGGCGGTCTGGGTCAGAACCCCTTCAACCCGGCGTTGGTGGGACGTGTGTTCCTGTTGGTTTCTTTCCCTGCGCAAATGACCACTTGGCCGCTGGCGAAAGGGTTTGAGACGAGCTACGTGGATGCACAGACAGGGGCTACGCCGTTGTATTATCTGAAGCACATGATGAAGACGGGTGACCTGAGTGTGATGGATCAACTGCCGGCACTGAAAGATGCGTTCTTGGGTGCGATGGGCGGTAGTCTCGGTGAGGTATGCGCCTTGGCGCTGATCATCGGTGGTCTGTTCCTCATCTGCACGCGTGTCATCACATGGCATATACCGGTAAGTATCATCGCTACGGTTGCGTTGTTCGCATGGATCGCTACGCCGGCAGGTATGGAGCCGGGTACGTTCATCGCTTATCAGCTGTTGAGCGGCGGTCTGATGCTCGGTGCGTTCTTTATGGCGACCGATTATGTGACGAGTCCGATGACGGCATGGGGTAAGATTCTCTTCGGTATCGGCATCGGTTTCATCATGATGGTGATCCGTACCTGGGGTTCGTATCCGGAAGGTATGTCGTTCGCAATCCTGATCATGAATGCGTGCGTGCCGTTGTTGAATAAATTCCGTCCGCAGCGTTTCGGCGAGAAGAGAAAATAAGGAGGTTAGCTATGGAAAAGTTACAAAGTTCGTTTAAGAATATGGTGCTGAGCCTGGTTATCATTTCGGTGGTAGCAGCAGGTGCGCTGGCAGGCGTGTATATCTTGACGCTGGAAGCCATCAATGCGCAGAAATTGGCGAAGCAGGAAGCGGCTAAACAGGCTGTTTTGGCGGGTCATGAAGATGGCGTAGCGATAGAGACGGCGGTGGACGGTTTCGGTGGTCAATTCCGCGTGATGGTGGGTTTTGATGCCGAAGGCAATATCTTGGGTTACGAGATTCTGGAGCACCAGGAGACGCCGGGTCTGGGTTCGCATATGGAACATTGGTTCAAGAATGCCGAAAAGCCGAATCAGAATATCATCGGTCGCAAAGCCGGTCAGTTGACAGTCAGCAAAGACGGCGGCGATGTGGATGCTATCACGGCTGCTACGATATCGAGTCGTGCGTTCCTCAAGGCCGTCAATCAGGCTTATGCGGAGCATTTTGGAGTAGAGGCGCATACGGGTGCCAGCCAACTGCATAAAGAGGCGAAAACCGAAGAGGTGGTAATTATCGAAGAAACGGAGGTAAGCAATGAGTAATGCATTAAAAACATTCACCAACGGACTTCTCAAGGAGAATCCGACGTTTGTGTTGGTGCTCGGTATGTGTCCGACCTTGGCGACGACGACCAGTGCTATCAACGGTATGAGTATGGGTCTGGCGACGATGTTCGTGCTCGTTTGCTCGAATGTGGTTATTTCGCTGCTCAAGAATTTGATCCCGGACAAGGTGCGAATCCCTGCGTTCATCGTAGTGATAGCTACCTTCGTGACGCTGGTGCAGTTGCTCATGCAGGCTTATGTGCCGGCAATATACGATGTGCTGGGTCTGTTCATTCCGCTGATTGTGGTGAACTGTATCGTGCTCGGTCGTGCGGAAGCTTTTGCGGCGAAGAATAGTGTCGGATTGAGTGCATTGGACGGTCTGGGCATGGGTCTCGGATTCACGCTGGCGCTGACGGTTTTGGGTGCTATCCGTGAGTTACTCGGAACCGGTGCTTGCTTCGGCTTCCACATCTTCCCGGATAACTACGGCGCATTGATTTTTGTCCTTGCCCCAGGTGCGTTCATCGCATTGGCATACCTGATGGCGATTATTAACAAAGCCCAAAAGAAATCGTAAATCGTAAATCGTTAAATCGTAAATATAATCATGGTCTATTTCTTGATTTTTATCTCTGCGATATTCGTCAATAATATCGTTTTGAGCCAGTTTTTGGGCATTTGTCCGTTTCTGGGAGTAAGTAAGAAGATCGATACCGCGATGGGTATGAGTGCGGCGGTTGTGTTCGTGCTCACGCTTGCGACGGTGGTCACATATCTGTTGCAGATGTTGCTGGTTGCGTGGGGCTTGGAGTTCCTGCAGACCATCCTTTTCATCCTTATCATCGCGGCGCTGGTGCAGATGATTGAGATCATTCTGAAAAAGATCAGCCCGTCGCTGTATCAGGCGCTGGGTGTGTTCCTGCCGCTGATTACGACCAACTGCTGTATCCTCGGTGTAGCGATTTTGGTTGCTAACGGCACGGAGAAGTTGCCGATGGGCGCTGAGCACGGGATGCTGACCGGTACGCTGTTTGCGTTCGCTACGGCGCTTGGCTTCGGTTTGGCACTGATCCTTTTCGCAGGTCTGCGCGAGCAGTTGGCGATGAATAAGGTGCCGAAAGCGATGCAAGGCACGCCGATTGCTCTCCTCACCGCCGGCCTCCTCGCCATGGCCTTCATGGGCTTCAGCGGAGTGGTATAAAAAACAGGGCACACGCCCTGTTTTCTTTTGCTCAGTCTAACAAAAATTTTTTTTATGTTTTCTCCTTCGGAGAGCTATTACCGCTATTGGCGGTATTTTTATTGTTTTTTTCTATATAATAAATATTTAAGGAACGCACGTGCGAGTGCATATGCGCACGCGAGAGCCATCATCGGCCACAACACATCGCCTAGCGGAGTAGCCCACGGATCGTCAGGATTTTCCGGTCCCGGGTCGCCACCACCACTATTGCCGCCGCCAATCTTACGCGGACCGCCTGCTGCAGATACAGATCCTCCTGCAGAACCGCCTCCGCCTGCTGCCACAGAGCTGTAGCGGCTACCGCTGGACATCAATCCGCCGGCTGAAGCACCGCCGCTGAAGCCGCCTCCGGACATTCCGCTTCCGCTTTTCAGACGCGAAGTGCTGGTGAACATCGGCGAAGCACTGCTGCCGCTGCTACTACTCATCGTTGTCTTACGTGTACTCTTCACCGCTACCGGTGTTATCGAACGTCCGGAACGGGACTGCAAACCGCCTGAGCTCACTTGTCCCGGTGCGCTGACGACGATATCTTCCGCCATCTGCGTGCCGGGTTGTGAGGCAAAGCTCTGAGCGTTTCCGCTCAAGAAGCTTGCCATCGCCAGCGCTATCAATAAATATCTCAATGTTTTCATGATTACCTCACTTTCCGTCCTGTTGCGTCATAAATCACTCCATTCCGCAGAATATAGAGTTGGTTACGATAGATGAATTTCATCGGCTGCTCGCTATTCAGGTTGATGTCTTGCAAATCGGTAGGCGTCTCTTCTTCATCTTTCAGCACCACACGAATTGTGAATCGCGTCTCGTTATAAAGCGCCTCGTCGCTCTCAAACTCATAATTGCCTTTCAGCAAGTCAAAGTCAGTCACACTCTCCACATGATCCGTCAGCAGCACCTCTTTGACGCAAGTCAATTTCGATGCACTCGTGTTGAGATAGAATGTGTAGGTTCCGCTTGCCGGAGCACGATAACCCATTGTCACTGCCCCTGCGGCACGGCTCTCCGTCATCTCCTCAAACGCCAGACGAGTTTCGCCGTTCAGCAACCATACTTTCGGCTTATCGGTTGACGAACCGAAGGTCTTCTCCGAATCGTCAAAATCGATCTCGTCGGTGTATGCATCGCTCACGAACAATCCCGTACGGTCTTCGTTGACGCCTTCCGTTATCTCCACCTGCACATATCCCGAACGCGGATCAGCGGTTCGCAACATGGCCGGTGCCTTCTTTACTCGGCTGGTGTTCGCAAACTCCAACGTACCGCTTCCGCCACCTGCCGTCTCTTGGAAGAAGAACGGGAAGAATGGCTTCAGTTCGGTCTCCGATGCTACATATTGGTCATAATCCGAACCACTTACAGCAGACATGACGGTGATATACTTAGTCGCTCCGTCTGCCCATTTATAGGTGCCGTCCCAATGCGCTGCATCCGGATTCTTCTGCAACTGCTGATGACCGATGTCGCTTTTCCATGTGGACATAAACGGATTACCCACAAAGTTCCAACCTACGTTGTTTGCGGTCACCGTGCGCGGATTTGCATTGTAGCCGGAAATACCGTGAGCCGTCGTGCTAACCGACTTCGTTGCCTCGCCGCTACCGTTGAAAGCACTATTGCCCAACGGGAAACGAATGATAGACAACGGGCGGTTACGAACTCTCGCATCATCCGAAACACCTTGTCTCGGACGAGCGGCGATAATGTATCCTATACCGGCATTGAAGTTCGAACCTTCATACCAAGCCCAACTCGTCGCACTCGCATCAGCAGCGCGTAATGCACCATTATAATACTTAACCCATACGGGGAAGTCGTCAACGCCCGCTTCGTCGGTTACCTTATTCAATGCAATGGTATAAGGCAAGCAGAACTGATAGTACTTATAGTTCTGGATGTAGTAGTCATAGATAATCTTACCACTACCATTGAAATTGATATTTCCGTTCACATACACTTCCGGAGTGTTATATTCAGAGGTGTTCAGCCAACTATGACCGCCGCGAACATATACTTGTTGTTTAGCGCCGAGGCTATATCCATCCAATATCAACTTACCGCCCGGATATACATAAATGTTCGCAAAGTCCGTATGATCTGCTTTTGCTTGGTCGGCTGTCAGCTTTCCGTTCTTCAAAATGACGATGTCGCAACTTGCGCAAACTTCATCTGTTAATGCTGTGCGGTAACCGGAACTTACAGAAGAGCCGCTTACCAATATCGGCTTGCGAATCAGGCATCCCTTCGATGCGTCTGATGCGTCTTCTATCTGCATCACCTCGCAGTCGTTGCTGCTCAGCGACAGACCTTCCACTTTCCAAAGGTCACTACCCGTACCGATAGCCGTTAACGTCTTCGCGGCAGATGTTACGCCGCCCAAAGTTACTTTGACACTCGAAGGAGCAGTTACGTCACTCGGGAAACGCAGCACCATACTCGTCGTGCCCCATTCCATCACTTCTGCTTTCAAATCCGTCAGCACGGTCTGGATAGGCAACAGGAAGATATCTTGGTTGGCTCCCGAAGCGTACATACCCCATTTGCCAGAAGAAGTACTATAGCCAAGCACTAAATTGCTGGTGTGAGTTGTATTACTATTTGTTACAGTATAATGTACCAGATCTGTAGATACCAACTTCCATTCATAGAATAGATTATTTACTGAATTTGCAGCATTAGTTGCAGTAGCTCCAGTGTTAATTTGTGTCTTTGTCGCATCAGAAGTTGATTGATTCAATACTTTACTTGTTTGGCTACTGAGGAAATGAATTGCCTCTCCGTTGTTTGCATAACGCGAGTTCGTGGTAGGTAATCCTAAGAGACTATACTCGCTGGTGTTCAGCGCAACCGAAGCCTTTGTCGGCGTCATAGTGTTATCCACGCGGATTGGTATAGCATCTTGCGTGCTCATTCCTGAGATTCGAGCCGTCAACGCTACCCATTCGCTTCCCGCTTTCGCTGCAATAACGAACTGATCCGGCAAACAGCGACCGGTCACCAAATTATTGAATGTTCTGTTCTGACCGTGGCATGTTACTCTGATCGTTGGATGCACAAAACTCTCATCCACGTAGGCAGAAGGTGCATAGGCTACCACTATTTTCGTCGTTGCCAGATCGCCGCTAGCATTGGTTTGCAGCACACTACCGGTAATTTGCGTTCCGTCTGTCTTATAGAAAAGCAAATCTGTTCCGGAAAGTGTAACATCTTGCGTAGCATCGGCCGCAGCGCCGTCCACTGTCAGATCCAGCGTACGTATGGCTTTCACTTTCTGCCCGGCTGCTGATGTGATATACAGCGGTGTGGATGTACCATCCGTTTGTGTAAGCGTTATATCTATCTCCGGTTCACAGAACGCACGTAAGTCACCATAGAGATATGCACTAACGGTCACATTGTAATTTGGCATCGTGAATGAGTTCGAAGTTACAGTTACCTTCGTACTCTCTTCGCCTGTCTTATACACATTCCAGCCTGCCCATGCGTATGGCGCCATTGCATCTCCGTGTGTCAGCGTCACTACCGTTCCAGGTGTAACCAATGTGCTACCACCTTCTGCAACAGACGGAGTGGTTGCACTGATATCCACATTAGCTACACTCGCTACCGCCAACGTACGTTGCTGCGTCCATTTCGCGTAGAATGTCACATCTGCCGCGGTGGATATAAGAGCCATGTTGGCATAGTTAGTGCCACTTACGCCATCCGCATTTGTGTTCCAACCGTTAAATACATAACCATCTCTGGTAAACGTGTTATTGCGTGTAGTTGTAGCAACGTTGCGTCTAATTATTTGATCCGCCATCGAACCGCTTCCACCATTCGCATTATATTGTACTTTTTGCAGTATGATTTCAGTGGAACTAGAACTATATTGATATGAACCGCTGGCATAACCATTTTTTCCATATGCGCGAACGAAATACGAGGTGTTCGTGGCAAAGGATCCTGTTAGATTCCCATCAAATGCAGCATCTGTTCCGGATGTTTTGACTTGCACCTTATTATTGCTTGTAGTAGGATCTGTAGAGGTGTTCCATACAAATCCGGCATCTGTCCATTCGCAGTTTGCCCCTACAACAAGGCCGGAAACGGTCACAGGTATACTGCTTAGTGTGAACGTTGCACCATCTTTTGCCGAGGCATTTGCCATTGTGGGGTTAGTGCTGCACTCAACTGGAGCGCATAATGTTCGATAACTGCTGGCACTATACGTGGCTGGCGTATAAAGGACAATAGACAGATCTTTGATGAAAACACGATTCTCCGCAGTTCCTGTGAATGTGAGAGTGGTTGATGAAGAGCCGCCGGTGAGTGTAGTTGATACTTCTTGCCAGACAGTGTACGTCTCGTAAGGAGCCGTAAATTGGGTTTTCCCTAGAGTACCTGAGCTAGCAGAAAGTGTAACTTTTCCAGACTCATCATCGTCCCATGCCTTAATCTTAAAGGTAATCGTAGCCGCAGCACTTGTTAATGATGATAAGGCAGACGTTGTTGCGACGCCTGCAGAACTACTGGATGATAAACGGAGACTTCCTTGTCCTCCATAACAATACAAATTGAGAGACGACCAACCGCTACGTGATGAAACGACTCCCGTTCCAGAGATATTTAAATCATCAGAGAATACATTAGTTTCCGAAGCAGGGGTGAGTTGCTCGGCAAATACAGCATAATATACAGCATCTCCTGTCAACGTTACCTCTCCGTTAAATAAGTCTGCAGGAGCTGTTGATGGTGTTGCTCCTATTTCTGTAGCAGTCCAACCGACAAATTTCAAGCTGCTACAATCTCCACCTAACGCCCCATTAGAAACTGCAGGAGGAGTGCTTGCAGCAACGCCTGTTTCCGATTTTGTAGTAGACTCACCGACATGCCATTCTACGTCATATGTTGGGGCTAAAGAGATGCTAATAGTACCCAATCCCACGTTTCCGGAACTTTTTAATGTGTATATAAATTTTATATACCTGGTTGAGGGTTTTAAGGTATGCTCTTTTGCTGTAGCAGACCCGGCAAGAGTTGTATGAACTGCAACGTCTGTATAGGTACCATCATCTGCAGACTCTTGTACCTTAAATGTTCCGCCGCTGAAACTATTACCCATAATTTTATATGACAATGTTCCTGGGGCATTAGCCAGTTGAATCGTCATATAATCCCCGGTACCATCGAACTTAAGTTTCACACCCGAAGTTCCATAATCGGTACCAAGGCCACTTTTTGTGCAACCTAACTCAGGGGTATAAGCCGAATATCCATCGTCCGCTCCCCAAGCATGAGGAAGTGACAATGGTGTAAATGCTCCCCACGCGTGCGCGCACGTTCCTAACAGCATTAAGAACAAGCAAATATATTTCGAATAGTTTTTCATAACTTTGTTATTTTGCAAATTAAAAACTCTTTTCATATCTGTTTGCCCTTTCTATTAAAGTTCCTTCGCCCAGATGGCCCAATAGGTCTTGTCTGAAGCAGGATGATTAGTTGTTCCTCCTGTGAGTATCGTCGGTGAACCAATTAACGTACCATCCGAATCTACATCATCTGCTGCCACCCATCCAACGAATTTGTAGTGCAATTGCTCGCAAGTCTCATCGCTCGGAGCGGATTTATCACTTAAGTTTGGTACCGTATATTTGGCACTCTCTGCGTGGTTGTCACTCTCCGTGTAGCCGGTTGTCTCATGCAACTTATCAATGAAATGATCTACCATCGCCGTAAATGTCGCATTGGCGGTGTATGTGCCGGTAGTCGTGTTCTGAGTGAACGTCACCGTTATCGCTTGCGCCGATTTGCTGTCATCACCGCTTGTTGCTACAGCAGGGCTGACCGAAGCAGGTGTCACACCGGTTGTGCTCCAGCCTGTTAACTTATAACCCGCGTTCGGCGTAATAGTCATCGTTGTCTGTCTGTCTGCCGCAGTCGCACTACACGTAGCAATCGGTCCCGCAGGACTAAATGTCACCGTTCCGTTCGACGGACTATTATGAGCCAACGTCACATTTTTGTCACAGCAGTTGGTAAGATATTGCGTATAAGAGCCCGCTTTGGTCTTCACTTTAATAGAAATGTCGTCTAAACGCACGTTTTTACTACCACTCGGACCAGTAAAGGTTAAGTTAAACGTACTTCCGGAACCACATGTAATATCCGTAGAGGTCGTTCCTGCTGTACTGGTTCCTTTTCCTCCACTATATCCTGTTCCACTTACTGATGAAGTAAGACTATTTCCATTTTGTTTATAAGTCAGAGTGAGCTCGGAAGCTCCGCAACGAGGTATACCTGTAATAGTAAATGTGCCAGATGTATTAGCAACCAACAATTCAGGCGATGTGCCTCCGGCGGTATTTTCTGTATATATTTTAGTAGTACCTCCTCCATTGGTACATGCATAGGTCACGCTACCGGAATACAATGTAGTTCCGGTATGACTATTAGTAACACTACCGCTCGGTACTGCGTCTTTGCTATAGCCACTAAAATCTTCTGCGTAAATAACTGTATTTACGGCAGGTCCTTCTTCAAACTCAGCTTTGGCAAATACTGCGTAGTAGATTGTACCATTTGCAGAGACTGTAGGTAAAGAACCATCAGTAGTATAAATCGTTTTACCGGCAACACTATTAATCTTACCGGTCCACTCCGCTGTTGCCCAGCCGTAGAAATCGGTACTCGTATCATCGCAACTACTCGGTGTACTCGGCGGTGTAGGTCTCTGGCCACTAGTTACGAGCGTTGTTGCGATTGTGCTACCATTATTCTTCCACGTCACTTCCCACTTACCTGTTCCGCTTAGTGTAACCGTTTTGCTTGTTGCTCCGGTGCTACTTATGGTTATAGTTGCCCCGTTATATGCTGAACTTGGGGTCCACGTTACGGTTATTGTAGTTGTCGCTACAGAACCTGCGCTTGGCGTTAATGTAGTCTTATCTACGGAGAAAAGAGTAGGATTAGCACCACTGATGGCCAACCCGATGTTTGCTGTTAAATATGACCCACTAACTGTAAATGTCTCTTGGTAGGAGCCTCCCACCTTCTTGTCTCCGAAGGCAATCGATGTTTTGCTCACGGTAATAACTGGTACGTGTACCCACTGCGCTGTCAACGTGATATTGCCCTGAATATCTTGTATAGTTGCTGTATTGGCGATCAACGTACCGGCTGTTACGGTCGCACCACCAATCTTCACATCCACATTAGCAGTCCAACCGGAGAAGGTATGATCGGTTTTAGTATACCCATTGGAAGCTAATGTTACATTATTTCCGGGGCAAATACCCGATACGTTAGTCATTGAACCGCCGCTGTTTCCGTTACCGGCATAAGTAATTGTATAAGTATTGAAATCTTTCCATCCCGAAAAATCATAGTATTTCGCGCCGTTGCTAGTCGATGAAAGGTCTGGAGTCTTATGACTTCCGTCACCACTGGCTGCATCTTTAACCAAGAAATTCGGATAATCCGCCAGTATCGGGAAATAGATGTAATCATTTCCACATACAGAATAAGTCTTCGTTATACGGATGGCAGAATTATAATCCTGAACAGGTGTTCCTCCTCCATCCCACCAGTGGACGTAGTAACTATCATTCCAATCTGCCCATTTCTTGAAATAGACATAGGCATCATCCGGGTGGCTCGGTGTTGGATAGATTACTTGAACCGCCTTGGTGGATGTGTTGATTTTAAAGGTATAAGTACCCGCCCTTCCGGTAAAGATCTTACAGTTGGCACCGGAACCACCGGTAAAAGTCCAACCGCTTATATCTTCAACGATATTACCTCCGTTATAGTACCATGTGTTGTTTTGCTTATCGTAGAACTGGAATTCGTACTTGATGTTTTTCGCCAGAGAAACAGTCGCTGTAGCTATTCCATCTGCCACGGTACACGAATTATCTTCGCTCCATGAGTTAAAGGAGCCTTTCAGATACCAAATAGGAGTGAATGTAACAGTAATCGTCGAGTTTCCATTCCATCCTGTCGGATAGGTGACCGTCCTGGTGTTTCCACTACCTCCGTAAGAGATAGAACCCGAAGGTGCTGTTGCCGGATTGGTGGCACTTACCGCGCTCACATAATATCCGGTGTTTGGAGTACAATTCACCGTAACCGTTCCTGCCGAACTGGTCGTCGTAGCAGGACTGCCGCTCAAAGTAAACGTCCCATTACTTGATGCCGCTCCGGAAGCTGTTACGGAAGTACCGGCAGAATATGAAGTCCAACTAAACTCATCAACGCAGATTCGCCCTCCACCATTATTAACATTGATGGTAACCGTTGCACTTGCAAGAGACTGATTTACAGTAATAGTTCCGGTTGTTGCAGATGAAGTGTAACTTAATGTCCCGGAAGAATAGGTATTTTTACCGATGGTAATGGAGAGTTCACGACTCTTTCCACTATCCGAATATGGATACTTATACTTAAATGTTAGGACTCCGAAACCCGCACTTTGTTGTGCTGAAGTCAACTTCATTGTAATTGTACTCGCCGTGCTTGCCTTGAAGGTCAATCCTCGTGAGCCTGCGGTCTTTTGGTCTGTACGAGCATTAGTAGCTGCCCAACCGGTTTGACCGTTAGTTCCTGTCCAAGAACGACTACCGTAACTAGTCGCACTACTTAAGTTTTCAAAACTTTCGGTGCCAGCTCCCCATATTTGTCCAATGCAGAGCGTTGTTAATAAGATGATGGTTACCAGCCATCGAGTTTTGGTAAAAAGTTGTTTTTGCATATGTTTTATGTTTTGTATTTTTTCGTTTTACTTGCACTTGCCTTCGAAACGCCTTCGAGATGCGTCCTTAGTGCCTCTAATATGAGGCCTGTTATTATATCAGTTGTTTCAATTATGTATGAAATACGAATATAAAAACTAAATATTATGACAACAAAATTATTTTCAAAACGAGTATTGTGGTTATTAATTCCACTGCTCACATTGTTTAACGTTAGTGCGTGGGGAGCATCAGAGACGGCAGCTTACACGCTCTCTTGCTCTACAAGCGGAAGTAACAACTCCTACACAGGCAATTGTGACATAACAGTATCTAGCATCACATGGAATGTGGCCGGTAACTCACAGCAAAATCCATGGCGCTTTGGTGGAAAATCATTCTCCAAGACAGACCGATGCCTGTATTCTAAAACTGCCATAGCTGATGATATAACAAAGATTGCTGTTGCCTTCGGCGCAAATAGTGGCTCAATTACTGTAAATAGTGTAAAACTTGAGGTTTATTCTACTGCAGCTCTCGCCGCAGCGAAAGGAACTGGAGATGTCAGTAGCACAACCATCTCATACGCAGCAAGCACGACTCGAAATATAACTGTACCTGACGGAAAAAGTTGGAAGGGAAGGTATTATTGTCTTAAAATGAATCTTACCGTTTCGGGTAGTTCTAATAAGTATATCACTGTCAGTAGCATTACATTCTATACACCTACTTATAGCGTCACTTATAATGGAAACGGAAATACAGGAGGTTCCGTTCCAACAGATGCAACAGCTTATAAGAAAGGCACAACAGTAACTGTTAAGTCCAATAGTGGTTCTCTTGCAAAGACCGGTTACACCTTTAGCGGCTGGAATACCAATACTTCTGGTACAGGGACAAACTACACCGCTGGTTCTGGAACTTTCAGTATCACAAGTGACATTACTTTGTATGCGAAATGGGTTGCTGCCGGTACTTCCGTAACAGCTTCTGGAGCGGCATCAAGTAATGGGACTCTTTCTTGAACCAAGTTTTTGCGACTCTTCTTCTTTGATAATCAATTACTTACGTTCTCCTCAAGTATGCTCTTAAAGCCCTTTTTGTTTTTTCTTTCTTCCTGATTATCAAGTATTTACAAACTCACCTTTTCACTTTTTCTCCCAAACTCGTGTTTTTTGCCACTAAATTTGCTGTTTTTGCTGCCTTACATTTTGGTTTTTTAACACATGCAAGCAATCAAGCAAAATTTTATTTTTTGCCTTTATTTAGTTATTATATCAGTATTTCAAAGATCAATCTCACTTTTGTTTAAAGTACTTGTGAGAAGTACTATGCTTCATCTATCAGACGTATCGAAATTACTGAAATTATCTTTGGTTCGCTAATCTTTTCCTTTTTTTGATCATAAAATGCATTTTTTCTTTCAAAAACCTAAACTTTTCACAAAAAAATGGTATATTTATAGTAAAGATAATTGATAGAAAAAAACAATATAAAAATTATGGAGATATTGAGATATAATTATATTACATTTATTATTTCCATTGGTTTACACTGCGTTAAACCTTTTTTGATCAACTGGTTTCCAAAACAGGCGGACTTAATCTCAAAGATGTATAAGGTAATAAGTATTATAGAAATCCTTCACTTATTCGGGATCCTATAACTACCAGCTAAACCGACCACTATGGAAATGGATCAGCATTGCCCGGGGAACATTTGATTTCCCGGGAGTTCAGCATTTCTCTACGTCAAAGATCATTTGATGCTGTTTTATAGTGTTGCATCTTGCACTATTCCTTATTTATCTACTACGCGCGTACGCGCTCAAATTGGATTATACTTTGATTCTTTGATACAACTCAGGGTTTTCTAATCTTTTTTCTAATGCCCAGAATATTGTATTTCCATAATCCCCATCAGGAAAAGGTAAATATCCTCTCAATGGATCTTTGTTATCTTCATACTCTGTTGTTGTCGGTTCTGTTAATTCGAACATACAGCTTAGTTTCGAACAATAGCCTTCGTCCTTAACATCATATACAGGAATAGCAATATTTTCAATTCTTCTAAAGTTATCCTTGGTAACCACCTTAAAATCATCTTCTTGTTGTGTGGTATTATATATCACTCCGTCCAACTTTCTGTCATAAGCACTATCCTTTACTATGAGGTGCATAACCAATTGAGGAAAGACATATTCCGGAATATATACACCCGCCTTACTCATTGTTTTGAAAGAACAAGCAATAATTAATGGAAGTGTGCGCAAATATTCTTTCAAACTAATCTCAGCTTCAAATTCTCTTTTGAGGCGCAAATCTAATAGATTTAAAGTGTACCCTTTGCATAATTTAAAGGCCGATATCATCAAGTTGTTTATACTTGCTCTTCTCATCTCTTCCCAGCACACATAAATTGAACACCCTAAATATAAGCAGGGCATACCAATCATACTATACCGATATGGTTTTATCAAATCACGCCTATTGAATGGTATGTGAAACAAGTCTTCCCTGGTAAATATCTTGTGAGTATCGTTACCTTCCACCCTTGATCGCATACGATAGTAAACATTATCTTTCCCATCAGCATCTTCATGGCACTTTGACCAAGAATCTTTATATTTATCCCACCAATTATTCTCAATGCATTTGGCTATAGTTCCATTATTGTAGTCGTTGTACGTAGTAAGAATATTATCACAAAGTTCACGAATCTCCGATAAAAAAGTATCATCAACACGGATACAGAGCGTATGATCTAATAACAGGTCATGGCTTTCGCCAATTCCATCATATAAAATACCTTCTGCAAGGACTTGTTGATAGTTTTCAAATGCGACACGCAGACGTGTGGCGAAAGGTTTGCTTTCACCCTTTGTCCACTCCTCAATTTGTAATATTAAATCTTTATAATTAAGCATTCTTACAAATTATTCTTTTATTGCTTTCTTGTAATAAAACTACCTGGTCCTATTATATTTGATATCTTTATTTATTCGCTGTTAAAAATTCATATATCTGCTCTTTGTGCCTTGCGGCCTCTTTAAATCCTCCGATATGGAACATTACTTTACCGTTTTTAGATGTCAAGTAATGTTCCGAAACATGGCTATAATCGAACCCCTCCCAGACATTGCTTTGAGCATCATCTTGTAGTAACCTTTCAAAAAAGTGATTCATGAAGGCTCGTTCCTTATGGTTGTAAAAGTATTCAGCTATTGCATATTCTTTTTGTGAATCTAACTGTTCAATAACTAAAAAATCTATAACAGCTACCCTATAATTGTTATGATAAAGTGTCAAACTTTCTAATAGATTGTTCACGTAATAATCGTTAAAAGAGTAGCCTACTATCAACAAACTGTCATTCTCAATTAATTGCACATCCATTTGTGTACGGTAAAATGAGAATGGTTGTGAAACGATTTTGTCTGTTTTGTGAAGACCTGTAATAATACTATCTTGCACTAAAAGGTCTCCACTTTGTCCTCTGCCTGCACTTAAACTTCGACAAGTGATGTTATCAAGATTTGTTTGAAAGTCTTTCCACTTAAATTGGTTATGTGAATATACTTCCTGAATCTCTCTATCTACTTTAAAATTAGGCTTTTCACCACTATATAATAAACATCCATGCACATGATTTATTGTATGTTTCTCGGAATTTTTTTTGTCATCTATATACTTCTGAGGTTCAAAGTGCTGATAATCGCCAGATAGGCTATAATATCCATCAATGTATTCTTGCAAAGAGGTTTCAATAGTAGTATCATAATTGAACGTAAATATATCCCAAATAATATTCTGAGGGCCTTTCCAAAAATTGGTGTACCAACTTAATGCATTATTTTTTTCTTGCTCAAAGTAAGTATTGTATACATTGATTAGACTCATTAGTTCCATATACATACTTTTCAACACCTCATTGGGGCTCTTTTGCTTATCAGTTAACTTAAAAACTTTCGTCGGATTTATAAATGGCGATAATGGATGTTGAACTATATATTCTCCACTACCTTTTTGCTTCCAATCTGGATAAAAAGAGGCCAATTGTTCGACAACGTGAAAATACGCCTCAAAGTTATCCTTATATTTATTAGGAAATGTCTTCTTTATTTTTTGCAGCAAATTTGTTTTACCATCATCTGTATTTTTCAATAATTGCTCTGTTAAATAATGGCTTGACGGCTGCTGTCCTTCTGGTCCTAATCCGATAGCAGCGCCAGCTCCAACTATGGCAACGACACGCCTTTTCTTTTCTTCAATATGTTGGTCTGTTGTTGTGTCGTCACTATATCTCACCTCGTATGTATTCTCCTTAGAGTTGTAAGTGACTATAAACAATGGGCATTGTCTTAAAATAGCAAGCACAAATCTCCTATGCTTATATTGGCGTGACACACGGTCCGAATATGTAGTATATTTTCCCGTGTTATTAAGTATATCATGTACAACATGAAAACTTCGAGTTAAATCAACATATTCTCCCTCATTTGAAGATATATATCTATAAATATATATTCTCTTTTCAGAGACTTCTGTTAACTTAAACTTTAGACGATCAATTATCCCACTATGAATCTCCACACCTCTCAACTTATATAAGGCGTCGATAAGTTCACTCCATGTATGTGTTGCTCTTATTCCCATTTTAGTCGATATTATTTACTATCAATTCAGCCATTTCACGCATATTGGTACCTAAATATCTAAAATAATTCGGATTGGGACACCATATGAGTTTACTTCTTTTGTATGAGCCGAATATCTCACCTGTTACAATATACTCCTCCAATTCTGGTGAGAAACTCCAATGAATTTTTTCTTCCAACCCGTTAAACAATACAGCCTCTTGGGCTTCATTGAGGTCGCGACAGAATATTACTATAACATCCGGCTCATATATATCAATAATGGTTTTTAAATGTTCAAATTGTGTAACAGCATTTCGCAATTTCCAGTATAAATCCGTATTTATTTCTTCTAATCCATAGTAATTCTGTAGTGTGCGAATAGACATCAAACTGTTAACATTTCCATATCCCAATGATTGGATGACGGAATACGTATTAGTTGGGATCTTTGTCAAATCAAACCACTTCTCTGTATGAATCAGCAAGTGCAATTTTACAACCATAGTCCAAAAAGCGCCATTATTGTTGCCCCATGCGATTTTTTGCTTTACAGGATTCATTACACTGTTGTTGGTTTCGATGTATCGGGAGTACATTCCATCGTCAAACCTTCTCCCCATTTCTTCA
Source organism: Paludibacteraceae bacterium (assembly GCA_024692565.1). Lineage (GTDB taxonomy): Bacteria > Bacteroidota > Bacteroidia > Bacteroidales > Paludibacteraceae > Colicola. Next base: position 150,341 of record JAILMN010000010.1, read on the forward strand.
GCATTAATCCAATATGGTACATCTTGACCGATGTAAAAAACTTTAAGAGGACTCTGAGCGTAATTCTCATAAACGTGCGGCAAAAACACCCCATTGGGGTATCCGCTATCCAAATAAATATTCCTATATTTGTTCCAAAATTCTTTTAAATGCGGAACAATATATTCTCCATATTTCTTATTATAATCAAAGTCCATCATCTTTGCACTATCAATACATGCGCACTTTTACTTATTATATTTGTTTGACTTTTTTACTTGGTCCTTTTTTCCAACTCCAAGGATTTACTTGGTCCTTTTTTTACTCGGCTTGTTCCTTTTTTACCCCCAAAGGGAACAACCCTCACATCTAGCTTGTGTCTTTTTATCTACCTTGTGTCTTTTTATGCTCAAAACCTCTTTCAAAAAAAGACACAACCCCTGTTTTCTTGTCCTACCTTTGTCGGTACTGTTGTTTTGTGATTGTTCTAATTGTACTTTTCTCAGGTTCTTCTCGGGACTTCTCGGTCGGTTTGGTCTCCCCGACCACCTTTCCTTTTCGAAGCCAAAAGTCAATTGGCTTCTCCATCCCGTGATGCTCCTGTTCTAAATAGTATAATCTATGCTATATGACATGTCCTGTACTTTGTATTTGTAGTTCAATTATCTTTCTCGGTCTTGTGTCGGTCGTCTCCCGCTCTTCGGTCGGTGGCACCTTGTTCCTTTTGACCTATTGAAATGACTGATTTTGTGATTTTATGCACTTTGCAAACTGAAAAATATACATTTTTATGCAGTTTCATATCAAAAAATCTTACATTTTCTTGCATATTCCATTTTTTTATAGTACCTTTGCCGCGGTTTTTGAACCACGAAGCATTCTTTTAATACACTTTTTTGCAGTATATTGCTATGGCAACCGATTATTTAAGCATCTTAAGCGACCAGTTAGAGGAGCTACGCAAAACCCCGTGGGAATCTATCATCACTCGCAAAGAGGAACAAGAGGTAAATCTCAACAGCCCACTTGCGCAAGTAGTGATTGGTGTGCGTCGTAGCGGTAAGTCCACGCTATGCGCCAAGTTGATGATGGAAAGTAAACTTCCATTTGGTTACATCAACTTTGACGATGATCGCTTCGGCAAACTCACCCGTGACGATTTCGACCCGTTGTTGCAAACCTTATATCGACTCAATGGCGATTTTAAACACTTGCTTCTTGACGAGGTGCAGAATATCGAAGGCTGGGAGTTGTTCGTTAACCGAATGCTCCGACAAGGAATGCGCGTCATCATTACCGGAAGCAATGCCAACCTGCTTAGTGGCGATTTGGCAACTCATCTGACCGGGCGTCATCATAAGATTGAACTCTATCCTTTCTCCTTCCACGAATATTGTCAGGCTCACAATGTGGATATCACGTCATATTCCACCAAAGCAATAGCTCTGCGCGAACGTGCTCTCGACGAATACCTCTTTCAAGGCGGATTTCCGGAACTGCTCAACCTCAACGAGGCTGAACAAACCGACTATGTGCGCTCGTTGGTGCGAACTATCGTTGAGAAGGACATTGCAAAACGCTACAAAATCCGCTATGTGGAGACTCTGAAAAATATTGCTGACCAAGTGCTGGATGAGTTCACCAATGAGCAATCATCCTTTTCCATCCAAGAGAAGCATCGTCTCAGTTCGGCTCACACTGCAAAGAATTACTTGCAATATATCCAGAATGCTTATCTCGTATATGGCGTACCACGTTTCTCCCTAAAAAGCATTGAGCGCCGCAGTGTAAACAAGTATTATGCAATGGATAATGCCATGGTTGCCAAGCGCGAAGGAGCGTTGCTAACTGAAAGCCTTGGACCACGATTGGAAAACATCGTAGCTATTGAACTCAAGCGTCGCTCTTCTATTGACGACCAAATCTACTATCTTCGCAAAGTGCGCGAATATGAAGTGGATTTTGTTCGCGTGCATAATCACCATGTGCAGGAACTTATCCAAGTTACCTATGATTTCCGAGATCCAAGCACCAAGTTGTACAATCGCGAAGTAGGCAACCTCTTTAAGGCCGGCCAATTACTACACTGCAATAACCTTACACTTGTGATGGCTTACGGCGAGAAGCGCGATATTGTCCAAGACGGTAAAACTGTCCATTGTGTTCTTGCCTCCGATTGGCTTTTGCCGTAATAACCATTTCTCAAACTGGCGCAGACACCTGTGTCAGTTTTTTATTCAGTCATTTCAATCTGTCAAAGATCTTTTTTCGGCACTAATTAAATGCCCGTTTTCCTTTCCTCTTTGCGTGCGCTTATATACATGCCCGCTCTTTAATATATACGCGTACGTTGCGAGGGCCGGAGATATTATGTATATAATATCGCGGCAAAGGTACGACAATTTTTTTATATGTGCAAATATTTTTTATAAAAAATATATTATTTTTTCATTATTTCACGAAAAGTCGCATTTTTTGTACTTTTGTGCGCCAAAAATGTGCATTTTACGCTCGGATTTTTTCTTCTCCGTTCATCTCCATTTTTCCTTATTTTGGGGACCAATTTTCCCCACTTTTTAGCACCAATTAAACGGGCATTTAAATGGTGCCGAAAAGAGATCTTTGAAATAGTGGAATTACCGAAAAAAGCAAAGAATTAAATAATTTTTGCTTAAAAACTTGCACAATTCGAAAAAAAGCAGTACCTTTGCAGCGTCAAAGGTAAACGAACAACAAAATTTTGAGAATATGGAAGCAACATTGACGTTCAACCCTCGCAATCGCATAGCGATGTCAACGATGGAATACATTCAATCCTTGGGTGTATTTACTATTACTACACATCGTCCGGAGGAAACACGCAGAAGGACAAAGGCTAAACAAGGTGTTGACCAGCAGCTCTGGAGTGACCTCAAAGGAGCTTTACGCGAAGTGAAGACTCATCATGAAGGTAAGCAACAAATGCAAGATGCGTATGAACTCCTCAATGAACTTTGATATTCGCGTATCAACGTATTTCGCTCACGAGGCGAAACGGCTGGCTAAACATTATCCGTCTTTCAAGAGCGACTACAATGATTTCTTGAAATCGCTCAAAGAAAACCCTTATCAAGGTGACGATTTAGGAAATGGAGTTCGGAAAGTGCGTATGGCGATTGCGTCTAAAGGGAAAGGCAAATCCGGTGGCGCTCGCGTTATTACGCTGAATATCCTGATCGACGCGGAAAATATGGAAATCAATCTTCTGTTGTTATACGACAAACAGCAGGCAGACAACTTCAATCCGGAGGCGTTAAAGGATGCTTTGAAAGAATTAGGATTGATTTAATCAACATTTTATCATAACTAACAAACGGTAATTCCACAAACAAACGGAGTTACCGTTTTTTGTGCGTGACCATTTTGGTGACGTCAACGAAATGATGACCGAAGAGTGTCAGAGTGTCAGAGTGTCACGGGAAATTTTGAAAGTTTGTCAACTTTGCCACTTTGCCACTGCAAAAAAATCAATATAAATCGAAAACAAGTAGAAAACAAAATAAGAAAACGAGCCGAAAACAATTATAATAAAAATAACTCGATAGCAATGCGCCTTACAGCGCTCCGAGGGCTCGCACTAACCGCCTATGTATAAATAAATTTAATATAGTCCGTCAGAGCACCCCCTCACATCCAAAGATGTAATTGCTACCCGAGGAGATTATAATAATTATAGATTTTAGAATGATGAGAGAAGGGTGTAATTAGGTAGATGGAGTGATTAAAGTCTAGGATTACCTCGATATTGGACCGAGAATGGACCGATGTTGGACCGAGAATGAGCCGATGAAGTTGAGTAAAAAGAACTAAGTAGAAAGAGACAAAAACATATAAAACACTTTTGAAATGATTGTCTATAGTTTTTATGGTTAATCGAAAACGCGGCAGCTTGGTTGTGGTCAACCGGATGAATTTTACGAGACTCTACTTGTAAGCAAGCTCCCAGATAGACTCTTGTAGGCATTCCATCCCGTATGGTGAAAAGACCATCCTGCTGCCTTAAGAAAACAAATAAGAAAACAAGCCGAAAACAATTATTTATTATCAATCATTCAAAAGCAATAAACATAAAAAATATTTGATCTCCAGTGTAGGGAAAAAAATGAACGTGAAGCCAACACGATAATGGTGAAATAGATGGACACTAATGACATCATCATACCAAAGAGTCCGAATGAACCGGATGAAGTCCTGCTAGCCGATGTGCAAACGGTGGCTGAAGCTCTTGGGGTATCTTGGTTGACGCAGAAGCAATATATCAGTTTTGAACCTGGAAGGCACTATAGTCCGAACACCTTGACACATCGATTTAAAACATCGTGGAATGGAGTGATGAAGTTGGCTGGGCTTGATATTAATACCAAAAGGAACAAAAAAAATCTCTATTGTCCGTCAAAAGATGCACTGATTGAAGATGTAAAAGCCGTTGCTGCACAACTTGGAAAAGATACAATAACGAGTGCCGAATATGAACAGAAAGGCAAATATGGACGCTCATGTGCTTATAACTTGATCGGCAACTGGCAGGAAGTTTTGAATGCGGCGGGTTTGAAAGAAACAGGGTATCATACCGCCGGGGTTACTGACGAACAATTATTGGAAGCAATATATCAAGCATGGGAAAGATTGGGACGGCAACCAAATACGGGAGATTTGAAGAACAGAGAGATGGGGTATGGGCAAACGACTTACATTAATCGATTTGGCTCTTGGCGGAACAGTATGATCGCCTTCAAAGAATATGTGCAGCAACGACAAGGAGATATTAAAGTTGTGAGCCCAAGCCCAGTCGCACACAAAACAAGTAGATCGGCGAGCAAGAAGTTACGAGCTCAAGTTTTTGATAGAGATCAAGCAACATGCCAGATATGTGGTGCAAATGAAAGAACAAAACCGGGAGTGAAACTCGTACAGGATCACATCGTTCCCTATAGCAAAGGAGGCGAAACGACATATGATAATCTGCAAGTATTATGCAGAAGTTGTAATATTAAGAAAAACAACAAGTTGATAAATAAAACAAAATAGATTATGGCTGAAAATAAAAGGAAATATTGGTTACATCGTATAACAGGAGGAGCAAATGCGAAGAAATTATCGCATCCGTTGCTGTTTAAGCACAGAATATTAACAACTGGATGGGCTAGACTTTCTTGGGATGAATTTGTTACCAAGAGCCAAGGAGATTGGAACACCTTTATTAAAGAATTCAAGTTAGAATATCCTTCATTGGGCAATTTCAGAAGTTTATGGAATTTCCTTGAGATGAAAAAAGGTGATATAGTTGTAGTTCCAACGGTTGGGAAGTTTAGTCTATACAGAGTAGCAGACAATAATGTCTATACAAATCAATCACTCTCTTCAATTATTAGTGAAGATGACTTGTTAGATAAGTATGGTAAAAAGGCATATGTGGATATAGATAATGATGGGTATTCCTACCTTTTCGACGAAGACGGGGATTTCATAGATTTAGGCTTCTTCCGAAGAGTCGAGCCAATCGTAAAGCATTTAAGACGTTGTTCTTGTAAAGATGGCCTACGTAACATGATGAGTGTTCCACGAACGAATATCAATCTTGATGGGGTTAAAAATTATGTAGAGCCAATCATCAACCAATATGATATAGATTTTGAAGAACCTGAAGAAAATGAAGACGATTTCTATTCTCCAACAAGTTGGGAAAGAGACCCTTATGAGACGGATGAAGAATACCAAGACCGAATGCAAGACCAAGAGGATTTTCTGGAATACTTTGATGAGTAATCCACATCTAATATCATTATTAACACTTTAAACGTGTAGCCTGCACGATAACAGGGCTAGAAGAAGTATGGCAAAGTTTCAACAAGATTCATTTCACAAATTGTATGATGACATTTCATTCGTTCCGACAGGAATGGGAAATTACGGTTTCTACAAGGTGATCGAAGGAAGGTATAAGGTTCGTTATATAGGTAGATCTGATTCAAACTTGCAGGACGAAATCGATCAACAGAGGAATAAGAAAAAAGATAAAGGCTATACTCATTTTAAATATGCAACGGCTTCTTCTAAAACAGAAGCATATGAAGAAGAATGTAGAAATTATCATGAATTTGGAGAGAATGTAGGTTTGGATAATGAAATCCATCCGAGGAAGCCAAAAGACAATGGACATTATAACTGCCCAGAACCGAGTTGCTTCTATCATCAGTAATAGCAATATTGGCCTAATGGTCATGGGGCATTGGGTTGCCCTATGGTCTCAAACAAAAAAAACGATAATAATATAAAAATCAAAATAAAATGAAAAATCTATTTTTACTTAATCGATTAGGGTTTAACCCTGATTTGACCACGAGACAGTCTCGAGTCGATTCCGTGTCGATAGCGTCTCGTTGCCGTGTTTTGGCTACACTTCTGCTATGTCTGACTCTCTTTGTCGGCAGCGGAAATGCGTGGGGCGCGGAGGGAACAACACATGATTTCAGCCAGTCCTTGTCACAATTGTTGAACAACAATGCTTCGATTTCTAGTATTAACATTGCATCGCAATCCTATACAGTAAAAGAAGTCAAAGTAACCTATTCTTACAACAATAAGTTGGCGGCGGACATTGTCACCATAAGTGTTTCTGTAGGAGGAACAAGTTTTGGCTCTTTCAAAGTTGTTTCCACTAAAACAAGTGGAACAACTGCAGGAACACAATCTTTTAAAACATCGCCTCAAACGTCCGTTGGTGGAGCTATTACGGTGTCATTTACGAACCACACTGGCTCGGGAACGGGACATGGAACATTCCAAGTATCCAACGTCCAATTGGTAGAAGGTGCAGCTGCAGGCCCATGCACTGTGACTTTTACTAAAACAGATGGCAGTACGCAAGACATAACGGAAGCATCTACCGGAGCCGGCGTTACACCACCAACAATGTCGGAAACTTGTGATGGATGGGAATTTCAGGGATGGAGTGAAGATGAATCGGACGATGACGAAAGTACAGACGAACTTGACTTGGTTACTCTTACGGCGGGTAAATATTACCCTTCATCCGATGTTACGCTATATCCGGTTTATACAAAAACGGTAGATGGTGCTCCTGCTGAAACCAAAACTCAAACATTCCAATATGATACATGGACATACGGAGGTTCTTCGACAAATAAGAGCACGTATCGTCTGTTCCATAGTGGAGGATATGTAGAATCGGCATCTACGCTTGACTTCAGCAAATTATCCAAGGTCATTGTTTATGGAGGAACATATGGCGGTGGTTCGTATAATGGTATCTCAATAAGAAAAGCCGATGGTTCCACCGTTTGGAAAAATGCAACGGTATCTGGTTCAAGCCAAACCGCGGCGAATAACATCACTGGTGGGACATCGTTAACGGGTACCGCTAAGTTGCGAGTCTATTCAACAAGCGGAACCGCCACTGGCTCAGGAGTCCGCATCTCTAAAGTGGAAATATTTACATTGGAGCCTAGCTCTGTTACCTATTATTATTCTTATCCGACTTGTTGTTCGGATCCGGGATTGGCGTATGGAACGGGAAGTGTGACGAAAACATATGGAAATTCGGCGTTTACGAATACGCTGACTAATAGTCATAGCGTGGCGGTAACGTATGCATTAAGCTCCGTTTCGCCGGCAGGCTGTGTATCTATCAATGCTTCTACAGGTCAAGTGACTATTAACGGCGCCGGTTCGGCAACGGTAACGGCTTCTTCTATAGCACAAACTGTCTCGACGGTTGATTATTGTGCGGATGAGGCATCTTATACATTGACGGTCAATAAGGCTAATATCACACCGACATTGACCTATAGTCCTGCGAGTGTGGCAGTAGGAGACAACTCTGCTACTCCATCTGTTTCCGGTAATACAGGAAGTGGAACGGTGACATATGCGATCACATCTGCTACGCCAGCAGGTTGTGCGACTATCAATACCAGCACGGGTGTTGTAACCGGTGTGGCGATAGGTACTGTAACTGTCACTGCTACTATTGGTGCCACGGCGAATTATAATGGCAACACAGCAACAGCGACGGTGAATATTACTGCGGCATCGAACTTCATAAACGGAGAGACGGTATTTATACAAGCTGAGAGTAGTAGTGCATGGAATGATAATGCTTGCGTAAAAGCATGGTTTAATAATTCTGGTGCCGGTGGCGCAGCACAGACAACATACTGGTTGTTTGATGCGACAGGAGGAGATGCTGGAAAGAAAGTGTATGCTACTATTGTTCCTTCAACAGGGACATTGAACCAAGTGCAACTTCAGCGTTTTGCAAGCAACTGTTCTACATGGTGGAACTCCAATGGCGATTTGACCAAAGCGGCCAGCAGTGGAAGCAATGCATTCCGTTCCTATGGTGGTGCAGAGAATAATGTTGCCTGGAATCCAGGAAGCGTGACGCTGGATTTGATGGGCGATCCGAATAGTTGGGCAAGCACACTTGGAACACTTACCGACCAGGGTAACGGTGTTTGGTCAACAACCTATAATAACTACGCGCCAGCTAATGCGGCGGGCGAATCACAGGAGTTTAAATTAGCATGTAACTACAATGGTTGGGTCGCTACGAACAATGGTGAGAATGAGACATTGAGTGGTATGCATGTAGGATCAACATACAATATTACTGCGACGTTGGACATCAAAGATCACACCCTAACGATGAGTAAGACGTATGTGAAGGGAACGGTGCATTTCAATATGAATGGTCATGGAAGTGCGATCGCGGACTTGACAAATGTGACAGCAGGTAGTAAGATCAGCGCACCGAGTGCGCCTACCGAGACAGGTTGGACATTCGGCGGTTGGTACAAGGAAGCCGGTTGTACAAATGAATGGAACTTCGGTTCGGATGTCGTTAACGAGACGATGACGCTGTATGCGAAGTGGACCATTAAGACAACCACTCTCTCGTTCAACCAGAACGGCGGCACGGGCGGACAGACAACAACCAAAACTGCTACTTATGGCTCGGCAATGCCGACACCGATTACCTGTCCGACCAGAACGGGTTATGATTTTGGAGGATATTATGAGAGTAGTGGCGGCACAGGGACACAATATTACACCAATGCTGGTGCGAGCGCTCGCACATGGAATAAAGAAAATGCCACTTGGACATTGTACGCAAAGTGGACCGCGAAAGAATATAGCGTTACACTGGATCGTGAAGGTGCAACGACCGGTTCGACGAGCGTGACGATGACGTATAACTCGAGCAGCCACACCGCAATTACTGCTCCCTCTAAAGACGGTTATACTTTTGGTGGCTGGTGGACCGGAGATGAAGGAACAGGTACGATGGTAATGGATGCCAGTGGAGTTCTTCAAGCAAATGTTGCCGGATACACCGGTGCGGGTGGTATATGGACAAGAACCACTACACCTACTACGCTATACGCCAAATGGGAAACATGTAAGCAGTTTACGCTTGCAACCAGCTCCACCACTTTAGTTGACGGCGATGAGATTGTGTTAATGAATACTGGTTCTACATATGCAATGAGCACTACACAAGAGAGCAACTATCGAGGTTACACAAACACCGGTATCTCAGTAAGCGGTACGACATTGTCTGTTTATGCCAACAGCGATGCACAAATAATATTCTTGGAGGAAAGCGGTTCATATCTATTGTTTAATGTGGGTGGATACAATTATTTGTATAGTACATCTGCAAGTAGTGGCTCTCTCAAGACTCAAGATATTACTCAAGATGAGATTACCGGTAATAGCAAATGGAGTTATTCTATTGATGCCAGCAATAATGCCAATATTTATTCGAACGGAGACAATGCAACTTATAAGTACCTACAATATAATAGTGGGAGTCCACGTTTTAAATGCTATTCCAGTGATAATCAGCAAAAGGTTAAGATTTATTGCCATCATATTACTACGCCGTTTGTGCGCTATAGTCCTGAAGCTCTGCAGACATTCCAGTATGCAGTAGGTTATGGTCCTTCCTTAGCACAGGCATTGCAAATAAAGGGTTATAACTTAACCGGCAATTTGACCGTAACCTGTCCGAGCGGTTACGAATTAAGTACTACGCCTAATGCAAGTGATTTTGGTACCAGCAATATAACTCTGACTCGAAGCAGCAACAAGGTAAATGCGACTATCTATATCCGTTTGGCTGCAGGCAAGAGTGTCGGCAGTTACGATACGAATTTAGCTATCTCTGGTGGCGGTATAACAACCACTAACGTACCTTTAGTTGGTTTAGTGACTGCTGCTGATGGCACAGGAGAGATGTATGTGGCGCTTAGAGACGTATCGGATCTCTTCCCTGATGACGAGATGGTATTACTGAATGATACCGGAACATGGATTATGAATAATACGAACTTAAGCGGTAATAATCAACGGGGATCCAATACCGGATTTATATACAAAGGAACAACTGTGTACGTGACAGATGGTTATTCTAAAGTACAGAAAATTACTACAGAAGAAAGCAGTGTGGCTAATCGTTGGTTGCTTAAGGCCGGAACAAAATATATATATGCAGCATCGGCTTCTGCAAACCAGTTGAAAACTGCGGCCACGAAGACGACGGCAACCAGTAATCATAGCGGTGAATGGCTGATAGAGACGAATGCTACAGGTATTGCCACCATTCATGCTCCGGAAAGTAGCGTGAGGGATACTATTAACTTCAATTACAATGGGGGAGGTGACTATCGGCTATTCAGTTGTTATAATAGGTTTTTAAATAGAAAGCATGGTGGAACGTCCCTCTACTACCGTACTATCCCGAATATCTGGTGTCAGCCGTCTTCGCTGACAGGCTTCAGCGTAGATTATGGTGCAGGCGCTTCTGCGGCGCAGACTTTCACCGTAAAAGGAAAGAATCTTGGCGAAAATACAGTGACGTTGACGGCACCGGCAGGTTATGAGATAAGTAAAACTTCAAGCTCTACCGGTTACGCTACATCGCTGACTTTAACACCGACAAATGGCAAGATAACGAGTACCACTATATGGGTTCGTATTACAGCCGGGAATGAGGCAGGCACCTATAATGGTGACATCACAGCAACGGCTACAGGTGCCGCAACAAGGACGGTTACTCTGGAAGGTGTTGTTAACCCTGTTCCGGAAATTATCTTAACGGCCTCAAGTGATCCGCTGTACGTAACGAGCCGTAACGGCATCAGCATCATGGCGGTGGGCCACCTGACGCTTAGCATCAGTGGAGCAAGAGCCGGGCAAGCTGTTACGATTAGCGGAACGGATCTGGTATTCTATAAGGATAACGGAACGAAATATGTAAATCTCAGTACTACTCCATTAACGGCTCCGTTAACCAACCAAGTGGTGTATGTGTTCTATAGTCCGTCCAGCGATGGAACAGGTGCCATTACATCGCCGGATATCACAGTGTCTTGCGATGGCGGAAGCGAGACGTTCTCAGGCAAGATAAAGGTACGTAATCTGCCGGACAAAGTAGCCATTGTGGCTAAGACAGGAGATACGTGGATGGCGCTGCCAGGAAGTATCCCATCAGCAACTAACCCGTCCAGCGTTTTAGTATCCGTAGCGGATGGAAAGGCATATGGAACGAATGCAGTAGCTTATAAACTATGGCCTGTTAAAACAACCAACGGAACAGCTGACCGTTCAGGAACGGCTACCGGGTATGATCCTGCGGCAAAAGTAGCAGACCGCTTGCGTTTCACAGGTTATGCCGGTGGTAATAAAGGATTATGGGCAAATAACGTTTCAGGAACAGGAACCGGCTACACAAGGATCCGCACGGTTGTTGTAATTGATGAAATCAGCGATGATGGCTCATCAGGCGAGACACCCGAGGAGTGGAAAGTTGTAACAACGGAAGTGGATGGACAATTTGTCTATACCTTGCAAACTCAACAATCGAACAATACCAAGTATCTTCGTTTCTATGGCAGCGCAAGTGGCGGTCCGAAATGGGGAACGTATGCCGATGGTACCGGTATAAATAACTTATACATATTGCCATTAGAAGAAATCACAGAAGCGGATATAACGGTTATGGAGTGGGGTACGAACAAGATAGCAGTTAGTTATCCCAATCGTGCAAGTTGTACCGCTATGACAGCAAAGATCGGCACCAATTCGCCTACAGCCGTAACGATCAATTCTATCGGAGGTGATATCTATGAATTGACGGGCGTTGGTGATTTGCAAAGTAATCCGGCAAAGACACTGATTCTTTCTGCTACAGAAGGAAGCGCAAAGCAGAAGATATTGTCCATACCTTATATTATTACCACAAATGGCGTGGCAGAAGCGACGATACGTACCGCTATTGGTAGTGATGTAGCAAAGATAACCGATGTGGTTATCCGTAGCGGAGGTAAGTTGACAACCGGAACGACATCAGGCAGTTTTAAGGACTTGTATATTTATCCAGGCGGCAAGGCAAGTGTCACTAAGGCATTCGCAGTTAAGCATGTATACATGCGCGGAGGTTACAGTTGGTTAGGCGGCGCTTATGCTCTTCCGCAGTTATATGCGACTGCTACCATTAGTGGTACAAATTCAACGAATGGCGGTGTCTTCTATGACCTATGTATTGATAACTCTATCTACTATATGATGGCGTTACCAAAGACGGTAGCTCTCGCCGATGTTACCAATGAGATCGGTACAAAAGTATTCGATGCATGGATCAAAGAGTACAGCGGTGAAGGCCGAACGTTAACTCCTAAATCAAGTGGCTGGAGTTATATTTCCGGAGACAGTATCAAACGCGGAAAGGGTTACGAAATTGCCATTAAGCCGCGTGTGAGTGGCCGTCCATACGGAATCTTGCGCTTCCCGTTGTTAAAGAATGCAAAATTGACCGCCGAAACAGACTGCACGCCTGCAGTAACGGGATGGGGATGTAACGACGGCAATGTGACGGATAACAACAAGGGTTGGAACTGTATCGGTAATCCGTTCCTGACGTCTTATAATAACACGGCAACACCGGGTAGCGCACCAGACGGATTAGTGCAGACTAAGACACTTGTGCATCATCCGGGAGATCCGTGGAACGGCACTTGGGATTGGGATGAATCGACAGTGAAATACTTCACGATTCCGCGATACACGGAATATGAGTATGACGATGTACGTGCATATCCTTACAAGTTAGATGCCTTCTATCCGTTCTTCCTCCAAGTAACCGGAGACGGAACGCTGAGTTTCACAGCAAGTAACAAAGCTCTCAAGGCTCCGAGCATGTATGCGAAGAAAACGGAACGTGAGGTGTTCGTCGATTTCGCGATAAAGGATATTGACGGAAAGAAAGATGAGGCCGGTCTGACGATAAGCAACCAGTATTCCGAGGCATTTGATATGAACGACAAGGAGAAAACCATCCAGAACGGCAATTCAACACTGAAGGTGTACACGATGGTTGGTGACTATCGCGTGGCATACAATGCTCTTCCGGAAGCAGCTGCAGCGCAACTGATACCGGTTGGTTATATCGCCCCAGCTGCGGGTTCGTATAAGTTCTCACGTGTTGACGGCGCAGATTACTCCGAGGTGGAGCACTTGTGGCTGACAGATTACGAAACGAACGACGTGGTTGACTTGTTGGTAGAAGAGTTCTATGCGTTTGAAAGCGCAGCCGGACAGATTAATAATCGTTTTGCCATCAATGCCGTTCTGAAGCCGGAGCAAGATAATACCGCAACAGGTCTCGAGGATCAGGAGAATGATGTAGCGCAGCCGATGAAGTTCATCTATCAAGATAAACTGTACATCTTGCGCGGCGGAGTGATTTATGACGCAACCGGTAAACGGGTGCGGGAAGTCAATAAATAATTTCAATGTGTAATGTTTAATGTGTAATGTGTAAAGATTCGAAATCATGAAAACATTGAGATATTTATTGATAGTGATAGCGATGGCGGGGTTCCTGAGCACTCATGCTCAGGGGCTCGCGCAGCAGCCGCAAGCGCAGATGCGCTCGACATCCGGAATGGTGTATTCCGGTTCGACGCTTCCGCAGGCTGCCGCTACCGGCGCTATGGTGACGGGAACAACTCCGGGAACCTACACTCCTGCGAATTCGGGTGGGCCGAACCGCGCGAAGAAAGGTTGGGGAACCGGAGGCGAATCCGGAGAACCGGGTGACCGTCCGGAGCCATATGAAGATCCGCTGGGCGATGTGATGTGGCCATTGGCATTGCTTGCTGCGGCATATGCCTTGCTGCGCGTGTATAGGCGTAGATGCCGTGTATAGCCTGCGGCGTTTATGCTTCGCGTGTATATGCGCACACGTGCGTTCCTTAAATATTTATTATATAGAAAAAAACAATAAAAATACCTTCCGAGAGCGGTAATAGCTCTCCGAAGGAGAAAACATAAAAAAATTTTTGTTAGACAGAGCAAAAGAAAACAGGGCGTGTGCCCTGTTTTTTGTTATGATTGACTATGTTCCACTATGAAATTGTGGAAAGTGCTGATCACTTGATTATGCAAGGGGTGATCCTTGCGCAAAATGATGCTGGAGAAATAGCGTACGTTATCTATAACCATCGGCTCATTGTACATCGAATAGGAGTCACTCTCAATGTATGTGTGGAACCAAATGCGGAACAATCGGTCGCGAGAAGCTTGGCGCTTATCCGTGGTATCGCAGATATACAGCATTACCGGTTCCTTCTGCGCAAAGAATTCCTCTATAATCACGCGCACCGTCTCAAATACATCCTTATCAGCACGCGATGAACGACCAGACTCGTTGATAATATAGAATTGATATACTCCTTCGTCAAAAAACGATACATCCGCAATGAAACCTACGGTATATATTATACCATGTTTCGTCCGAAACAAGAAAATATTCTCATCCTCTTGCTTCACTTTATAGGGAGAACGCAGATTGACTGCTTCGGCAGAGATGTGGACCATTATACTAATTGTAAGTCTTCTCGTTCTGCCATAATCTCACGGACGCGTGCCTCGAAAACCTTCCTTAAGCCCACCATACGGCGCAAAGCCTCCATGCGTTCTTCTTCTGTTTTGAATTGAACAGCTTCCATACGCTTTCCTTTCATTTTACCTTTGACGCTGCAAAGGTACAACTTTTTTTTGAATTACGCAAATTTTAATTGAATATTGTATGATTTTTTATACTTCGCGTGCGCATATGCACTCGCACGTGCGTTCCTTAAATATTTATTATATAGAAAAAAACAATAAAAATATTCCAATAGCGGTAATAGCTCTCCGAAGGAGAAAATACAAAAAAATCTTTAAAATGCGAAAAAAATTTGGCTATTTCAAATTTTTGTAGTACCTTTGCAGCCGCAAAGGTTAAAGAAAGGAAAATATGCCAAGTGCAGAAGTAGCCAATATGATTCCACAGATTCAGCATTTCTTTGCTCAACAACCTGTGAACAGAGCCTATTTATTTGGCTCTTGTTCGCGTGGCGAGGAGACGAAAGATAGCGATGTGGACATCTTGGTCGATTTAGATAAGTCCAAGCCTATGGGCTTATTCCAATATGTAACTATGAAATTGGATCTGCAGGAGCTGCTTCAACGTGAGGTTGATTTGGTAGAAAGCAATGAGTTATTACCCTTTGCGCAGGAATCCGCTAATCGCGATAAATTCTTAATCTATGAGAGAGCATAACAGAGACAAAGAACGCCTTGAGCACATTCTGGATGCTATAAGCGTAATTGAAAATGGTTTAGCCACATATCCAAAAGATGAGTTGCTGAATAATCGCTTACTATATTATGGATTGGTTAAGCAGATAGAGATAATCGGTGAGGCGGCTAACATGTTAACTCATGAGTTTAGAGAGAAACATACGGAAGTCGATTGGCGACCAATAGTGGCCATGCGGAATGTGCTGGTACACGACTATATTCATATCAGCAAAGAAATGTTATGGGCTACTATCACAGCAGATATACCGCATTTCAAGACTCACATAGAGAATTTTCATGCGGAACTGAATAGTGGCGCACATTAAAAGGATAGGGCAAAAAGAGGGGGTGCAATAAACACGATAAAAATGTTCAAAAGGGTGACAAAATTGATTTTTTGTCACTTTTTTTGTGCAAAAAGTAAAAAATATTTGTGCATATGGAATAAATTTTGTACCTTTGCACGCTTTTCCCTCTTGTGCGCGTTATGCACACGCATATACGCGAGGAGGAGAGTTAGAGACAAAAACATACAAAACCCTGATAGAAAATTATAAAGAAAATATCTTTTTGAAAAAGCAATTACATTGCGACCGACTTGTCTTGATTATTTTTAATCAAAAGTAAACTTTCATTAAAAATCCTCAATCCAACTCGCAATACTACGTATCCGTTTTTCAAAAAGAGAAAATAATAAAAATTATAATTTTTCATCAGCGAAAACATAAAAAACACGTCTGCTTTAACAGACAGTCGCCATATGGCAATGAGTTGATAATCAAGCCTGTGGGCAAAAGATATTTCGAAATTTAGACAAAAACAAATATGACAACAAAAACACTTAAATCAATCGCATTGGTGCTTCTGTGCACTATGCTAAACATTAACTATGCGTGGGGAACAACATATACCATAATTACATCTATTGACGATTTAAGCAATGGAGATAATGTTGTAATAGCCACCGATGATAGTGGTCCATCAATAGGAGTAAGTGGGTATAATAGTAATAAGGATGCAACAGTATCTACATCGGAGGATGATTGGGTTGAATTCACTGTGGGAAATGCATCAGCCAGCGGATGGACTCTGTATGATAGCGGAGCTACAAAATATATTGCATCCCCGGGAGGAAATGAATTTAAATATGGTGCTACTGGTGGCACTTGCTCAGTTGATGGTTCTGGCAATCTCATTTGCAATAGTCGATATCTTTGTATTAATAGTGCAAACTATCGCTTTTATGGGTCGATTGGCTCGTATACTCCATTCCGAGTATGGAAAGTTTCTTCTTCTGTTTGCTCTTGTACCGGCAACCCTTCTGTATCTGCCCCAAGTAAAGGAGAGGTGTCTTCGAGCACTGCAGAGTTGGCTTGTTCCGGTGGTGTAACTGCTGTTGGCACAGGTACAGGCTGCGCACTTACTTCATATGGTTTTGTTTATAATACCAGCGGTACTCCTACTATTTCGGATAGTAAAAAAGAAGTTGGTACAACTATTGCTACGGGGACGAGTTTTAATACCACAATAACAGGACTTGCGCCGAGTACACACTACTATGTGCGCGCGTATGCCACCAATTGCAATGGCACTGCATATAGTACAACGACCATAGATTTTACAACTGAATCCAAAGGCTGTACGGATCACGCAGGAGATAATGCGCAAAGTTATACCGGTACGGAGTATACATATGGGCCGGTTGATGCGTTTTACGAATACAATACCCGCCAAATACTTTACACGAAAGCGGATTTAGGATTAGCGGCAGGCAAAAAAGGAGTGATTAAATCAATTTATTTCCGTTATGCGTATGGGACTGCGATGAGTTCAAAGACGTCCGTGAAAATTTACATGGCGAATACATCTCTTGCTGCTCTATCTACGAGTAACTATGTAACCTCGTTCACAGAAGTGTATTCCGGAGCATTGAATGGCTCTGGAAACGGGACTTGGAATGAAATCATACTTGATAGTCCGTTTAACTATGATGGTATCGGGAATCTGGTTGTAGTTATAGACGATAACTCCAATGCTTATGATGGTACGAATTATGTGTACAGTTATCATACAGCAAGTACCACTTCAGGCGCACAACTCTATACGCGTAGCGCAAGTAGCAATGCTGATCCTACGGCTGCAGCTACATGGACAGGAGCTACGCTGGTAAACTACCGTCCAGCTACTAAATTCTGTATTCAGGAGCAAGATATGGTTGCGTGCACTGTAACTTTCAATGCTGGTACAGGCTCGTGCGGAACTTCTTCGCTAACGGAGCCTTCTGCCGGAGCAGGAGTAACATTACCTGCTGCAAGTCATAGTTGTGATGGATGGGATTTCGCAGGTTGGGCTAATGCAAGTGTTAGCTCTGAGACGACCAGTAAGCCGACTCTATATACTGCTGGTTTTAACTATAAACCCTCTTCCGATGAGACATTATATGCGGTTTATAAAAGAACAGAAGGAAGTGGATCCCCAGCAACATCGTCTGACTCTTATGATTTTAGTTCTTCGTTGGGAGACTGGGATGGTACCGTAGAGGATTATTTCACTCAACCTTGCGGATTCAAAGCAGCAAATCAGTATGCGGCGAATTCGGCAATCGCCAATTTCTCTTCTTACGCTTCATCTGCTACATCTATTCAAATTTGGGTTTCAAGTATGCAAAATGGCGGCACGGGTTCGCGACTGACTATTTCGCTGATTAACAGTAGTGGAGCTATTCTTACATCACAAGAAATTACACCTGTAAATGGAAGTGGTGCCGGTTCTTGCACAGAACAATCAGTTACCTTTTCGTCCAGTTTAAGCGATGCGACAGGTTATAGAATGGAGTTGACGACTAAGGATAAGAATGTCTTAGTTAATGACACAAGGTACACTATTTCCTATACCTCGGGTACCACTACGTATTATAGCAACCCTGTTTGTTGCTCTGGCGAAAAGGTTGGAACGCCGGTTGTAACGGCTACTCCGTCTAATGCGCAAATACAACTCACGTGGCCGACTGTGACCAATGCAACCGCTTATAAATTAAAATGGAACGGTGGCGATTGGGAAACGGTTACTTCGCCTGTGACCAAGTCTGGTTTGACGAATGGAACGTCTTATACTTATCAAGTAAAAGCTATTGGTAACGGAACTACTTACTGCGATGGAGATCCTTCTGCTGAGGCTAGTTGTGTGGCAGGTGTTAGTTATACGGTGACCTGGATGAATAATGGCGAGACGCATACTACAACATCTGTATTGAGCGGCGAGAAACCGACCTTCCCGGCTACTCCGATTAGCTGCGATGTAGCAGAAGGAGGTGAGAGTACTGTGTTCTATGGTTGGGCAGAAGGAACATGGATTGGCAAGACGGACGATATCAGCGGTGAGACGATTTATACCAGTGCGGACGATATGCCGGCGGTTGACGGAGCCGTTACCTATCATGCAGTATTTGGGAAAGGAAGTGCGGCATCTTACCGGTTGGTAAAATCCGATCCGGGAAGTGCTAACTGGGCAGGTAATTATCTAATCGCATATAATTCATCTACTTTCGCCGATGGGCGTGTTGGAGGTAAAGATGACTCCGGCAGCATTGGAGAAGGAGGACATTATGTTACCCCTGGTGCTAACTTGGATGGAGAAGTGGTTGCTGCAAGCTGGGGTGATACGTACAATGTTACATTGGAAAAAATCGGTAGTTCATCCACTTATTTGCTAAAAACGAAAGACGGAAAATATAATTACCAGACTTCGAACGCCAACGGACTTGCTGTTACCGCAACTAAAGCGACCGCGGAGGAATATCCTCTCTCGTTGAATTTCGAAAGTTCGAGTGATATTGAGATTTCTGTAGCTGGTACGAAATTCCACTATAATGCTTCTTCGCCGGGTTACTTCCGTTTCTACAAAGACGGCGGACAAAGTGCAATTTACATGTACAAGCGAGTAGGTGGTGAGTTTACAGAATATATGACCTCTTGTACTCCTTGTGAAAACAGAATCACAATCTCTAAGGGAAGCGAATCGCACGGAACATTCACATTGAGCAAGAGTGGCGAGCAAGGTACTTGTAGCGGACCGCGCGTAGTTACTGTAACTCCTACACCGGACGAGCACTATCGTGTGGCTTCTGTTACCGCTTCGAATCCTGCGACAACCGGAACAGCTGCGGTAACAGGTCCGATAAATAATGCCTATACCGTGACATATAGCCAGAACTCCAAGGGTGCAACAACGATTAGTGTAACTTTTGAAGCCATTCCGCAACATACTATTTCGCTTAGTCCTTCTGCTCCAGCGCATGGTACGACTTCTTTGGAAGCTCCGGGGACCACATCTGTGACTATTTACGAAGGTACGATTGTCAATCTCCGTGTCACACCGGATGAGTGCTATGAACTCGGAAGCATTTCTATTACTCCGGAAAGTGGCTATTCAGAATTGGAGCAGGTTGATGATGATGACTACCAGATCTTGGGTATCACAAACAACCTCACCGTGGCTGTGACTTATGCTCAACGCACGCAGTATACTGTCACATTAGATGCTTGCACCGGAACGGTAAGCTCAACCAGTTTAACGCAATCTGATTGCGGCTCTGTTGATTTGCCATCGGCAACGCCGTCTGAAGCTTGTGCTGCTGCGGAAGGTTGGTCTTTTGCCGGATGGTCACGCACCAAAGTGAATGGAGAAACTAACACTCCGCCGGTATTGATTCCTGCCGGTTCGTTTACTCCGACAGCCAGCGAAACACTCTATGCGGTATATACAAAGAGCAGTGGCGCTGCTGCAACGTATTGGGTGAAAGTTTACGACGACAGCAAATTGTCCGTTGGAGATTCGGTGATTATAGTATCTGATCCGTCGGACTATGCGATGAGTAAGACTCAAAACACAAACAACCGTGATGCGGTTTCTATTACAAAATCTGTCACAGAGGATACGTTAACAGTCATAAGTAGTGATGTATGTAAATTTGTTCTTCAAAACGGTGCGTCAAGTGGAACGTGGGCATTTTATGATCCGAATGCGAAGGGCTATCTATGTGCTGCGAGTTCAAGTAATAACTATCTAAAAACGCAAGGAACGAATGATGCAGAGGGTAGTTTTGAAATCAGTATTAATAGTATAGATGGTGTTGCTTCGGTTACCGCCCAAGGCTCGTATACGAGAAACAAGATAAAGAAAAATAATAGCAATATATTATTTGCATGTTACGCAAGCGGACAACATGAAATTTGTCTATATACGAAAGCAATGAGTGCAGCTAACGTATATAACTCCGTTCCGAGTTGTTTGCCTTGCGTTTCGTCTGAAGCATCGTTGTCCTCGTCGGCATTATCTCTGTCTACAGGAAAGACGAGTGTCGTTACTCTGACCAGCGCAAATACCAGCGCTGTATCGGCAACATCGGCAGACCCGACGATAGCTACGGTTTCTGTGGTCGGCAAAGAATTGACCATCAATGGACTCAAAGAAGGCGAGACAACGATTACCGTGGAGCAGGTGCGAGATGACCCGGGAGAAAGCGGACACTGCGAGGTGTATTTTGAATTAGTGGTATCCGTTACAACATCCACGATTGAGATTATTGAGTGGGAGCGTGAAGCTGTGATCATTGAGTATGACGGAGATGCAGATGCAAGCGTGGTACTTGGTAAGGAGGTGGAGCACGGTTCTAAGACAGGAAACGTTGCTACAGAATTGTTCTTCTCAAAATATTTTGAGGCTGCCGGTGAGGATAAGCTGCTGGGCATCTATAATGGTACAGACCACACGATATATTTGGAGGATTATTTTATTTGGACTAAAGGATATGGTACAATATTGGAATTAAAAAACTATGGAGCTACAACTGGACAAATAAAGCCCCAAGAAGAAATTATTGTCTATCGATATGGTACCACTGGATATTCTAAGGATTGTATGGACACTATTCCTGGGCATGAGTCATGGAACGAGATCACATGGGAAGGCATGAAGTTCTCCGGTCGACATAGTATTGGACTTTACAGAAAAGACAAGAGTGGTAACGATAGTATAATTGATATTATTGGTGCTACCTATTACGACAAGTCCAAACCAAACGATTATGATCCTGGTTTAGTGCTCCTGGATACTAAATCAAATGGCGGTAAAAAACCAAGTTGGGGTGATGAGTCAGGTTTCAATGCGGAAGGTTGCGGCGATAACATTATGACGAAAAACGATGTGGAGACTGCTTATGGACTTTCTACCAACCGCTGCTTGTTGGTTCGTAAGAATACAGTAACCAGTGGAGCGAATGCTTTGACTAAAGATACGTTGAATATAAATTACCCTGCAAGTAGTAATGACGCGTTAGCAGCTACTGCATTCAAAACATTATGCGAGGAATGGACTGGTTATCATGTGGTAGGAGATGGAGCAGCCGGCGAAACGAACACCTGCGAAGGTATGAGTGAGGTGGCGAAATTTGACTATTCGAACTACTACGTAACAATGGAGACCTTCTCCGACGATAAAGAAATCGGTTCGTATTCGTTGGGCGATGGAACCTATCGAATTCCTCTGCCGGATTTGGATACTTTGGCTTGTAGACTCCTTCGTATCCAGTTGGCGAAAGACGGAGAGGTTATTGCTTCGTCTGACCCGAAAGTGCCTATCGTAGTAGATGCCAATATGTCCACCAATAGTGCTGAGTTCTATAAGCACTCTATTGATACATGTAAAGTGTGCGATGTTGTGGTGCGCGATAATTCAACGTTGACGAAAGCTGCCAATGGAGCAGCCAATGACCGCGCTGAAGTACGCAATATCACCGTTTACTCCGGTAGCCATTTGATTATTCCTTCCGGTGCAACCAATATGAAAGCGAGCTCCATTGTGCTGCGTTCGTTAGATGATACCGTTTCCACCGCTTCGTTTGTAGGAGGAATACAATTCAAGGATGCCGGCTATCATGCTTATCACAGCAAACGTGTCAAAGAGAATCGCTGGTACTGGTTCTGTCTGCCGCATGCATGTCGTACCAACCGAATCACATGGCAAGATGGTTCGCTGGCTCGCTTAGGCACGGACTTCCACCTCAAGTATTATGATGGTGAGCAACGTGCAGCTACGCAGTCAGGTGGTTGCTGGAAAGAATATACAGGTTCTACCATCCAACCGGGTGTGGGATACATCCTGTCTGTAGAGAAACGTGAGGGTCACACCTATCGTGAGCTTATCTTCCCGATGGATACCATCAGCGAGGGAGAGACCACAAAACCGGTATCTGTAGATGACTACGGAGCAGGCGAAGACATCACTCCTAATCACAAAGGATGGAACCTCGTTGGTAACCCGTACATGACTTATTATCAAAAGAACACTATCAATGCGGGTGACAAGAACCTGCCTGCTTTGACAGTAGGTAAGCTGAATAGAATCCGCGTGGATGATCCGGGTGACCCGACAAAGCACCTGCTTACCTATGAGATTCTTACAGATGGAGTTAATGGAGCTCCGTTCGTCACAGTGCCCGTTAGTAACGGTAATTCGGAATATACGCAGGTTCTGCTCATGGATTATGACTTGCCTCCGTTCATCTCGTACTTCGTGCAGATTGGAGACGATGCAGCACCTTCGTCCGACCCGCTCTATGTGAACTTTGCCAAGGCTGACTTGACGAATACAACCACGAATCCGCTTCAGGCTTCGTATATGCGCAAGCGTATCCAGGAAGAGGAGGATGCATTGGAGCCGATCTTGGTAACACTGCGTATGCAGAACGGCAAGAACGAGAGCGACGAGACAACGCTTATCATCTCTGACCTCTACTCCAATGAGTACGAGATAGGTTCTGACCTGGGTAAGATGTTCGGCGACGAATATAAGAGTCATAGCAAGCCGGTGTTCTATTCCAAGATGGAGGACAATACCAAGTTGGCATTCATGTCGATGCCGGATGCATCTGCCAACGAATGGACACCGCTCGGATTCTGGGGCTATAATACGCAACCTATTACCGTTTCCCTGCGCCGCAATAACCGCAAACTGGATTATGTAGAGTCCGTGATGCTGTACGACAAGACGATGAATACCTATACGGAATTGCTGACGGACGATTACGTACTATATCCGACCAAACAAGGTTTGTTTGGTAGCCGTCTGAGCGTAAAGGTAAAGGTAAAACGACCGACTCCGGCTGTCGCAACAGGAATGGACGAGGCGCATGAAGGTCTGTATGCTTATGCTGCAGGAAACCAGCAACTTGTGGTCGCCGGTATTCCGGAGCATGCGACTGTTTGGCTCTATGATGCCCTTGGAAAACTGATTGCGATGGAGAATACGAGCCATTATATGCGTACTTATACGCTGCCAAGTAGCGGAGTATATTTCGTGCGCGTAAATAATGAACAAGGACAGCGCATATTGCGTGTAATCATCAAATAAGTAAGGAGGACTATCACGATGAAATTGATGACAAGCGCAATATTACGAAAATCTTCCTTCTTCCTGATGGGAGGACTGACGGTGGCAGCCGGGTGGGGTGTGTTCGCCGTAGGAGATGTATTCGAGAGAGCAAAGAAGCCCAAGCTCGGCAATAACCCCGTGGAGATCTTTGCTACATCGCCTGTGCAACGTAAAGAAGGCGCCAAGACGCTGCCGTTCAGTACCACCTCGCATGTGCGTCGTTCCTCCGCCCGTATGGCTTCGCAGCCTTCGACGGCAGGAGACCTCACAACCGCTATGCCGAGTGCATCGATGGGAAGCGTTAATCCGTTCCAACACTCCGGCGCTATCGCTATGAGCGGTACGAGCCGTCACAGCGCAGCCCGAAGCAGCAGTAGCCGAGGAGAGGTGCATAGTACGGCAGAAGATGCCAAACGCGCAGCCTCCATCAGCCGAGGCGGAAACATGCTCGCGTTATCTTCATCGACGATGATCACTGCGCCGGGTGCTTCCAACGCCGCCAGCATCGCAACGATGGCGGTAAATGCGTCCATCAGCAGCGGACCGCGTCGTAGTCCAGATCCGAAAGATCCGTATTTGGATGAAGAAGAGGAGGATGATGTACCTGTAGGACCGATTCCGTTTGCCTTTATGGCTCTCCTCGCCGGAGGATATATGTTCCTCCGTCAGCGGAGAAGGGAAATAGATGAATAGGTAATAGATAATAGATAAAACTAAAAATCCGGTGGAGGCCGGATTTTTTGTGGAGCATAGGGGAGTCGAACCCCTGACCTCAACATTGCGAACGTTGCGCTCTACCAACTGAGCTAATACCCCTCGCTTACACTAACACTCGCGCGACTACAGGCTATGCCTTTGTATAGCGCTACGTGTTGTGCTACGCTCTTCGATCCGCAAACGCTTCCAGACAAGGGTCGTTTACGTCTCGAGGAAATTATTGAATCGAGCATAGGGGAGTCGAAAAATGCATGTGTGCATTAATCGTGCCCTTCGGGCTAAGAACCCGGGTGAGCATCCCCCTTGGCTCCCCAAAGACGCCGTCTTTGGAGTGGAGCTAGCGGGGATCGAACCCGCGTCCAAACAAGGAATACTTATGCTTTCTACACGCTTATCTTGGCTTCGGTTTTCGTCCGGCGGCAAGACCCAAGCTACCAACCACCGGCTTATCTGCTAATTTTTCGAAACCGTATCGCAGCCTACGATCTCTATTCTGTGAATTTCCGCACCGCTATATCCATTGAGCCCACAGACTCGGCTTGGAGCGATGTCTCGTTCAGACGCCTTGCATCCGAAAAAAGCTAATCTACTATACTTCGATTAGGCAGCGAGAGCATACTCATAGTTGCCAGTTAATTGTTCGAAGCGAGTTTAACGAGCGTTGCCTCATTGCTCGGCGTGCTTACACAACCATTCTACCTGCTGTCAAAACCAAATAGCCCCTATGTTGCGAAAAAAGCGTGCAAAAGTACTGCTTTTTTTTGGAATATGCAAATAAAAATGCAAAAAATTTGCATATATGGGAATTTTGTAGTACTTTTGCAGCCGCAAAAGTGATTCGAATGCTTATGAAGAAGTATATTTTGACTGTGGCGATGAGTCTGCTGATGGTGCTGCCGATGGTGGCGGAGGACGTGGTGTATATCACTACGGAGCAGTTCCGCGCACGTATTTTTGACTATAAGACGGAGAAAGAATGGAAATACAAAGGTGACAAGCCTTGTGTGGTGGATTTCTATACCACGTGGTGCGGACCATGCCGACGTTTGGCGCCGATCATGGAGGAGTTGAGTCAGAAATACTGCGACCGCGTGCAGTTCTACAAAGCCGACACGGAGCGCGAACGCGAGGTAGCGTACGTCTTCGGCATCAGTTCGATCCCGCAGGTGCTGTACGTGCCGGTGGAAGGTAAACCGATTTTGCTCAAGGGCTTGTATCCCAAAGAAGAAATCATACGCATCATCGACGATTTCTTGTTAAAGAAGAAAGATTAGAGGGTTAGAGATTAGAGGTATGCAAGTTGAGTTTGTTTTATTGATTCTGTCGCTGCTGTTTTTCATCAGTATTTTTGCGGATAAGATAGGGTACAAATACGGTGTTCCGGCGCTGCTTCTTTTCCTGGCGGTCGGAATGATTTTCGGTCACCACGGTCTGGGTGCTTTCTTCGACCATTCGGGTATTGAGATCGAGACCAGTACGGCGCAAGCGATCGGTACGGTAGCGATGTGTATCATCCTGTTCACCGGTGGTTTGGAAACCAAACTCGGCGATATCAAATCGGTGTTAGCACCGGGTATCGCGTTGGCGACCGTAGGTGTGCTTGTCACGTGCGCGGTGACGGGCGTAATCATCTATTTCCTTTTCGGTTGGATCAACGCCGTAGCGAGTGTATCAATCTGGATGGCGCTACTGATGGCGGCGACGATGTCGAGTACCGACAGCGCGAGTGTGTTCTCCGTACTGCGCACCAACGGCATCGGTCTGAAGCATGACCTGAAGCCGCTGCTCGAGTTGGAGTCGGGAGCCAATGACCCGATGGCGTATGTGCTGACAACAACACTCATCGGCGTGGTGCTGGCAGAGCAAGACAACGTAGAGACGCTGCCGATCATCCAGACCGTAGTCATCCAACTCGTCATGGGTACGGTCATCGGTCTGGCGTTCGGCGAAGGCTTAGTGCAACTGATGCGTCGCGTCAAATTGGGCAACGAAGCGCTGTATCCGATCATGGTGCTGACGGCATGTATCTTCATCTTCGCCATCACTTATTATCTGCAAGGCAACACGTACCTCGCCGTCTATGTAGGCGGCTTGGTGATCGGCAACAATAAGTTCACCCGCAAGCGTCAGACGCGGTCCTTCTTCAGCGGCCTGACCTGGCTCAGCCAATTGGTGATGTTCCTTATGTTGGGTCTGATGGTCAAGCCCATAGACCTGCTTAATTACCGCGTGTGGTTGCCCTGTCTGATCATCAGTATTGTGATGATCGGTATCTCGCGTCCGCTGGCCGTTTGGCTCTGTATGCTGCCGTTCAAACGCTATCACTCGCGCGACAAGGCGATGCTCAGTTGGGTGGGGTTGAAAGGTGCAGTACCCATTATCTTCGCCATCATGTGTAAGTCGCAAGGTGTGCCGAATGCCGACCTGCTCTTTAATGTGGTCTTCCTCTGTACATTGGTGTCGCTGCTGACACAAGGCACGACGCTGACACCGGTAGCGAAGAAACTGAAACTGGATACCAAACCCGAAGAAGAGCGTTCGCTCGAGCATTTTGACTTGGACCTGCCGGATGAGATTCAGTCGTCCGCACGCGAGGTGGAAGTAGATGCACGGATCTTAACCAACGGCAACACCTTGAGTCAACTCAATATCCCGCCGCGTACGCTGGTCATCATGGTGCGCCGCGGCGAAGATTTCTTTGTCCCTACAGGCTCAAGCACCCTCGAGTTGGGCGATCAACTGTTAGTTATCTCCGATAAAGATGCTGAGGCTACCTACAAACAGATGACCAATGAAGCGGAGGAAGAAGCCCTTTGGCGCGCGGAGATGAAACAGAAAGCGCGCGAACGCTTCGAGCGCGCTACGCGTTGGATGAAATGGAAGAAGAGTTAATAGTTAATAGGTAATAGTTAATAGATAATAGATAAAAAACAATATATGGCAAAAACAACCGTATTCTTGACCGGTGCAACCGGTACGATGGGCTACGCAGGCATGATGGAGATCCTGCGCTATCCGAAAAAGTACACGCTGCGTATTCTGGCGCGGCCGAGTAAGAAAAACAAAGAACTGCTGACGCCGCTGTTGGCGGAGCACAAAGCGCTGCACGTCATATGGGGTGACCTGACCAAATACGAGGATGTGCTGCGCGGTGTGTCCGGTGCAGACATCGTGCTGCACGTAGGCGGTATGGTGTCGCCGCAAGCGGACTATCGTCCGAAAGCGACGCTACGCACCAATATCACCGCAGCAGAGAATATCACCAAAGCCGTGTTGGCGCAACCCGCTGACAAGCAACCCAAAGTGGTGTATATCGGTTCGGTAGCTCAGATGGGCGACCGCCGCGAACCGCTTCATTGGGGTCGCGCAGGTGACCCGATCTGCGTCTCGGCATACGACCACTACGGTCTGACCAAAGCGCAAGCGGAACGTATCATCACCGACTCGGGCATCAAGACCTGGGCATCGTTGCGTCAATCGGGTATCCTCTATCCGTCTATTCTCAAGAACTACGACCCGATCATGTTCCATGTGCCCATCCGCGGCGTATTGGAGTGGGCTACGGTCGAAGACAGCGGACGTCTGCTGGAGCGCGTATGCCGTCCTGACGTGCCGGAAGAGTTCTGGAAGAACTACTATAACATCGGTTCGGGTGCTGAGTACCGCCTGTCGAACTATGAGTTCGAATGCCTCATCTTGGATGCCATCGGTTGTCCCAAACCCGAGCAGATATTCAATGCCAACTGGTTCACCACCCGCAATTTCCACGGCATGTGGTACATCGACGGTGACCGCTTGGAAGAACTGCTGCATTTCCGTGCGAACGTGCCGGTGAAGGAGTATTTCGCGAAGATGGCTTCGGCGCCGTCGCTGCCGTTAGGACTCAAGTTTGCTGCCAAAACACGTATCGCGAAGTTGTTCCCGCACTGCGTGAAGATCGCTATGTGGGTAATGGCAAACAGCAAGGAGCACGGCACACAATGGTGGATCAAGAACAACAAACAGCAGCGCATCAACGCGTACTACGGCAGCCTCGAGGCATACAAAGCTATCCCCGATTGGAAGCATTTCGACGTGAGTCATAACAGCGAAACGCCGGTACTGCTCGACCACGGTTACGATGAGCAGAAACCGAAAGCAGAGTTCACGTTAGAGGACATGCAGAAAGCTGCGGCTTTCCGTGGCGGTAAATGCCTGAGCAAGAAGATGAAGAAAGGCGATTGGGACACCCAACTCGAATGGGAAGATGCAGAGGGACGTAAGTTCAAAGCATCGCCGCGTCTGATCTTGCTCGGCGGTCACTGGAGTCCGTTCGATATGCCGTACCCCTATGCGCACGAGCCCAAAGAAAAACAAGTTCCTTGGCATTGGGACCGCGTAGCGAAGAAGAATCCGTTCTTTGCACAACTATGGGCACCGCTGCATGATGCCAACGAAGATAATATCTACGGACCCGAAGTATTCGAAGGCTGGGAACGGTAATGTATTTCGACGAATTAGCTTTATCGGACGAGGTGTTGGATGCATTGTGGGACATGCATTTCGATGAGTGTACCCCGGTGCAGGAGCAGACGATACCGGTGATCCTCGATCGCCGCGATGTGATCTCGTGTGCGCAGACAGGTACCGGCAAGACGGCTGCCTACATATTGCCGTTGCTCACCAACTTGGCGTACGACGACCACGACCCCGATAAGCTGAACGCCATCATCATGGCGCCGACACGCGAGTTGGCGCAACAGATAGACCAACAGATGGAAGGGTTCGGGTTCTATGTCCCGTTCTCTTCCGTCGCCATCTACGGCGGTAAGGATAACGGCGCGTGGGGCAACCAAGTCTCGGGTTTGCAGAAAGGTGCGGACATCGTCATCGCTACACCCGGACGACTCCTCGCGCAGATGAATATATACGATGTCGATTTCTCCGGCGTGAAGTACTTCATCCTCGATGAAGCCGACCGCATGCTCGATATGGGCTTTTACGACGATATCATGACTATCGTGCGGAAACTGCCCAAAGACCGCCAGACCATCATGTTCTCCGCTACGATGCCGCCGAAGATACGGCAGATGGCAAAAGCCATCATGCATGATCCCGTCGAAGTGCAGATAGCCGTTTCCCGTCCGCCGGAGACCATCCATCAGATGTGCGCACAGCTCTTCGAGGCGCAGAAACCCGGTTTTGTGCAAATGGCGCTTCAGGGACGCAACCTCAAGAAAGTGATTATCTTCGCCGGAAAGAAACAGCGCGTCAAGGACCTCACGCGCACGCTGCGTATGTTAAAAATTGACGCGCGCGCGATGCATAGCGACCTTGAGCAGAGCGAACGCGACCAGGTGATGCTCGATTTCCGGAACAGTAAGATCGATGTGCTGGTAGCGACAGACGTCGTTTCCCGCGGCATTGATGTGACCGATGTGCCGCTTGTTATCAATTACGACGTACCGCATGATCCCGAAGACTATGTGCATCGCATCGGTCGTACCGCACGTGCGGAGAACAGCGGCGAAGCGATTACACTGGTCGCACCCGAAGATGCACGATATTGGTCGCGCATTCAGCAATTTCTGAAAAAAGAGATTGAAAAAGTACCCCTGCCGGAAGCCTTGGGCGAAGCTCCTAAAGATGACGTATACGCCACTCGTTCGGGTAGAGGTTGTTCTGGTGGTTTCCGACATTCTTCGCGAAACCGAGGGGCACACCCTCATAAGTCACGAGGACGAGGCCAAGGGGCACATCGCTCAGGTTCAAAGCCTCGGCCCTAAGATACGCCAGCGCTTGCTCGCGCGTCAGCGCAATATTCGGAAAGGCTTCCTTTCGGAGATCTTTCAGCATACTCAGACTATGCTGCGGAGCGATACCCTTACCGCGCTCTTCACCCAAGCCGAAACCTGTAGAGATACAGGTCAGTTGGGTCGAGAACCAATCGATGATTTCCTTGTATTTGAGCGGGTAGGCGGTAGCAAAACGATCGGCATAACGAATCGCCCAATCGTCCGGATGTTGCAGCCATGAGCGCATCACCGGCAGATACTCCGGATGCGGCATAGCCTTCGCCTCTTTGACCTTGATCTTCACAGGATTAAGCGCTTCGTCTTCGTTCTTACGCAGCGCACAGATATAGAATCCTTCGCCTTTGGTCTTATGCGGATAGAAATGATAGCCCAGCGTGCCTTCCACAATTCCCCACGACGGGTCATAGTCAATTGGCAGCACTTCGGCTCCTAAGCTCTCGGCAATCCACTCAACGTTCTTCTCGTTCTCCTCGGCGTTGAAGGTACAAGTAGAATAAATCAGCACACCACCGGGCTTGAGCGCATCCCATACGTCCATGAGGATCGAGCGCTGACGTTCCGCACATTGCTTAACCGCTTTGAGACTCCACTCGCTGCGCGCCTGCTCGTCCTTGCGGAACATACCTTCACCCGAACACGGGGCATCCACCACCAGACAATCGAACAGATGACGGCATTTCTCGCCGTATTCGGCGGCACTGTTATGCGTTACCACCGTGTTCCCGTTGCCCCACTTCTGGATATTCTCGCTCAACACAAACACGCGCTGACGCACCACTTCGTTACTCAGCAGCAAGCCGTCATGACCAAGATACTCACTGATCAGCGTCGATTTGCCTCCCGGCGCAGCACACAGATCCAGCACCAAGGACGACGGGTCAACATATTGCTCCAGCACCTGCTGAAGGAACATCGAACTCGCCTCCTGCACATAATAACAACCGGCGTGGAACAACGGATCCAATGTGAACTGCGGACGCTCGCTCAGATAATAGCCGTCTATATGCCACGGCACTTCGTCCGTATCGCAATCAAACGTCAGCACGTCCAACTTCGTATTCAGACGTATTGACGTCACAGGCTCCGTTTCCAGCGCCCGTAACAGCAGCTCCGCCTCGTTGCCCAACTGCTGACGGATACTCTCTATGAACTCTACCGGTAGCATAAATCGGCTGCAAAATTACTGCTTTTTTTCGATATATGCAAATATTTCCGTTCTTTTTTGCATATGTGAAAAATTTTTACTACTTTTGCGGCGTGAAAGGATTTCTACTCAGTTTGTTTTTCCCGCGTACGTGCCCTATGTGCGGTGCGTACGCCGGCGAACATGCGTTGCGCGGGCAAATCTGCAGCGCGTGCGACCGCTCGTTGCCGCGTACCGAGCAAGCCGAACTGAGACAAAACATCACAGAGATGACGCTGCGGGACATCAGACGCCTTGACCGCGCCGCGGCGTTCCTTTTCTATGAGAAAAATCATCCCGTTCAGCAACTGATTCATAAGATGAAATATGCCGACCAACCGATGATCGGTTATTACCTCGGTCGGCAAGCGGCACTGGAATTTCAGTACGCCGAGTTCTTTGAGGGGATTGACCTTATTATCCCTATGCCCCTGCACCCGCGGCGCATGCGCGAACGCGGCTACAACCAATCGGAGTACATCGCCCGAGGGATCAGTGAGGTTACCGGTATTCCTCTTGATTTGACGCACGTCACGCGTGTACGTAACACACCCAAACAGGCGCTGCAGGAAGGCGCAGAACGCACCACGAACGTCAAAGAAGCATTTGCCGTCAATCATCCCGAGCAACTCTATCACAAACATATCCTGATCGTGGACGATCTGGTTACAACCGGCGAGACAATGAAAGCCTGCATCAGTGCCATGCGCTACGTCCGCGACGCCAAATTCAGCGTCTTTGCTCTCTGCAAAGCACGATAACACGATTTTTTTTTCGCAAACGCTTGCATATATCAAAAAAAAGTAGTACTTTTGCAGCCGCAAAAGTGCTGACGCACCTTATCCTTATCGCAAATAAACTGAAAAACACATACAACTATGGCAACAAAGAAAGTGGAAAGTCCCAAACATCTGAAAATCGTTGAGCGTGACCCGTACCTGCAGCCGTACGAAGGTGCGCTGCAAGCACGCGCCGACTACGCTCGTAACAAAGAAGCCGAACTGACCGGCGGCAAACCCCTGTCTGAATGGGCTTCGGGCTACCTGTATTTCGGTCTGCACCACACCAAAAACGGATGGGTGCTCCGCGAATGGGCACCGAACGCAACCGCCATCTACATCAAAGGCGATTTCAACAACTGGAGCAAGGACGAGGCCTATCGTCTGCAGCCCGTCGGCAACGGCGTATGGGAAGCCAAACTGCCGGAGAACGCGATACAGCACGGCCAGATGTACAAACTGCTCGTTGAATGGAACGGCGGCTACGGCGAGCGCATCCCGTCCTATGTGCGTCGCGTAGTGCAGGACGACCAGACCAAGATCTTCTCCGCGCAAGTATGGGACGAACCTGAGTTCCAATGGAAGAACCGCGGCAAGAAACTCAAAGACAAAGGCGGACTCTATATCTACGAATGCCATATCGGTATGTCCTCGTCCGAGGAGAAAGTGAACTCGTACGAAGAGTTCCGTCGCGATGTGCTGCCGCGTATCGACAAACTCGGCTATAACTGCGTGCAGATCATGGCTATCCAGGAGCACCCGTACTACGGCTCCTTCGGCTACCATGTATCCAATTTCTTCGCAGCCAGCAGCCGTTTCGGTACTCCCAACGAACTGAAAGCCCTCATCGACGACGCGCACGGACGCGGCATGCATGTCATCATGGACCTTGTGCACAGTCACGCGGTAAAGAACGAGCTCGAAGGCCTCGGTAATTTCGACGGCACGCCGTATCAGTATTTCCATGACGGCGCACGCCGTGAGCACCCGGCTTGGGACAGCCTCTGCTTCAACTACGGCAAGAACGAAGTGCTGCATTTCCTGCTCTCCAACTGCAAATTCTGGATTGACGAATATGACTTCGACGGCTTCCGCTTCGACGGTGTGACATCCATGATCTACCGCAGTCACGGTCTGGGCGAAGACTTCAACGGTTACCCCTCTTATTTCAACGGCAACGAAGACGGCGACGCCCTGATGTACCTGACGCTGGCGAACAAAGTGATCCATGAGGTCAAACCCGAAGCCATCACCATCGCCGAAGAGATGTCCGGTATGCCGGGTCTGGCTGCGTCCATCGAAGATGGCGGCGTAGGCTTCGACTATCGCTTGGCGATGGGTATCCCCGATTTCTGGATCAAGTATATCAAAGAGGTCAAAGACGAAGACTGGAAAGCGGGTCACATCCTCTATGAGATGACCAACCGCCGCGAGGACGAGAAAACCATCTCCTATGCCGAGAGTCACGACCAGGCACTCGTGGGCGACAAGACCATCATCTTCCGTCTCGTCGATGCCGATATGTACTGGCATTTTGAGCACGGTCACTCAACCTATATGGTTGACCGCGGCATCGCCCTGCATAAGATGATTCGTCTCGTGACGGCATCTACCATCAACGGCGGTTACCTCACCTTCATGGGTAATGAGTTTGGTCACCCCGAATGGATTGATTTCCCGCGTGAGGGCAACGGTTGGAGCTATAAATATGCCCGTCGACAGTGGGACCTCGTGGATAACCCCAACTATTTCTTCGCCGACCTCAACCGCTTCG
Source organism: Paludibacteraceae bacterium (assembly GCA_024692565.1). Taxonomy (GTDB): domain Bacteria; phylum Bacteroidota; class Bacteroidia; order Bacteroidales; family Paludibacteraceae; genus Colicola. The sequence continues at coordinate 184,688 of JAILMN010000010.1, forward strand.
ACGCTGCGATGATTCACCTGCTCAAGCAGCATATCCTGACGCAGAACCCGACCGCTGAGGAGAAGAAATACAACGTCGGCAAACACCTGCCGTGGGTGATGAAGTGGTGGGACAACGAAGGCGACCAGGTAGTCGCATACTCGCGCAACGACCTGCTCTTCATCTTCAACTGGAACGGCCAGAAATCGTTCACCGACTACGGCATGCTCGTGCCCGAAGGCAAATACAAAGTGGTGCTGAATACAGACGCCAAAGAGTTCGCAGGTTTCGGCCTCAGCGACGACAGCGTGGAGCATTTCACCGAACATGACAACCTTTACGCCAAAGACGGCAAGGGTTGGCTCAAGATGTACCTCCCCGCACGCAGCGCAGTCGTGCTCCAAAAAATTGACTAATATGAGAAAAATCCTAATTATTCTGGCAGCAGCCTTGATGATCGTCGGCTGTACCAAGAAACCCGCGCAACCTGCGGAAGAGCAGGCACCCGCGGAAGAGAATCTGTATATCAACTTCACCGCCCTCACTCCTGAAGGCACCGAGTTGTCACTCAGTGACCTCATCGGCAAAACGGACTACGTGCTCGTTGATTTCTGGGCATCGTGGTGTGGTCCTTGCCGCCGTTTCATCCCTGTACTCAAAGAGATGTATGCCGGACAACCCGAAGGTCATTTTCAGATCTTCAGCTGCTCCGTGGACCAAGACCCCATAGCTTGGCAGGTAGCGCTCAACGAAGAGCAAATGCCCTGGCCGCAAGTACGCGAAGATGCGGAGCACCCCTGCTCCGATAAGTACGACGTGCAGTTCATCCCGCACACCGTGCTCATCGACAAAGAGGGACACATCCTTGGCGTCAACCTCGAAGAGCCCGACATCGAAGCTATCCTATTCGGAGAATAAAATATAAAATATAAAATATATGCGAGTAATTATTGAACCTTCGTACGATCTGCTGAGCCAGTGGGCTGCGAATTATGTAGCAAAACGTATCAATGAGTTTGCACCCAAAGAGGGCAAACCCTTCGTTCTCGGTCTTCCTACCGGCTCATCGCCGCTGGGTATGTACCGTGCCCTCATCGAACTCAACAAAGCAGGCAAAGTGTCCTTCCGCAACGTGGTGACCTTTAACATGGACGAGTATGTCAACCTGCCGGAAGAGCATCCCGAGAGTTACCACAGCTTCATGTGGACCAATTTCTTCAGCCACATCGACATCCGCAAAGAGAATGTCAATATCCTCAACGGCAACGCCGAAGACCTCGTTGCAGAGTGTGCGCGCTATGAGGAGAAAATCCGCAATATCGGCGGTATTCATCTGTTCCTCGGAGGTATCGGTCCTGACGGCCACATCGCCTTCAACGAACCGGGTTCGTCGCTCTCCAGCCGTACGCGTAAGAAAGAGTTGACCACCGATACCATCATCGCTAACAGCCGTTTCTTCGATAACGACGTCAACAAAGTGCCCAAGACCGCCCTCACCGTAGGTGTAGGTACTGTCATGGATGCCAAAGAAGTGCTTATCATGGTCAACGGCCACAACAAAGCACGCGCCCTGCAGCATGCTATCGAGGAGCCGATTAGCCATATGTGGACCGTCAGTGCACTCCAGATGCACCAACATGGTATCATCGTCTGTGACGAAGCTGCATGCGAAGAACTCAAAGTAGGTACATTCAACTATTTCAAAGACATCGAGCGCAATAACCTCGATCCCAAGACATTGCTTTAATGCTGGAAATTTATAATTCATTAACGCGTTTCAAAGAAACGTTCAAACCCCTGCACGAAGGGCACGTAGGCATGTATGTCTGCGGGCCTACCGTCTATGGTGACGCCCATCTGGGACACGCTCGTCCTGCCATCACTTTCGACCTGCTGTACCGCTATCTGCAGTACCTGGGTTATAAAGTGCGCTATGTCCGTAATATCACCGATGTGGGACACCTCGAGCATGATGCCGATGAAGGAGAAGATAAGATAGCAAAGAAAGCACGACTCGAGCAACTCGAGCCGATGGAGGTCGTGCAATTCTATACCAACCGCTATCATCGCGATATGGCGGCGCTGAACGTGCTGCCGCCCTCTATCGAACCCCACGCATCGGGACACATCATCGAGCAGATCGCCTTCGTGCAGAAGATTCTTGACAAGGGCTACGCCTACGTGTCCAACGGTTCGGTTTATATGGACGTGGAGAAATACGCCAAGGACTATCCGTACGGCAAACTCTCCGGACGTAACCTCAACGATATCGTCACCGAGACGCGTGAACTCGACGGACAGGACGAGAAAAAACACTCTTATGACTTCGCGTTGTGGAAGAAAGCCGCACCGGAGCATATCATGAAATGGCCGAGTCCTTGGTCAGAGGGCTTCCCAGGCTGGCATATGGAGTGCTCCACGATGGGCACGAAGTACCTCGGTGAGCAATTCGATATCCACGGCGGCGGACTTGACCTCATCTTCCCGCACCACGAGGCAGAGATCGCACAGAGTTGTGCTGCCCTCGGTCATGAGTCGGTTCACTATTGGATGCATAACAATATGATCACCATCGCCGGCAAGAAGATGGGTAAGAGTTACAATAACTTCATTACCCTTGAGCAGTTCTTCAGCGGCAATCATCCGCTGCTGTCGAAACCCTTCGGACCGATGGTAATCCGTTTCTTCATCCTGCAGGCGCACTATCGCTCTACCGTGGACTTCTCTTCCGAAGCCCTCGAAGCGGCGGAGAAAGGTCTGCAACGTATGCAAGAAGCGTATGCGCGTCTAATCAAACTGCAAGCCGGCAAAGAGACGACCGTAGAAGTAGTCGGTCTGCGTCAGCGCTGTACCGAAGCTATGGACGACGACCTCAATACGCCGTTTGTCATCGCCGCGCTCTTCGATTCTACACGTGCCATTAATACTGTTCATGACGGCAAAGGCACCATCAGCGAAGCGGACCTCAAAGAGCTGCGCGAAGTATGGCATACTTTCGCCATCGACATCCTCGGTCTGCGACTCGAAGAGCAATCGGCTGACGGCGGCAAACAGAAAGCTTTCAGCGGAGCCATCGACCTGCTACTGAATATCCGTCTGCAAGCCAAGCAGAACAAAGATTGGGCGACATCCGATAAGATCCGCAACGAACTGACGGCTCTCGGATTCCAAATAAAGGACACCAAAGACGGCTTCGAGTGGAGTCTCTAAAAGAGAAATATTACTGGTATAAGAAGGCGCTGTGGGTGCTTGCCGCCCTGGCCCTTCTTCCGTTTGTGCTTATCCCTTTCTGGAAATGCAGCGGGCCGAAAGAACCGGCGGAAACGATTCAGGAAGATCATCTGGTAGCGTATCCCGGTCGCACCTTCAGTTACAAACTGAAATTCAACGACCTGCAGGTGAAGCAGCATGCGGTAGCTTCCGCTATCGGCTTGCCGCGTCCTCCCCAAGACCGTGCCGACGCAGCCTCCATGCGCAAACAGTTGGTTGAAATCAAGACGAACGATAACTATATCGTGGATAGTCTCACCCATTCCGTGCCTTACCTCATCCCTGCCGCCAAACGCGAACTCGATGCGATAGGCGAGGAGTGGGCGGATATTCTCCAACGCAATAACCTACCCCACTATCGTTTTTACGTCACTTCGGTGCTCCGCACGCAGGAAGACATCAAGTACCTGCAGCGCAGCGGAAACATCAACTCCGTCACGCAGAGTTGTCACTGTTACGGCACCACGTTCGACCTCGCCTATATGCGCTATGACAAAGTGACGCAGACACGCGATTACATGCACGAAGACAACCTCAAATTGGTCTTAGGTCAAGTGCTGCTGAACCATCAGCGGGCGGAAAAAATATACGTAAAATACGAAGCGAAGCAGAGTTGCTTCCACATCACGGTTCGCAAATAAAATTAGCAAGCACCAGCGCGGTCATTGCTTCAACCACCGGCACGGCACGAGTAGCGATACACGTATCCGAGCGATTGACGACAGGATGATTGACGATTGACGCGAGTGCTTTTTTTGTACTCGGCGTAGGCTTGAAAACGCAGCGGAATACGATCTGCGAACCGTCGGCTATACCGCCGCTGATGCCGCCGCTGATATGATTGATCTCGCTGCCTTTCTCGGTCACCCCGGCAAAGCCGGTACCATACTCAAATCCTTTACAGGCATTGATGCTCATAATCGCAAAAGCCAGATGGGCTTGCAGCTTATCGAAAATCGGTTCTCCTGTCCCTACCGGCACACCGTCTATACGGCACTCGATGATGCCGCCTATCGAGTCACCCTCTCTCTGTACTGACTCGATAACGTCTCGATAACGACTCGTTAACGTCTCGTTTCCGACTTGTACCAGCTCCGCATGGATTGTAATGCCTTTTTGAGCCAATTGTTGCTTAGCCAGACAACCAGCCACAACCCGCGCCGCCGTCTCCCGCGCACTCGCTCTACCGCCTCCGCGCCAATCGCGAATGCCATATTTCTGCTCATAGACCTTATCGGCATGCCCCACGCGATAAGTATGCTTCAGCCATTCATAGTCCTCCGGCCGCGCATCCTTATTCCGAATAATAAATGCAATCGGTGTGCCCAGCGTCACACCGTCTAACACACCGCTGAGCCATTCGACTTCATCCGGTTCGTGCTTCGCACGCGCAGACACACCTGTGCTCCGCAATTCCTCCACGCCTTCACGCCTGCGCTTCAACTCCTCGCGGATCATGTCGAAGTCAATATGCAAACCTGCCGGCACACCATCCAGCACACCACCTATCGCAGCTCCATGCGACTCTCCAAAACTGGTGAAAGTCCATTTATCTCCAAACGAATTAGCACTCATGGCATAAAATTTGCTGCAAAAGTACTAAAAAGTTTGCATATATGCAAAAAAAAGTGTATCTTTGCGCCAAATTTGTGTTCCTATGAAAAAAATTATCATTTTATTCGCCGTTGTAGGCTTGTTCATACAAGCGCAAGCACAACAATTGCCCGACAGTCATTTTGAAAATTGGTCGGGGAAATTCAAGAGTGACCCGCAGTTAGTAGCATGGCACGGTTCGAACGTCAGCCAGGCGGGTTCTAAGTTCACGTTTATGTTCCAGAAACCCGGTCGTACCGGTTACTGCGCTTATGTCGCTGACCGCTCTATCGGTATTCCCAAGCTCAAATTGGGTGCTACTGGTCCCGGCTACATGTCGCTCGGCCAGCCTTGGCAGTACCTGCGTGGCTTGAACCTCAATAGTGCGACAGCCGGTACAGAAGGTGGTATCGCATGGAAATATCGTCCGGACACGATGGCTGTATGGGTTAAACGTACCGGCAATAACACCGACAAAGAGGATTTCCACCTGCTCTTCTATTCCTGGACGGGCACGGCGAAGAGCACCAAATACAAAAATAAAGTAGGCGGTTGCACCGAAACCGAGCGCACCAACGAAGAGTCCGATATCCGTCTCGCTACCGATGGCAACGAGTGTGGTACGGATCAACCGGCGCGTCAAGTGGCCGAAGGATGGTATCGTGCTCGCGCCAAGTACAACGAGTGGACGCAGATCAAAGTACCTATCTATTACAAGGCCAACGGTCGTCCGACGATGTGCAACGTCATCTTCTCTGCCGGTAACTATCCCGCTTTCCGCGCCAACGACGGTCTGTACGACGGCAACGCACTCTATATCGACGATGTGGAACTCATCTATTCCTCTTGCATCGACAAACTGATGGTCAGCGGCAAGGAATGGAAAGGCTTCAACCCCGCCAGCGAAGAGGAACAGGTATGTTCGCTCAAAGAACTGAATGTGGATGCGTCCAAAGAGCTCAAAATCGAAGGTCTCCGCGGTATCGGTACGCTCAAGAATATCAAAGGCGAACGCGCACGTTTCAACGGTCGCAAACTGGACAACCAGGAGATGACTGTCGAAGCCGGCGAACTCAATAAGAAAGTTTGGGTCATCACCGTCAAAGCAGAAGACGGTAGCTCCACACACGTTTACAAGATTAAGTTTGTTTCGTGATTTCGCTTGAACTCAATAGTATCGACTATGCGCTCTTAGGCGCGTTGGCGTTTTTCTTCCTTGCGCAGGTCTATTGGTACAGCCGTTATATGGCTGCACCTGCTCGCCGTATCCGTAAGGATCGAAAAGCAAACATCACACATCAAACATCAGACATCAACGAAGTACCCGAAGTGTCCGTCATCCTCTCTGCGCACAATGAGAGTTATAATCTCTCGCAGTATTTGCAGGTGCTCTTGACGCAAGACTATCCGACGTACGAGGTCATCGTAGTCGATGATGGTTCGGAGGATGAGACGCGTACGACTGTCGAGCGCTATATGGTGCATGACCCGCGTCTGCGCATGACCTTCGTGCCTTACGGTGCACGTGTGCGGTCAACCAAGAAATTAGCTATCACGCTTGGCGCCAAAGCGGCGCAGTATGACTACTTGCTGCTGACCGACGCGGACTGTTGTCCCGAGTCACCACATTGGATAAGCGAGATCATGAAGGGTTTCCAGACATCAGACTCCAAACAGCAGGCACCCGATATCGTCCTCGGCTTCGGAGCTTATTTCTGCGAGAAAGGACACATCAACCGCCTCGTGCGTTTCGATACGCTCTTCAATGGGCTGCACTATCTCGGCGCTGCGCTCTGCGGGCATCCGTATATGGGTGTGGGACGTAACCTCGCCTATCGCAAGTCGCTCTTCTTCGAGTCCGGCGGTTTCACGCGACTCATGGACAACCGCGCCGGCGATGATGATCTCTTTGTCAACCATGTGGCAACCAAAGACAACACCGCTGTCGTGCTCTCACGCGACTCAATGACCTGGTCGATTGCCAAGAAAACGATGAAAGAGTGGTTGCAACAGAAACGACGTCATCTGTCTGTCTCACCGGCTTACCGAACCGGTACGAAGATCCGCTTGACGCTCGAACCCCTCACCCGCGGACTTTTCTACGCGCTGGTATTAGGCATCGTGGTATATGAGTTAAGCTATAACTTTACACCATACACCGTACCCCTTACACTCTTCATCGCCCTTGGCCTTTTCCTGCTTCGCTGGATATTGCAAACGGCGATCATCAACGTCTCCGCGCGCCGCATGGGACAACAACCCTTCGGCATGTTCAGCATCCTGTGGTTCGACATCGCTTTGCCGCTCGTCAACCTCGTCATGCTGGCCGTCCCGCAACGCAAAAACCGCAAATGGTAAAAAATATAAAATGTAAAATCTAAAATGTAAAATATTCTATGGCAAACGAACAAAAACAATTATCGATCAATATCGCTCCTGACAAAGCGCAGGGCGTGTTTGCAAACTTGGCGCTCATCGCGCATACGCCTACTGAGTTCGTGCTCGATTTCGCACAACTGATGCCGGGTATCCAACAGGCGAACGTGGTGTCGCGTGTGGTAGTAACACCTGACCAGGCGAAGAAAATCCTCGGTGCGCTGCAGAATAACATCGGTCAGTACGAGAAGAAATTCGGTACTATCCAACCGATCGTTCCGGGTAACACTCTGCCTCTCACCTTCACCGGCGGCGAGGCCTGATTCCGTTAATTCGTTCATTCATTAATTATTAAATCGTTTATATTATGAAAACTTTCCCTGCTTCGCAGTTAATCATCAATGCCGATGGTTCTGCATTTCATTTGCATTTGAAACCTGAGTTCTTGGCTGACAAAATCATCCTTGTCGGTGACCAAGATCGTGTAAACATGGTTGCTTCCTTCTTCGATGAAGGTTCTATCGAGTGCGACGTTCAATCCCGTGAGTTCCACACCATCACCGGTAAATTCCAAGGCAAACGTATCTCCTGTATCTCTACCGGTATCGGCACGGACAACTGCGATATCGTAATGAACGAGATTGACGCGTTGGCAAACATCGACTTCGCTACCCGCCAAGAGAAAGCCGTTAAACGTCACCTTGACATCGTGCGCGTAGGTACCAGCGGTGCTATGCAGGAAGATATTCCTCTGGGCACTTTCCTCGTAAGCCAGAAATCAATCGGTTTTGACGGTGTGCTGGCTTTCTATAAGGACCGCGACAAGATAGCTGACCTCGGTTTCGAGAAAGCCTTTGTGGACTTCGTCGGTTATCCGAAGAAAGCAGCTGTGCCTTATGTAGTAGCAGCTGATCCGGAACTTGTGGACCGCATCGCCAAGGACGATATGACCCGTGGTTGCACAATCGCGGCTAACGGATTCTATGGCCCGCAAGGTCGTGTGCTCCGCGTAGACCTCGCTGTACCGGATATCAACGAGAAGATCACCGATTTCCGCTATGAAGGACAGCGCGTCACCAACTATGAGATGGAAGGCTCATGTATCGCCGGTTTGGCACTTCATATGGGTCACCGCGCTATGACCGTTTGCTGCATCATCGCGCAACGCAAGGTTGAAGCTGCTAACACAGACTACAAACCGCGTATCAAAGAACTCGTAAAAACTGTACTCGAGCGTATTTAATGAGAAAACAAGTATTGATTATATTGGCAGCCGCGGGGATACTCTGCGGCTGTCAACAAAAAAAGACTTGCACAGAGCAAGCTTTTCAATACAACGTGGATAAATTCTATGATTTGGAGATTCTCCGATACGATGTACCGGAGTTTGACAGTTTGAGCTTGCAGCAGAAACAACTGCTGTACTGCCTGAGTGAAGCGGCCCTCTGGGGACGCGACATCCTCTTCGACCAGAACGGTCGTTATAACCTCCGTATCCGTCGTGCCTGCGAGGCACTCTATCAGCAAAAGGACAAAGTCCAATGTACCGACCAAGATTGGGCGGTCTTCGAGAAATACCTCAAGCGTGTATGGTTCTCCAATGGTATACACCACCATTATTCGGAAGATAAGTTCTTGCCGGAATTTGACCAAGCATGGTTCGTAGCTGCTTGTGAAGCAGCCGGCGTGGAGTACGATGCTGCCATCCTGCCTGTTATGTTCGACCCGGCTGTCATGCCGAAGCGCACGACCGCTCAGGACGGCGTCGATCTCGTGGCTTGTTCAGCAGGCAACTATTATGGCGAAGGGGTCACCCAAGCTGAGGCGGAGGCATGGTATGCTGCCCACAAAGACAATAGTCCTGAACCGCTGTGGATCGGTCTTAACTCCCAACTCGTCAAGAACGAGAAGGGTGAGATCGAGGAACGCGTTTATAAGGTAGGCGGTCTGTACGGTGAGGCATTGGAACACGTGGTGTACTGGCTCAAAGAGGCACTCCGATATGCGGAGAACGATCAGCAACGTGAGGTAATCAACAAACTAATCGCCTTTAACGAGACCGGTGACCTCAAACTTTTCAACGAATATTGTATAGCGTGGGTGAAAGATCTGGACAGCCGAGTTGATTTCGTCAACGGTTTCACGGAGACCTATTCCGATCCGCTCGGTATCACCGGTACTTGGGAGTCGATGGTCAACTTCAAAGACCTGGCGGCTACCAAGCGTACGCAGTTGATTTCCGACAATGCACAGTGGTTTGAGGATCATTCCACTACCGATCCCAAATACAAGAAAGAGGAAGTCAAGGGTGTGACGGCAAAAGTTATCACGGCCGCTATGTTGGCCGGTGACTGCTATCCCGCTACGCCGATCGGTATCAACCTGCCGAACGCCAACTGGATCCGCAAAGAGTACGGTTCCAAGTCCGTGACGATCGACAACCTCATGCACGCTTACAACGAGGCTGCCAAGGGTAACGGTTTCAACGAAGAGTTCATGATCGACGATGAGATACGTGCTATCTATAATCAGTATGGAGCACAGTGCGGTGACTTGCACACCGACCTCCACGAGTGCGTCGGTCACGGTTCCGGCAAACTGATGCCGGGTGTCAGCAAAGATGCTCTCAAGGAGCATGCGTCCACGATCGAAGAGGCGCGTGCTGACTTGTTCGGTCTCTATTATCTGGCAGATCCGAAACTGGTGGAACTTGGTCTGCTGCCGAACGCCGAAGCTTACAAAGCCGGTTATTATCAGCAGATGATGAACGGTCTGATGACTCAACTCGTGCGTATTGAGCCGGGTAAGGATATCGAAGAGGCACATATGCGTAATCGTCAACTCATCGCCAACTGGTGTTATGCACACGCGAACGGTGAGATGGAGATCATTGAGCGCGACGGTAAGCACTACCTGCAAATCAACGACTACGAAGGTGTGCGTCGCTTGTATGGTGAACTGCTCGCAGAGATCCAGCGTATCACGTCCGAAGGTGACTATCCCGCTGCCAAAGAGATGGTGGAGACCTACGCTGTCAAGGTGAACCAAGATCTCCACAAAGAGATTTTGGAGCGTTACAAGAAACTCAATCTGGCACCGTACAAAGGTTTTGTGAATCCGGTTTATTGCGTAGAGCGTAATGAGGCGGGTGAGATCACCGATGTGAAATTGGATTTCACGGAAGGTTACATCGAGCAACATCTCCGTTACAGCCGCGACTACAGTCCGCTACCCTCTATTAATTAACAAAAAGCTTGTCAATTAAACTGCCGATATCGAAAAGTATTGCCAACAGAATACTGTTGCTGCAAGCTATCCATGGAGATCCGCTTATGCGGGTCTCTTCGGATATGCCCGATGATGTGATCGTGCTCCACGATGCTCTGGAGCAGTTGCAAGAATATAAAAAATCGAAAATCGAAAATCGAAAATCGAAAATCGTTCTTTATCTCAAAAACTGCGGTACCGCGCTCCGCTTTCTCCAAGTCCATCTTGCCAAGTGCTACCCCAATGAACCTATCACCCTCACCGGTGATCCGCGACTTATGGAGCGGGACGGTAAGCCGACCTCGCAGACAATATCTGCCCGCATCTTGCATGGCGAGAATATTCCCGTTGATCCCAACGAATCCCCCTATATCACCATGTCCCGCAAAATCGCGGAGGCTTATCCGAAGGTGGAGTTAGAAGCAGATTGGAGTAGTGCGGCTTTCTGGTATGAGTATGTGGCGATTCATGGTGGTGAATTACAATTAGACGGACTCAAAGAGAATAGTTTGCAGGGCGATAAGATCGTTGCAGATATATATGCAGCCCATTTTGGCGTCCAAACGGAATATACTAACAATGGAGCAATTATCTCCAATCGTCAATCAATCGTCAATCGTCAATTATCAACCGATTTTTCCAATTGCCCCGATCTCTATCCTGCGATAGCATTGACCTGCGAAAAATTAGGAATAGAATTACAGGCTACCGGTATTGAAAATCTTCACCATAAAGAATCCGATCGCCTTGAAGCCGTCCGGAAACACGAAGTCCGTAATGACCACCGCATGGCGATGAGCCTCATGTGTGCTGATTACCCCGTATCTGAAGCCGACCAACAGTGTATTGCTAAAAGTTATCCTGAGTTTGTAATGGTTCACTCGGCAACGACACGGCAACGAGACGTCATCGATAAACAAGATCGTAACGAGGTCGGTACTCCGACGATGACCCATATAACCCCGATTCGGGGCGTTAATGATGACAATTTGGGCAAAAAACATGCCCTCTCAAAACTTATCCATGCGGCTACGAGCGAATATGTTTGGCTACATGACGATGATGTTGTTCTTCCAAAAGCTTGTGGAAAATCTGAGATTTTAGAGGGTGACCTTATAGTTCTTCCGTTACGAATGGAGAGCCTGAACGATAAGCCGTCTTTATTGGAGAAATTACAAATAGCCGAATACGCCGCTATCCAAGAACTAACGATGAGCACCGCCAAACGTGGCAAAGCCGTCATGTGTTCCGGTGCCAACCTCATCGTCCGTCGAGAAGTGTGGCTTGCTTGTGAGAAAGACTTACATCCTGAGATTCCTTCCGGGGACGATATGTTTTTGCTCGAAGCCGTCAAACGTCGTGGCTATAAAATAGGTGTCCTCGATGAACCCGCCTATACCGCTATAGTTCGTCCGCTGACTTCGTGGCGTGCGTTCTTTAGGCAGCGAATG
>JAILMN010000040.1 GCA_024692565.1 Paludibacteraceae bacterium
GGCGCGTATCTTCAAACTGCCTATTGAGCAGATCACCAAAGACCAGCGCCGTCAAGCCAAAACGGCCAATTTCGGTATCATTTACGGCATCTCGGCTTTCGGACTGGCGCAGCAGCTCGAATGCAGCCGAACGGAGGCCAAGCAGCTCATCGACGACTATTTTGCAGCGTTTCCGCGCGTTATTCAGTATATCGAATCGCAAAAAGAGCTGGCGCGTCAGAATGGCTACGCCGAGACGCTCTTCGGACGCAAACGCTACCTGCCGGACATCAACTCGCATAACGCTACCGTCCGTTCTTTCGCCGAACGCAATGCCGTGAACGCACCTATTCAAGGCACAGCGGCCGACATCATCAAGATGGCCATGGTCTCTATCCATCGGCGTCTCCAACAGGAGCATCTCAAGGCGCAAATGATCATGCAGGTACACGACGAGCTGAACTTCAATGTGCCCAAGAACGAAGTGGATCGAGTCCGCGAGATCGTCGTCTCCGAGATGCAGAACGCCGTTCATCTCTCTATCCCTCTCATCGCCGAGTGTGGCGTAGGAGAAAACTGGCTTGAAGCCCACTAACGGTTTAACAACTTAACGGTTTAACAATTTAATGATGATTAAATTATCTATAATTTTACTCATCCGCGTCCTTTGCATCGGCAACTCCTTCTCTTGGGACGCTGTGGAACAGGAACTCGTACCGCTTTGCGATGCGAAAGGTGTCCAAGTGGAGATTCATAACCTCTACTACGGCGGCTGTTCGTTGCAGCAGCACGCTGAGTTTATGCTTAAAGATACTGCCGCATACTCGCATCGGGTGTGTACGAATAACACATCGCCTATCCCTCATCGGCAGACACGGGAAATGCGCGGAGCCATCTCTCTGAAGGATGCGCTCCGAGAAGGCCGGTATGATTTCATCTCCTTCCAGCAGGCGAGCCACGACAGCGGTATTCGTGCTTCGTACGAGCCTTGGCTTTCGCTTCTCATCGATACCGTCCGTGCTTACCAGCCTAACGCACAGCTCTGTTGGATGCAGACCTGGGCGTACAGCCAAGACGCCAAACATCCGGCTTTCCCGCGCTACCAATCGAATCAGCAGGTCATGTGGGATAGTATCCAGGCGTGTACACGCTATGTGAAAGAGATCGTCAACCGGCATCCTTCTCATGGCAAGTGGCTTCTCATACCATGCGGTGAAGCTATTCAAAACGCCAGAGCTACTAAACTGGGCGATACACTCTGCCGGGACGGCTATCATCTTAATTACACCTATGGACGCTATACAGCCGCATGTGTCTGGTATGAGATTATCACGAAGAAAGATGTCCGTCGCAACACTCAACGCAATCCGCAGATGACCAATAGGCAACGCCGATTAACACAGAAAGCCGCCCATAAGGCGACTTCCAATATCAAGTGATCCATGCAGGATTCAAACCTGCAACCCCCACATCCGTAGTGTGGTACTCTATTCAGTTGAGCTAATGGACCCGGAGGTGTCCCCGTTAATCGGGGAAACCGGCCTCCGCCGGAAGGGGAATTTGTACCCCCTTACTCAAAAGAGCGTGCAAAGGTACTGCTTTTTTTTGATATGAGCAAATTTTTTTGAAAAAAAATGACGATTTTTTGAAAAAACCTCCATTTTCCATTTTCAATTTTCCATTTTCAATTAATTATACTACCTTTGCAGCCATGATTCGACACATTTATTAACCCTAAAAATTCCCTGTTATTCCGGCAAAGAATGCATAAAAAACGCATTATTTTGCCCTAAAACTTGCCGGTATCGGAAAATTTTTGTACCTTTGCACCGAATTTCATAATAAAACTTGCCGGTAATGGAATATATATCCGTCATACAGTTTGCCGAAAAGTACGGCATTAGTGAACGAACTGCACGTAATTATTGTGCTGCAGGAAAGATTGATGGCGCCTTTCTGACGGGCAAAACATGGAACATTCCCGCAAACGCCGAACTGCCCCAAAAAGGAAAGAAGAAACTCTCTCCGCTCTTAACTCGTCTGCGCGAAGAGAAGGCATCCAAACTAAAGGGCGGTATCTACCATCGTACGCAAATAGATCTGACGTACAACTCCAACCATATAGAAGGCAGCAAACTGACCAAGGAACAGACGCGCTATATCTTCGAGACCAACACGCTTGGAATCACGACCGAAAACACTTCCGTCGATGATATCATGGAAACGGTGAACCACTTCCGCTGTATTGATTATGTCATCGACCATGCAACGGATAAGCTTACCGAAGCGCATATCAAGCAGCTGCACGCTATCCTCAAGGCTAACACCTCCGATAGCCGTAAGGATTGGTTCGCTGTCGGTGATTATAAACGCCTTGCCAATGAAGTGGGCGAACAGGAAACGGTTGCTCCCAAAGATGTTCACCGCCACATGAAAGCTCTGCTTTCGGACTATTATGCGCTCAAACAAGTGACGTTTAATGACATCTTGGATTTCCATGTACGTTTCGAACGTATCCATCCTTTTCAGGACGGAAATGGTCGTATAGGCCGCTTGTTGCTTTTCTGGCAATGCCTGCAAAACACGCATGTGCCGTTTATCATCTCCGAAGAATTACGTCTTTTCTATTATCGTGGTCTTCAGAACTGGGGAAACACCAACGGCTATCTCCGCGATACCTGCCTCACCGCGCAAGACAACTATAAAGCCCTCTTGGACTATTTCAAAATCAAATATTGAATCCCAATAACCGCTAACTTTTTTTAGCGTCTTTGCGGCGTTAATCGTCGCAAAACAAGAAAACAAACCTATTATGCAAGGCAATTTTAAGTACCACAACCCAACGAAATTGTATTTCGGAGAAGAGTCTTTGAGGTATCTCAAGGACGAGTTAAAAAACTTCGGCGAGCGCGTGCTGCTCAACTACGGTAGCGGTAGCGTCAAGCGCAACGGCATCTACGACGAGGTCGTGGCTATCCTCCGCGAAGGCGGTAAGACGATCATCGAGAACCCGGGTGTGATGTCCAACCCTACCCTCGAGAAACTGCACGAAGGAGTCCGCATCGCACGAGAGAACAAGGTCGATTGGATTCTGGCACTCGGCGGCGGCAGCGTCTGTGACTACTCTAAAGGAGTAGCGGCCTCCGTCTTCTTCGACGGCGACTACTGGAAAGAGTTCTGGCTCGAAGGACATCAACCGGCGGCAGAGCAGAAGATCCTGCCTGTAGGATGTATCCTGACGATGGCGGGTACCGGCTCCGAGATGAATGGCGGATGTGTCATCACCGACGCGGCCAATAATTTCAAGACCGGCCATGTGTTCGACAGCCGTCTGATGCCCAAGTTCTCCATCCTCAACCCGCGCTACACCATGACCGTGCCGCTCGACCAGATGAAAGCCGGTATCTACGATATCATGAATCATATCTGCGAGCAGTATTTCTCCGATTTCGATGACAACACCAGCGATTATATCTCCGAAGGGCTGATGCGTTCGCTCATCGTTGCTTCCCGCGCGGCAGTAAAGAATCCGCAGGACTACGAGGCACGCTCGAACATCATGTGGACGGCCACATGGGCGCTCAACACGCTCATCAAATGCGGTAAGACCGAAGACTGGATGGTACATATGATCGGGCACTCGCTCGGCGCATGGACGCACGCGCCGCATGGGTATTGTCTGGCGGCCTGTTCGATGGCATACTATCGCAGAGCGATGGAGAAAGGACGCGCTAAGTTTGAGCGTTTTGCGCGCAATGTATGGGGTGTCGATACCGCCGAAGAAGGACTCGAAGCGCTGAAGAACTGGATGCTCGAACTCGGTATTCCTACTACGATATCGGAGATCGGCGCCACGCCGGAAATGATCGACGGTATCGTTTCCACTACTGTCATCTTCCCCGCCGGCTACCTCGACCTCCAGCCCGAAGATATCAAAGCGATATTGCAAGAGAGTCTGTAAATGACATACGGGCACAAAAGAAAAGAGGGGGATTACTCCTCCTCTTTCTTTTTCTTTGCTTCGTCGAACATGGCTTTCATCGTCGGGTTGCCGTAGGTGAGTTTTTTGACCGAGAGGTCCATGGCGTTGTTGTTCGCCAGGCGCAGTTGGTTCGCCGAGGTGGTGAGCGCTTCCTTCACTTTCTCGAGGTTGCGGATAGAGGTGTCAATCTGCCGGATGGCTTCCTCGTAGTTCTTATGCGCGCTGAGCACATGTTTGCCGAACGCGTCCTGGAACGCCGCTAACTTGTCTTCGAAATCGGTCACATCGACCTGTTGCTCCTTCACCTGCGCCAACTCGCGACGGGTGTCGAGGCTTTTCTTATTCGCCTGGCAGAGCAAGGTGATGAGGGGGATGAAGAACTGCGGACGGATGACGTACATTTTCTCGAAGCGGTGACTCATATCGACGATGCCGCCGTTGTAGAGTTCGCTATCCGGCTCGAGCATCGACACGAGCACGGCGTACTCGCAGTTTTTCTTCTTGCGGTCGGAGTCGAGTTTGGCGAGGAAATCTTCGTTCTTATGCTTCGACGCCGTGTCGTCGTTCTCGTTTTTCATCTCGAACATGATGGAGACGTACTCGATGCCGTCCTCGCTTTTGTCGCGGAAGACGAAGTCCCCTTTCGTGCCGCCGACCACTTCGTTGTCTTTCTCGAAATAGGCATTGGGCATGATGGGTCGCAGCAGTTGGTTGAAGAGGGTCGAGCAATGGATCTCGAGCGTTTCGCCGACCATCTTCGTGGACTGACGGAGCTTGAGGTCTTTGTAATACTGCACCTGCTCCTGCGCCGCCTTCAGCTGGGCATCGAGGCGCATGTAGGACTCGGTGGCTTTCTGTCTAACCTCCATGACGGCTATCTGTTTCTGCTGTTCCGCCTGCTGAATCTGCGCTTGCAGTTGCTGCAACTGCAGTTGACTCTTCGCCTGCTGGGTCTGCTCGATCTCATGAAGACGACGACTCAGTTCGTGCTCGAACTCGGAATTCTTCACTTGGTTCAACAGCGCCGCGAAATCGCTCTCGTCAACATTAAACACCGTATTACAATGGGGACATCTCAGTTCTTTCATGATCGTTTTTTATTCGGGGGTTGTTATACTCTGCGGAGGGAAACCAGGTGATGGGTGCGGGCGTTTTGCTCGGGGGAGAAGATGCCCTCGGGGTCGAGGGTCTCCACTTTGACGCGACCGGAGCAATGGATGACGCGTTCCGGGTCGATGACGATGCCGACGTGGGATATCTTGCCGTCCTCATGGTCGAAGAACGCCAGGTCTCCGGCTTGCGCGTCTTTGAGCTCCGCGACCGGTTCGCCTTGCGTGACTTGCTCGGATGCATTGCGCAGCAACTGCTTGCCGAAGAGGCTCATGATGACCTGCGTGAAGCCGGAGCAGTCCATGCCCAGCGCGTTCTTGCCGCCCCACAGATAGGGCACGTTCAGGAAGAAACGCACGGCTTTGAGCAGCGAGTCCTGATTCAGCGGCAGAGGCTCCGTGATGACCATATTCGGGTCGATGCGGAAGCCTACTCCCAGCACTTCGAATCGTCCGTTCTGATAGTTCGGAAGGCGTGTTCCCGCCGTCAAAGGGATGGTCTGGCTGTTGTTCTCGCTGACCCCAAACGCCATGGGGAACGCGACCGCGGCGAAGGTTTTCAAGGCTTCGGTATGGGTCTGGTACTCGGCGTCCGTCATGGGCGTGAGCATCTTGGCATCGACCCACCCTTCCTGGCCGTCGCCGTCCAAACGGACACGTGTCCAACGGGGCTGCTGCTCCAGTATTTGGCAAGTCTCGCCGAACAACATCTGCGTATTCTGCTCCGCTCCCTCGCGCGCCTCTGCACGCACGGGCACGATACTATGTAAGGAAAAGGCTACCATACTTCTTGCGGGTGATTATTGTCCGTACGGGGGTAATCGATGGTGTAATGCAGTCCGCGGGACTCCTTGCGCTCGAGCGCCTGACGGGTGATAAGGTAGCCGACGTTGATCATGTTGCGCAACTCGCAAATCTCCTTGTCCGCCTTGACGCGTTTGAAGAGGTCTTCGGTCTCTTCGTAGAGCAGGTCGAGTCGTTCCCACGCGCGGCGCAGACGCAGATTGGAGCGGACGATACCGACATACGTGGACATGATCTGGCCGACCTCTTTGACATCCTGCGCGATGAGCACGCGCTCTTCGTTGGTCAGCGTGCCTTCGTCATTCCATGCCGGCACCTGTTCGTTGAAATCATAGCCGTCGATGACGCTCAGGCTGTGCTTCGCCGCCGCGTCGGCATAGACCACGGCTTCGATTAAGGAGTTGGAAGCCAAGCGGTTACCGCCATGCAGACCGGTGCACGAGCACTCGCCGACGGCATAGAGCCGACGGATGGACGACTGCCCGTCCAAGTCCACTTTGATACCGCCGCACATGTAGTGCGCGCAGGGAGCGACAGGGATGTACTGCTTGGTGATGTCGATGCCGATGGACAGGCACTTGGCGTAGATATTGGGAAAGTGATGCTTGGTCTCCTCGGGGTCTTTGTGCGTCACGTCAAGGCACACATGGTCGATGGCGTGGATCTTCATCTCGTTGTCTATCGCGCGCGCCACTATATCACGCGGCGCAAGACTCAGACGCGGGTCGTATTTCTGCATGAACTCCTCGCCGTTGGGCAGACGAAGGATACCTCCGTATCCGCGCATGGCTTCGGTGATGAGGTACGCCGGATGGGTCTCCTGCGGGTTGAAAAGGCTCGTCGGATGGAATTGAACGAACTCCATATCTTTAATCACACCTTTCGCTCGGTGCACCATCGCGATGCCGTCTCCGGTAGCTATCTCGGGGTTGGTGGTCGTGGCATAGACCGCACCCGTTCCGCCGGTAGCCATGAGCGTGACACGGCTCAGATAAGTGTCGATTTTCTGGGTGTCGGGATTGAGGATATAGGCGCCGTAACACTCGATATCCGGCGTGCGATGGGTCACGCGGACACCCAAATGATGCTGGGTGATGATCTCCACGGCGAAGTGATTCTCCAGCACATCAATATGCGGATTGGCGCGCACGGCAGCCATCAGTCCGCGCTGAATCTCCGCGCCCGTGTCATCGGCATGGTGCAGGATGCGGAACTCGGAGTGCCCACCCTCGCGGTGCAGATCAAAAGCGCCGTCTTCCTTCTTATCGAAATTAACGCCCCATTGCACGAGCTCCTCGATACCACGCGGCGCGTTTTTGACCACTTGCTCCACGGCCGCCGGGTCGCTCAGCCAATCGCCGGCCACCATCGTGTCATGGATATGCTTGTCGAAATCATCGACCATCAGATTGGTCACAGACGCAATACCGCCTTGGGCTTTCGCCGTATTGGCTTCCTCCAGCGTCGTCTTACAGCACAACGCAATGCGGTATTTCTCCGAACGCGCTACTTTGAGCGCAAAACTCATACCGGCTACACCGCCGCCGATAATCAAAAAATCGTATTTTTCAGTCATGTTCAGTACCTGCCGAAGCGCTTCTAGGCGCTTTTGCGGCGCAAAATTACAAAAATTCTTGCATATGTGCAAAAAAAAGTGTAATTTTGCAGCCGATTTTGTATTTTATCCTATGAAAAAAATTCTTTTTACGCTTGCAGCGTTTGCAATTATGACAACAGCTTGCACCCCAAAACAACAGACAACGGGTATCGACTTGGCTAATTTGGACACCACAGCCGTGCCCCAGAATGATTTCTATCAGTTCGCATGCGGCGGCTGGATGGTCAACAACCCTCTGACGGCGGAATACAGCCGCTTCGGTTCGTTCGACAAACTGGCGCTTAACAACCTGGAGCAGGTCAACGGACTGATTAAAGACATTGCGGCGAAACGTCACAACCAAGGCACGATTGAGCAGAAGATCGGCGATGTGTACAACCTGGCGATGGATACCGCGCGTCGCGATAAGGAAGGAATCGAACCCGTCCAAAAGACGCTGGAACAGATCGCGAACATCACCAGCCGTGACGAGTTGAGCAAAGTGCTCGGCGCCGCGATGGATTTCCAACTATGGGCGATGTACGTGGATGCCGACGCGATGAACAGCTCGATGAACATCCTCAATGAGTACCAGGCGGGCTTCTCGTTAGGCGAGAAAGAGTACTATATCGACGAGGACGAGACCACGCGCTCGATCCGCGAGGCGTACGTCAAGTATGTGCAGAAGATGTTCGAGCTCTTCGGTTTTGACAATGCCGATTACCGGGCACAGACCGTGCTGCGTATGGAGACACGTCTGGCGAAAGCGGCGTACAGCAATGTGGAGCTGCGTGACCCGCAACGCAACTACAACAAGATGAGTATCAGCGAGTTGCAGGAGCTCGTTCCGCAGGTGGATTGGAAAGTGTATTTCGCGGCACTGGGCGTGGAACTTGACAGCCTCTCCATCGGTCAGATTCCGCACCTTCAGGAGGCAGGACGTATGTTGGAAGACGAGCAGCTCGAAGACCTCAAGACGCTCTTCGCATGGCAGGTCATCGAAGGTGCTTCTTCGTTCCTAACCACCGAGATCTATATGACCAGTTTCGATTTCTACGGCCGTGTGCTGTCGGGAACTGAAGAACCGCGTCCGCTGTGGAAACGCGCCGTGGGTGTGGTGAACGGTACGCTCGGCGAAGCGGTAGGTCAGATGTACGTCAAGAAATACTTCCCCGAGGAGAACAAAGCGCGTATGCTGGCGCTGGTGCATAACCTGCAGAAATCGCTCGGTATCCGCATCGAGAACCTGACGTGGATGAGTCGCGAGACCAAAGACAAAGCGCTCGAGAAACTGAACGCGATGACCATCAAGATCGGTTATCCCGACGAATGGCGCGACTATAGCAAACTGGATATCAATGCCGAAGACACCTATTACGCGAACATGCAGCGCGCCGCGAAATTCGAGCAGGACTACAGCCTCAGCTTCCTCGGCAAACCGGTGGACAAGAAGAAATGGTACATGACGCCGCAGACCGTCAATGCGTACTATAACCCGTCGAGCAATGAGATCTGTTTCCCGGCAGGTATTCTGCAATATCCGTTCTTCGACATGAGTGCCGACGATGCGTTCAACTACGGCGCAATCGGTGTGGTGATCGGACATGAGATGACGCACGGCTTCGATGATCAGGGCTGCCAGTTCGACAAGGACGGCAATATGGTGAACTGGTGGACGGCAGAGGACAAGAAAGCCTTCGACGCCCGCACGAAAGTGATGGAAGAGTATTTCAACGGCATCGAGGTCGCTCCGGGTGTGCATGCGAACGGTGCGTTCACGCTGGGCGAGAACATCGCCGACCACGGAGGTCTGCAGATCTCGTTCCAGGCCTTCTCGCTCAATGAGGAAGCCAAGCCCGAAGCAGAGCGTCTGCAGACACGCGACGGCTTCACGCCCGCACAGCGATTCTTCCTGGCGTACGCCAATGTATGGGCAAATAATATCCGTCCGGAGGAGATTCTCCAACGCACGAAGTCCGATCCTCACTCGCTCGGCCGCTGGCGCGTTAACGGCGCGCTGCCGCATATCGGCGCGTGGTACGAGGCATGGGGTGTGACGGAAGACAGTCCAATGTACATCGCACCGGAGAACCGAGTTTCGATATGGTAAAAGAAAAGTCCGCGGTTGCGGACTTTTTTTTACTTTTTATCTATCGCCTCGGCGATGGAGTTGGCAATGACCGCCATCTCTTCTGCCGGCAGGCTTAACTTCGGATTGCTCCACAGCATATCCTTCTCGCTATTCATCGGCACGAGGTGCACATGCACGTGATTGACCTCCATACCCAAGACTGCTACACCTACGCGCTTGCAACCCGTTGCGGCTTTGACGCCTTTCGCCACTTTCTTGGCAAACGTCATCAGGGACTTCAATTGCTCATCCGTCAGGTCGAAGATATAATCGGCCTCCGGTTCGGCGAGCTTCGGTACCACGAGCGTGTGACCCTTAACGAGCGGATTGATATCCAGGAACGCATAGTTTTTATCGTCCTCTGCTACTTTGTAGCTCGGGATCTCGCCTTTGATGATTCTCGTGAAAATAGTCATAATGATTGACGATTAGACGATTTACGATTTAGAGGGAAATCTCGAGGATTTCGAATTCTACGGTTCCGGCGGGTACTTGCACCTGCGCAATCTCACCCACTTTCTTTCCCATCAAACCGCGAGCAATAGGCGTGGTGACGGAGATCTTACCCTCCAGCGCATTGGCCTCACCCTCGGTGACGAGTTGGTAGGTTTTCTCCATACCGGTGCTCTTCATGCGCACGCGAACCTTAGTTAATATCTGTACCTCATCGGTTGTGATATCGGATGCATCGAGCACACGCGCTTCGGACAGACGCGTTTTGATTTGCGCAATCTTGCTCTCCAGCACACCCTGTGCCTCTTTTGCGGCGTCATATTCCGCATTCTCACTCAAGTCACCCTTTTCGCGCGCTTCCGCAATTGCGGCAATGATACGCGGGCGCTCTACGGTCTCCAATTGACGGAGCTCCTCTTTCAAATTCTTTAGACCTTCTGCGGTCATGTACGTTACTGCCATTTTATCTTTGTTTTAATATTTTCGATTAAGTATCTCGTTCGCAATGATTGCCTTGCGAATCTCATCCATATCCGTCATATCCGGAATCGTATTTTGGGTCTCTTCTGTCATAAAAAAATAAGGCTCTTGCCTCGCTTTTTTAGCCTTTTGTTGGGCTTTTGTCTAAAAACAATAGGAAACTTCACAGCCTCCTATTGCCATTAAACCTAAACCTTAACTATGAAAATTTTTTGTTTTCGGTGCAAAAGTACTGCTTTTATTTGATATGAGCAAATATTTTGCCAAAAAAATGCAAAAATTCTTTCATTTTATGCAATTTCGCCGAAAAATCAGCTTTATTTGAAAAAATGGGGGTCTCAAAAAGAAAGAAGCCTCTCGGTTGAGAGACTTCCTTCCGTTTAGCCGTTGTGCTCGGCGTCGTACGCGGCTGCGCAGATGCTCCACAAGTACGCCTTCATGGTCTTCTTACCTCCCGGCTGATCCTTCTGGGCGAGGAAGTTCGCCTGGTCGGTGGTCATGTTCATGAGGTCTTTTGCACGGAGTGCGACTGCACGGGTCACCGCGGTGAAGCGGGTGCGGATCTGTGCCTCGCGAGCACTCAGCGGCGTCGAGCGTTTCACTTTCTTACGCAGATAGAGTCGGTTGCAGTCGGGGTTGGTGGTGGCTGCTATGCGGTGGGTGCCGATCAAATAATCACCGTGATTGTGGCCGTTCTGTTTCTTCGGCTTTGCCAGGCTTCCGTTAACAAACTGAATACCTGGCGCATAAGTTACTTTTCCCATTGTATATTTAAAATTTTATTTGTTTATTAAAAATATTTGTTGTATCTTTGCAGTCGATTTGACATCGTGATGTGGAATAAGGCCGATTTCCCATTAGGGATTAACCCTTTCAGCTATGTTCTGCCCCCA
>JAILMN010000019.1 GCA_024692565.1 Paludibacteraceae bacterium
GGCACGCGGCTCTTGATAGTAGCGAGGTGTGCTACTCCGGCGAGGTCCATTACCTCTTGTACGGAAGCCTCAGCGAGCATAGCGAAACCGGTTTGGCGGCACGCCATGACATCCTGGTGGTCACCGAAGATACAGAGCACGTGGCTTGCCAGCGTACGAGCCGATACATGGAAGACGGTCGGGATCAACTCACCGGCAATCTTGTACATGTTCGGGATCATGAGGAGCAGACCCTGCGAAGCCGTGAAAGTGGTGGTGAGCGCACCTGCGTTCAGCGAACCGTGAACAGCACCTGCTGCACCGGCCTCAGACTGCATCTCCTGCACGAGTACGGTCTCGCCGAACAGGTTCTTGCGACCTGCGGCTGCCCACTCGTCCACGTTCTCCGCCATCGGCGACGACGGCGTAATAGGATAGATGGCTGCTACCTCGGTGAACATGTAAGCTACATGCGCCGCAGCGGCGTTACCATCCATGGTCATAAATTTCTTTTCTTTAGACATAATCTTTGTATTTACGATTTGACGATTTACGATTTAACGATTGATGTACGATTTAGTTCCATTTACGATTTAGTATAAGAATCCTAACAGCCACAGCGGGATCTGATTGCCGCGACCGAGTTCGAGTTCGCCTACGGCGGTAGGACGAATCGTATCACGCATAGACGGCGTCTCGCGTACATCGAAATAGTACTTGCCGTCGATGATGAACATCGCCGAGCGGTCGGTTGCGTTTACCTTATGCGCCCCGTGGATAGCCGTGTAGAAATTGGTTTCGTACAGGTTCACCGGATTATGCTCGCGCGTGAAGATCATCTGCGCCAAGTTCGTATTGTGCATATATACTTTCGTCGGCTTCATCGGGAAATTCTTGTCCTCCAAGTACAGCAAGTTGATTAGACGCGAATCCTTGAGGTACTTGATATAGTTCATCGTGGTAGCACGACTAAGACCGATTTCCTCGGATATATTACTGATGTTCAATGCGCACGGCGCTTCGCGCATCAGGATATAGAGCAGTTTGCGCAGTTTATGCAGGCAAGCCACATCGATCTGCTTGATCATCAGCACATCCACCTCGAGCTGCGTATTCATCGTCTTGAGCAGCTCCGCTTCGAACGACTTACTCTCGAGATACGACGGATAGTAACCGTGATCGAGATAGGTCTTGAAATAATCAAGCGGCTTCACGCGGTCGCATATCTCTCGCGAGATGGAAGCGTGCCGCTGGATGATCTCTTCGAGCGTGTACGAGCGGAAGCGCAGACCCGTCTGCAGGTTCAGATACTCGCGGAACGAGAACCCGCGCAAGTTGTAGGTCTTGACGATATCCTTGAGGTCATTATTGTCCTCGTCAATCGGCATGACCGGCGTAGCGCAGAAGATGACGTGCAGCGTCGGGAATTTATTATAGCAGCGTTTCAGTTCCCGCGACCAGTTCGGATATTTGAACAACTGATCGAGGAATAGGTATTGTCCGCCGGATTTGACAAACTTACTCGCCACCTCCACAATCGTGTGCTCCGTGAAGTAGAAATCATTCAGACTTACATACAAACACGGACGAATATCCAGCGGGGTTTTCTTGCGACCGAGGGAGTCGCTATGCTCCGACATGCTTTTCCATGCCTCCTCAATCTCCTTAACTCGCGACAGCAAAAAATCCGTCTTACCTACGCCTCGGCCACCCTTGATGGCAATCAGGCGATCGTCCCAGTTGATCTCGTCCATCAGCTGCCGACGAATAGGCATGAACGAGTGTTCTACCAGGAAATCATGAATTCTAAAAAATGCGTCTAACATGGTTGTATTTTTGTGTTATATTCATTTCAGGCTGCAAAATTACTGCTTTTTTTTCAAATTTGCAATACTTTGCCCCATTTTTTTCTTAAAAAATGAGGAACTACGGTCTGTAGTCCCTCAAAAATACACCTTTTAAGGTGATTTTTCGCATTTTTTTAGAGCGAGATAGCGCCACTCGGACAAACGTCTGCACAGGTTCCGCACTCTGCACAAACCTCCGGATCAATAAAGTAGTGTTCTTCACCTTCATGGATAGCGCCTAACGGGCACTCATCGATACATGTACCGCAAGCGATACAATCATTGGAAATTTTGTAAGCCATAGTTGTTATATTTACGATTTAACGATTTGCGATTTACGATTTTCGAGTGCAAAGGTAGTACTTTTTTTTGAAACTACCAAATATTTCATTACTTTTTTTTCTTTTTTACCGTTGCAAGGGCAGCGAGGAGTTGGGCGTTCGGACCGGTTAATCCTTTGTCCGTCAGGCCTTTACGTTTCGCATACGTGGTCCAGTCTTTGGCACCTCCTTCGGACGTAGGCAGACCCAACTGCAGGAAGTGGCAATACGCAATCGCAAGGGCATCCGTAGCATCCAATTTCTTGGGCATCTCTTCGTCCGGGATGTGCATGAAGCGCTGGAGCATACCTGCCACCTGTTGTTTGGTGGAATGACCGTTACCCGTAATCGCCATTTTGATCTTCATCGGCGAGTACTCGTAGATCGGAACATCCTTGCTCAACGCCGCCGCAATCGCCACACCCTGCGCATGCACGATTTTGATCATCGTCTGCGGGTTTTTGTCCACAAACTGGGTCTCGATAGCCAGGCACGAAGGATGGTATTTGTCGATGATCTGTTGCAGAAAAAAAAACTCCTTCTGCAACCGCGGATATTGCCCTTCAATCTTATGTACATCAAATGCGCCAAACTCCAGTATATCAACTTGTTGGCCCATCGTATGCAAGACCGCGTAACCCATAAAAAGTGTACCCGGGTCAACACCTAAAATGATATGTTCCGCACGGTTTCGATCAATCATTTTTTTAGTCCTCTAACCCTTTATCCTCTTTCTCATGCGTGCGGATGAAACCGCGTGCAATAACGACTACTGCACCTGCGATCAGCACATAATCACCCCAGGGTTCAATCTTAGCCACATTAAGCCCTGCGCCTACGGCCAGAATAACCAGCCCGACAATCAATATGATATTACTCAACTTCATCGATCAAATAAATATCCTCGTTTGCTTCATGCATATAATAATGTTCGCGCGCGTAACGCTCCAAGCTGTCGGCGTTATGCAGCGTCTGAATCTCCCGTTGTGCTTTCTCGCTCGCCGAACGATAGGCATCACGCTGTTCCTCCAAGTGCCGAATCTCCCGACCGCGTTTGACGAACTGAATCAGACTCTGGTCGCCAATGAACAGAAAGATGACCAAAAAGAGCACGATTGTCACCACGTACTTACCCCATTTGCGTATCTGTATCGTTGTCCAAAAATCGGAAAATGACATAATATTCTCAAAATTTGCTGCAAAATTACTTTTTTTTTTGCACATATGCAAATTTTTGTGTACTTTTGTAGCCGATTTAATACGAAATACGATGAAAAAACGTTTCTTATTGTTCATTATGCTCCTTCTGCCGTTCGGTTTGATGGCCCAAACGCACATCACGGTTAGCGGTCCCAATACATGGTCCACGTCGGAGTTGAGTAAGTATGTCGGTCAGACTGTCATCTTTGATGACCCGATTGTGGTTTGCTCGAATGCCAACAGCAAATATACGGTAGCTCCGTGGCGCATGTACCAGCCTATGAGTCAAGGTTCAGCGGGTTCGTTGGAGTACAATCAGGCGATTCATGTCAACGGTTATTGTTCTTTCACTTTGACCGGCGTCAGCGGTTACCATCGTTGCGGCGAGAAGATTTATAATCTTCGTGCGAAAGTGAACAGCACGACCAGCCTGTCGATGGTGGGTGGAGAATGGCGCGGAAACACACGTGCGGACATGGAAGCCGGTTTGCCGGATTTGGGTGACTACCGCCTGCTTATCTGCGCTATGAACCTGGAGAACTATTTCGTGGATCACTTAGGTCACGATTATTTGGGCCCGGACAGCTATTCGGAGCATCAGGACCAGCGTGCGAAAGTGAGCAAAGCGCTTAAGAAAATCAATGCCGATATCTACGGTCTGGTCGAATTGGAGGAAGGCAACTCCGCGATTGACGAGATCGTGAAAGACCTCAATTCGAACCTTCCGGGACGTAATTACAAGTACTTCAGCGACGCTTCCACGGGTTCGCAACAGAAGTCCGATTTCGTCTATGATGCCAATAAAGTGGAACCGATCGGAACACCTTGCGAGATTAACGCTGAGTTGGCAAACCGCAAGAAAATGCTGTGTTTCCGCGAGAAAGAGACCGGTGAGAAATTCATCTATTCGATCAATCACTTCAAGGCTATGAACACGGGCGATGAGTACCGTCGCGTGAACGAGGCTACTGCCGTGTATAATTTCTACAAGAGTTCGTACCGCCAGAACCCGAGTATTCGTGACAACGACGTGCTGTTCATGGGTGATATGAACTGTTATGCGAAAACCGACCCGATCCTCACCTTCACCAAGCAAGGTATGATTGACTTGCATCGTGCGTTCCATGCCGATAGCAGTTACAGCTATATGTACGGCGGTTTGGCGAGTTACATCGACCATGCTATTTGCAACGAGACCATGTACCCGCAGATCACCGGTATGGCGGCTTATCACATCAATTCGGACGAAGATGACCGTTATACCTACGACGGCAAATGGAGCGACAACACGATGTTCCGTTGTTCCGACCATGACCCGGTGCTGGTGGGCCTCAAACTGGACAGCTCTTTGGTCTATGATCCTACGCCGCATCTGAACTCGGCGCAGATCCTTTCCGGCGAAGCGAACACACTCGTCATCCAAAATGCCTATGCCGCTTCGCAGAAGAGTTTCTATACCATCTATAACGTCAGCGGTATCCTCATCAAACGCGAAGAAATCACCTCGCCGTACTTCGAAGTGGACCTGCCTGCCGACCCGGGAGTGTATGTCGTCTATGTCTATTTCGACGGCGTGACCTACCAGCGGAAGATGATCGTGAGATGAGTGACGATTGGACGATTGACGATGTACGATTTATTCTCTGAAATAGAAGAACCGGAGCGCGAGGAGTTACGAGCCTTGCGACGCGAACTCGAGGAACAGAACTATAAGTACTATGTACTTAACGCGCCTACAATGTCGGACCGGGAGTTCGACTTCAAAATGCATCGTCTGCAGGAGCTGGAGAAACAATTTCCGGATATGTTCGACCCGAAGTCTCCTACGCAACACGTAGGTTCGGACCTCGGCAAGAAAGGTTTCGCGCAGGTAAAACATAAGTATCCCATGTTGTCGTTGGCGAACTCGTACTCACGCGAAGAAATCGAAGACTGGGTACGCAAGTTGCCGCAAGGTGTGGAAATCGTTTGCGAACTCAAATACGACGGTCTGTCTATCTCCCTTTGGTACGAAAACGGCGTGCTCGTCAAAGCCCTTACGCGAGGAGACGGGCAACAGGGAGATGACGTCATCGAGAACATCAAAACCATCCCTTCTATCCCTTGGAAAATCGAGCGTTCGGACATCCCTGCGTTCTTTGAATTGCGAGGCGAAGTGCTGTTGCCTTGGGCGAATTTTGAGCGACTCAACAAAGAGAGGGAAGAGCAGGAAGAACCGTTGTTTGCCAACCCGCGTAACGCCGCGTCAGGTACACTCAAACTGCAAGATCCGCGTGAAGTGGCACGTCGTGGTTTGGACGCGTACCTCTATTATATGTTGGGCGAGAACCTGCCCGGTAAGACCCATTTTGAACGGCTTAGTACGGCGAAAGAGTGGGGTTTTCATATCTCCGATGCCATCAAGGTTTGCCACTCTGTGGATGAGGTCATGGCGTATATCGCGTATTGGGACACGGAGCGTAAGAACCTGCCGGTTGCAACCGACGGTATCGTGCTCAAAGTCAACAACTTAGCGCAACAGGAAGAATTAGGTTATACCGCCAAAACTCCTCGTTGGGCAATCGCTTATAAGTTCCCTGCCGAGAAACAGTTGACGCTTCTCAAAGAGATTACGTATCAGGTAGGAAGAACGGGAGTTGTCACGCCTGTAGCGAACCTCGAACCCGTGCAGTTAAGCGGTACGATGGTGCAACGTGCAACCCTGCATAACGAAGACTTTATCAAGTCCCTGGATATCCGTCCCGGCGACCGTGTATGGGTGGAAAAAGGCGGCGAAATCATCCCGAAGATTGTCGGCAAAGAAAATCCGACCGCTCTGACGAGTCCGACCAGTCCGACCGGTCCGACTTTTATCACCACTTGCCCGGAATGCGGTACACCGCTTGTGCGTGTGGAAGGTGAAGCGGCATGGCGTTGCCCCAACGAATCGGGTTGTCCGCCGCAGATAAAAGGCAAGATTGAGCATTTTGTGAGCCGCAAAGCCATGAATATTGATGGCCTTGGCGAAGAAACGATCGACCTCTTCTACCAGAAAGGCCTGCTCCATAATATCGCTGACATCTATTCCTTGCGACTGGAAGACATCGCCGCGCAAGAACGCCTCGGCGAGAAGTCGGCACAGAACATCCTTGACGGCATCGAAGCCTCCAAATCCGTACCGTGGTCGCGTGTGCTCTTTGCGCTCGGAATCCGCATGGTAGGAGAAACGACCGCCAAGAAGATTGCCCGCAAATACAACACTATCGACGCGCTCCAATGGGCTACCGCCGAACAACTGTGCGCCATCGAAGATGTGGGACCGCAGATCGCAGAGAACATCGTCGCGTACTTCAACGACATCCGCAATCTGGCAATTTTGGACCGCTTACGCCAAGCCGGTGTGCAGTTTGAAGGGGAAGCCGAAGCAGAACCGA